>NZ_FOIS01000003.1:141490-509919 GCF_900110455.1 Natrinema salifodinae | reverse complement strand
CGCGCCGACGCCGCCGATCAGCCGCGAGAGCGCCTCCTTCAGTTTCGTCGCTTTCGACTCGTCGCTGGTCACGATCAGCGGCCCGTCGGTCGTCGCGTAGACGCTCATCTCGTTGCCCCGCGAGGAGTACCAAGTGTCTACGACCTCGACGAGGCCGGCGTTCTCGAGCTTCTCGAGGTGGTAGCGTACGTTCTGGATCGACGAATCGATCGCATCAGCGATATCGCTGGGAGTCGCGGGATCCTCGTCGAGGCGCGCGTAGATCTCCCGGGCCGTCGTCGAGGAGAGAGCCGCGAACACGGCGTCGGCGTCCTCCCCCTCGAGGTCGACGACACGGGGTTTCCCTTCCTCGGCGGCCGTCTCGGAGCGGAACGGAAACAGACGGGCCATATCGAGTTCGATTCCTATTCCCTGCCAAACACGTATACCCTTTTTCCTCGGTGAAAGATCGATTTTAGTTAGCGACAACCGCGGGACGGCACCGAGTCGTCGGACTGATGAACAAATCTCTTCGATATCGGTGTTCGAATAGTAAGGGTTACCCATGTCGGGGCAAACCGTCCCATATGCGACGGAACGAACTGGTGGTGTGGATCGCGGTCGCAGTCGTCCTTACGGGACTCGCGATTCCGTGGTTCCTCTGGGGCTCGGCGACTGTCGTCGCCGGCCTGCCGGTGTGGCTCTGGTGGCACGTCGCCTGGCTGTGTCTCGCGTCGGTCGTCTTCTGGTGCTTCGCGCAGCGGGCGTGGGGGCTCGGCATCGAGACGAGGAACGGGGACCCGAGCGACTCGTCGCCGGAGCGGCCCGACCCCGCTCGCGGGTCCGACACCGGACCCGGGGGTGAGTTCCGATGAGGGCCGTCTCGCTGCAACTGACCATCGTCGTCGGCTACCTCCTGGTCGCGCTCGCGGTCGGCCTGGTCGCCTATCGGCTGACCGACCGGACGGCCGAGGACTTCTACCTGGCGAGTCGGACGCTCGGGACGGTTGTCCTGCTGTTTACGACCTTCGCGACGCTATTGTCGGCGTTTACCTTCTTCGCCGGGCCGAACGTCGCCTACGCGCAGGGCCCCGAGTGGGTGCTGGTCATGGGACTGATGGACGGGCTCATCTTCGCCGTGCTCTGGTACGTGATCGGCTACAAGCAGTGGCTGCTCGGGCGGCGGTACGGCTACGTCACGCTCGGCGAGATGCTCGGCGACCGCTTCGGATCGCGGTGGCTCCGAGGGCTCGTCGCCGGAATCAGCCTGCTGTGGCTGTTTCCCTACGTCACGCTCCAGCAGGTCGGAGCCGGCACCGCCCTCGAAGCGCTCACCGAGGGGACGGTCTCCTACGCCGCCGGCGCCGGGCTGATCACGGCGTTTATGATCCTCTACGTCGTCGTCGCCGGGATGCGCGGGATCGCCTGGACCGACACGCTCCAGGGCGCGTTCATGCTCGTCACCACCTGGGTCGCGCTGCTGTGGGTGCTCGCGTCCGTAGGCGGCCCCGGCGCGGCGACGGCGGCGCTCGCCGAAAGCGAGGAGACCGCCGGGTTCCTCTCGCTGGGCGGCGACTACTACACGGTCCAGTGGATGCTCTCGACGGCGATCGTGATCGGCTTCGGCGTCGCGATGTTCCCGCAGGTCAACCAGCGCTTCTTCGCCGCGGGCTCGCGGACCGTGCTCAAGCGCTCGTTCGCCCTCTGGCCGATCCTCTGCGTCCTGCTGTTCGTCCCCTCGTTCATGCTCGGCGCCTGGGCCCGCGGCCTCGGCGTCGAGATGCCTGCAAGCGGCAACATCCTCCCCGCGATCCTCGCGGAGTACACGCCGGTGTGGTTCGCCGCGCTGGTCATCGCCGGCGCGATGGCCGCGATGATGTCCTCCTCGGACTCGATGCTGCTGTCCGGCTCGTCGTACTTCACGCGGGACCTGTGCCGGCCGCTCCTCACATCCTTCGGACGCACCCTTTCCGAGCGTCGCGAGGACCTGATCGCCCGCGGCGTCGTCGTGGCCTTCGCGACCGCCGCCTTTCTCGCCAGTCTGCGACGGCCCGCGACGCTGTTCGAACTCGGCGACGCGGCCTTCAGCGGTTTCGCGCAGCTCGCGCTGCCCGTGCTGCTCGCGCTCTACTGGCGACCCACCACGCGGGCCGGCATCACCGCCGGGATCCTCGCGAGCCAGGCCTTCTACGTGCTGAGTCTCTTCCTCACCGCGGTCCCCGGCTCCTACGCGGGCTGGTCGGCCGGCCTGGTCGGCATGGGACTCGGCCTGGCCGTCACCGTCGCCGTCTCCCTGGTGACGTCGCCGGCGAGCGCCGAGCGGCGCGCGATCTACTTCGACGGCCTCGGCGCGGACTGACCCCCGCTCCGGAATCGCAACCGCCACGCTGAACGGCCCCGCTCGCATACGCTGCGACAATGGTACTCGACCTACCGCCTTCGGTCGCTGACGATTGGCGCCGCCTGGGATCGCGAACCGACGAACGGAGCCTCTCCCTCGCGACCGTCACCGCCGAGACGACCGTCTTCGAACACCGACCGACCGCCGACGCGCTCGATCAGCTCCGCGCGGACGGCGAGATCCCGGCGCGGTCGCTGTTCACCGTCGATCTCTCGATCAGCCCCTCGCTCTCTCTCGTCGGCCTCTCCCCGGACAACGCGCTCGACAAGGCCGCACCGAAGGTCCGCGAGCAGTTCGTCGACACCCTCGAGGACGACGGGATCACGGTCCGCGGCGAGCGGGCCAGCGAGTACATCGACCGCCCCGACGGGACCGTCGGCCACCTCACCGTGCTCGAGGTCGCGTACCCGACGGGCTCGGCGGGATCGGCCGGCCAGGCCGGCGAGTCCGACGCGACCGGATCGGAAACTGCGGCCGACGAAGCGGCTGCCGCCGAGCGTCCCGCGATCGACGCCGAAGCCCACGCCGCCGTCTGGCCCGACGACGACGCGTACGTGATGGCGGGCGGCCTCCTCCCGCTCGAGGCCCCCGACGCGGATCTGCTCGGGGCCGCGTTGGACGTCGATCCGGACCGCGACCGCGAGATCGTCGTCGACGTGTTCCGGCGACTGGAGCTCGGGTCCGCGGCCGACGACGCCGGCTCGACGTGACGACTCCTCCCTCGATCGCGATCGAGACCGCCTGGCCGGCCGCGGCGAACGCCCTCGGACGGCGATCGGGGACGGCCGGCGATCGACCGCTGTCAGAGTGTCGAAATAGTTAACGGATGGGGCGTTTATCTCCCGATATGGCACATTACAGTAGCTCCGATTACCCGCGACTAACGAAGACCGGGTTCTTCCTCGGTCTCGCGCTGTTCGTCATCGGCGCGGGCAGCGAGCTCGTCGGTCACGCGCTGTTCGGCTCGCTGCCCCAGTGGGAGAACACGCTGTTCTTCGCGCTGACGATTGTTGGATTCCTCATTGGCTTCTTCTCTCCGTTCGTGTTCGGCATTCTCCTGCCTCTGACCGAGTGAGCGCCTCCGCGAGCGGTGTTCGAGCAGTTTTGTTACGGCCTCACGGGACGGCGGTTTCAGTTCGGCGCCTCCCCGGAGTCGGTTCAGGTGGACTCGTCCGAACGCGCCGATCCGTTACCGAAGCTATAATTCATCCCATATGCCACTAATCGAAAAGCTAATTGATCGGTCTAAAGAACCCCGAAACGATGGATCTGGGCCCCGAAAAGTACAATATCTCTACTTTCATCGAAGCATGTAGGAACCCGGAAAAATTCAAATACGAGATCAAAGAACGGTACGGCGACGTAACGAAGCACGTCTTCTATCGGAAGTACGGGCGCCCAACCAACATCATGGAAGCGGACTGGGACAATTTGCTCATCTTGGACGCCTGTCGATTCGATTACTTCTCCGAATACAATTCCATAGAGGGGGACTTGAACGCCGCCGTGTCCGTCGCGTCGACGAGCAACGAGTTTATGCAGAAGACGTTCGCCAACGGGACGTTCCACGATACGGTCTACGTTTCAGCCAACGGGTTTTCGCATCACCTCGCGGACGACACCTTCCACGAATTCGTCTCTACGTACCCCGAGTCCCAACGAGACGTCCTCGATAGCGAACTCTACCGGAACTACCATCCCGAGGTCGTTTGCGACGAGGCCATCGACGCTCACGAACGGAATCAGGACAAGCGATTGCTCGTCCATTTCATGCAGCCCCACGGCCCGTATTTCGGCCCGAAAGCCGAGGCGCTGCGCGAGCGGCTCCGAGCAAACCACGGCATCGAATTCTCCGCGTGGGCGTCCGACACTGACGTGACCAGCCGTTCGAGCGGCATGGTGTACCTGCTGGATGCCGCCGAACGCGGCTACGTCTCTTCGGACGAAATTCGGGAGGTGTACGTCGAGAATCTGGAACTGGTCCTCGACTACGTCCGGCGGTTCCTCGAACGGGTAGACGGAAAGACCGTCGTCACCGCCGACCACGGAGAACTGCTCGGCGAGGCGACGAACCTCTATACCAGGCTGACGGGCAACCGGTACGAACACCCGGGGTACGTCTGGGTACCGGAACTGCGAATCGTTCCCTGGTTGGTCGTCGAATCGGGAGAGCGGCGCGAGACCGTCTCGGAACGGCCCGCCGAAACGGACGCCGTTCACGAAGACGTGGTCGAGGAACACCTCCAGGCGTTAGGCTACACGTCCTGAACCGATCGAGCCGGGACGAGAGATATCGACGCGCGCCGCCGCGGGTATCAACCGACCGGAGAGTGGTGCTTTTTATAAACTCCACCGCTACGTACCCCGTATGCAAACCCACATCGTCCCGGTCGGCTTCGACTACGACCGGCTGATCGCGCCGCTCGTGCGCGATCAGATCGACGTCGACAGCGTGATCTTACTGGAGGGGGCCGTCGGCAGCGAGGCCAACGTCGAGTACTCGCGGCATCTCTCGGAGAAACTCGAGACCGACTTCACGAACCTGCTGGGCGCCGAGACCGAACGGTTCGTCCTCGAAGACGTCTACGACTACGACGAGGCCTTCGAGCAGGCCTACGAACTCATCACCGCGGAACTCGACGCGGGCAACGAGGTCTGGGTCAACGTCGCCGCGATGCCCCGAACCGTGAGCTTCGCCTTCGCCAACGCCGCCCACTCGCTGATGGTCGAGCGCCAGGAGGACCGCGAGGGGATCCACACCTACTACACCGCCCCCGAGAAGTACTTGGAGACCGAACTCGCCGAGGAACTCCGCGAACAGATCGCGCTGCTCGAGGACCTCCGCGGGGACGGCGACGACGCCGCGGGGATCGAGGACGACCGGCTCGCAGACCGCCTGGCGAGCGCCCGCGACCTCTTGGCCGAGTTCGACGAGCGCGGAACGACCATCGGTGCCAAGGAAATCGACGGCAAGCACATCGTCGAACTCCCGGTCGCCTCCTTCTCGAACGTCAAGCCCTTCGAGGAACTCATCCTCTACAAGCTCGGCGAGGACGGCGAGTTCGACTCCGTCTCGGAACTGGCCGAATCGCTAGCCCGCGAACTCAACGAGGAGTACACCGACAGCTTCCGCTCGAAGGTGATCTACAACGTCGACCGCCTGGGCCCCGGTGGCAAGGGCTACATCGAGCGCGAGGAACACGGGAAGTCCTATCGGACCAGGCTCTCTCGGATCGGCGAACTGTGGGTGCGGGCCCACTCCGATAACGGGCCCGACGAGTGATCATCCACCACCGATCGATTCCGGTACTCGGCTCGTGATCGCCCGACGGCGCGACGAGTGCCGGACGTAGCCTTACAACGGTCCGGCTGTAATTCGAAGCCGGTCAATGAACGTCCTGCTCGTTCTGGGGCATCCGCGGACCGATAGCTTCTGTGGCGCCCTAGCCGACGCGTACGTCGAGGGCGCCCGCCAGGCGGGCGTCGACGTCCGCCGACTCGACCTGGCGGACATGGAGTTCGATCCGCACGTCCGCACCGAGCGCCCGGAGGAGCAGCCGCTCGAGGAGGATCTGGTCGAGGCCCAGCGGCGGATCGAGTGGGCGGACCACCTCGCGTTCGTCTATCCGAACTGGTGGGGGACGATGCCGGCGTTGCTCAAGGGATTTTTCGACCGCGTCTTCACCCCCGGCTTCGCGTTCTCGTTTTACGACGAGGGCGAGGGCGCGGGCCGCCGGAAGCTGCTGGACGACAAAACCGCCGAACTGATCGTGACGATGGACACGCCCGGGTGGGTCTATCGCTGGATCCTTCGCCGACCCGGCACCAACGCCGTCAAGCGCGCTACCCTCGGGTACGCGGGCGTCCGGACCACGCGCGCCACGAACGTCGGTCCGATCGAGGACTCGGACTCGGCGGACCGCCAGGCGTGGCTGGACGACGCGCGGGAACTCGGACGCAGCCTGGCCGACGGGCCCGAGTCGCCCGCGACGCGAGCGAAGCGCCGAATCGCGACGTGGCTCACGGCCCTCCGCCTTCAGTTCTACCCGATGGCGTGGATCGCCTACGCCGTCGGCGCGCTGGCCGCGACCGGGTCGAGCGACGTCTTCTCTACGGCGGTCTTCTGGGCCGGCTTTTGCTTTCTCTTCTTCCTCGAGGCGGCGACCGTGTTGAGCAACGAGTACTACGATTACGAGACTGACCGCCGGAACACCTTCGCGGGGCCGTTCACCGGCGGCTCGCGGGTGCTGGTCGACGGCGCCCTCGATCGGGCGTCGCTCCGTCGCGGCATTTATGTCGCCCTCGTCCTCGCCGCAGGCGCCGCGCTCGCCGTCCTCGCGCTCGTCGCCGGCTCGCTCCTCGCGACGGCCGCGCTGCTGGGCGGCCTGGCGAGCCTGGCGCTCGGGTACACGGCGCCGCCCCTGCGGTTGGCCTACCGTACGCTCGGCGAACTCGACGTGGCTGCGACCCACAGCGTCGGCGTCCTGCTATGTGGGTTCGTCTTCCTCGGCGGGTCGTGGCGCGATCCGACGCCGTGGCTGCTGGGACTGCCGTTCCTGCTGTCGATCGTCCCGGCGATCACCCTCGCCGGCCTGCCGGACGTCGCGGCCGACCGCGCCGCCGACAAGGAGACGATCGCCGTCCGGTTCGGTGTCGACGGAGCCGCGGCGGTCGCGACCGCCGCAGCGCTGCTCGCGGCCCTCGCCGGGTTAGCCCTGCAGGTCACCGGCGCGGTCCCGGCAGCCTACGATCCGCTCGTCTCCGGTAGCGTCCCCCACGCGATCGCGATCGCCTGGCTCGTTCGAACGCGCGTCGACCCGGCCGCGATGCCGGCCCGGATCGACGGGCTGATGGTTGCGTCGTTGAGCTACATCGCCTGGTTCGGCGTCGTGCCGTTGGTCGGGCTGCTCTGAGCGCTCGACCGGGCGACGCAGACGGTGCGTCGCGACGAAGGACCAAGCAAACGACGAAACACCTAACACGGATCCCGGGGCAAGAGGTGGTATGAGCCCGTCCGTCGCGGCCTCGGCCGATCGGTCCGACCGCCCGCGCGGCGCCGTTTTGGTAGGGGCCCCGTAGCCCCGCATCTCCTACCCCGTTTCGACGGATGTATTGTCGCCGACCGGCATTCACAGCACAACGACGACTATGGACGATAGCCGACCGCACTTTCGGACCCGCATCCGGACGTATCGACGACGCCCACATCGGGCGGTGAGAGCATGAGCATGGACGCCCCGGAACAGACCGACGAGCCCAGCCTCGACGGCGACTACGACCCCGAAGCGGTCGAGACCCGCTGGCAGCGACGCTGGGTCGACGAGGACGTCTACGCCTACGATGGCAACGCGAAGCGAGACCCCAACACCGTCTACTCGATCGACACGCCGCCGCCGACGGTCTCGGGCAGCCTGCACATGGGCCACCTCTACGGTCACACGCTGCAGGACTTCGCCGCGCGGTTCCAGCGGATGGCCGACGGCGACGTGCTCTTCCCGTTCGGCTACGACGACAACGGGATCGCCAGCGAACGCCTGACCGAGAAGGAACTGGATATCCGCCACCAGGACTACGAGCGCCGCGAGTTCCAGGAGCTCTGCCGCGAGGTTTGCCAGCAGTACGAGGACGAGTTCACCGAGAAGATGCAGGGCCTCGGCTGTTCGATCGACTGGAACAACACCTACAAGACGATCGAACCCCGCGTCCAGCGGATCTCGCAGCTCTCGTTCCTCGACCTCTACGAGAAGGACCGCGAGTACCGGAAGAAGGCGCCCGCGATCTGGTGTCCCGAGTGCGAGACCGCCATCTCGCAGGTCGAGATGGAGGACGACGAGCGCGGCTCGCACTTCAACGACATCGCCTTCGAGGTCGTCGGCGAGGACGCCCCGCGCGAGGAGTTCGTCATCTCCACGACGCGCCCGGAACTCATCCCGGCCTGCGTCTCTGTCTTCGTCCACCCCGACGACGACGAGAATCAAGACCTGGTCGGCGAGACCGCCCGCGTCCCGATCTTCGAGCAGGAAGTGCCGATCATCGCGGACGAGCGCGTCGACATGGAGAAGGGCAGCGGCGTCGTGATGTGCTGTACCTTCGGCGACCAGAACGACATCGAGTGGTACCAGGCCCACGACCTGCCGCTGCGGGTGGCGATCGACGAGTCCGCGACGATGACCGACCTGGCGGGCGACTACGAGGGCATGTCCACCGAGGAGGCCCGCGAGGCCATCGTCGAGGACTTGGACGACGAGGGCTACCTGCGCGACCGCTGGGAGATCTCCCACGCGGTGCAGGTCCACGAGCGGTGTGACACGCCTGTCGAATTCCGCGTCTCCAAGCAGTGGTACGTCGAGATCCTCGACCACAAAGAGGAGTACCTCGAGGCCGGCCGGGAGATGGACTGGTACCCCGAGAAGATGTTCACCCGGTACAAGCACTGGATCGAGGGTCTGGAGTGGGACTGGCTCATCTCCCGCCAGCGCGACTCGGGGATCCCGTTCCCGGTCTGGTACTGTGCGGACTGCGATCACGAGATCATGGCCGATCGCGAGAACCTACCGGTCGATCCGCTCTCGGACGAGCCCCCCGTCGATAGCTGTCCCGAGTGCGGCCACGACGAGTTCGTCGCCGAGGAGGACGTCTTCGACACCTGGGCGACCTCCTCGCTGACTCCCCTGATCAACGCCGGCTGGGATTGGGACGCGGAGGCCGAGGAGTTCGCGATGGACAACCCCGAACTCTATCCCTTCGACCTCCGGCCCCAGGGCCACGACATCATCTCGTTCTGGCTGTTCCACACCATCGTCAAGTGCTACGAGCACACCGGCGAGGTGCCGTTCGACGCGACGATGATCAACGGCCACGTGTTAGACGAGAACCGCGAGAAGATGTCCAAATCGCGGGGCAACGTCGTCGCCCCCGACGAGGTGCTCGCGGAGTACCCCGTCGATGCCGTCCGGTTCTGGGCCGCCAGCGCCGCCGTCGGCGACGACTTCCCGTACCAGGAGAAAGACCTGACCGCGGGCGAGAAGCTCCTGCGCAAGCTCTGGAACGCCTCGAAGCTCGTCGACACGCTCGCGCCGCGCGAGCCCGACGAGCCCGCCGATCTCGACGCGATCGACCGGTGGCTGCTGGCCGAACTCGACGACGCGATCGAGGACCTCACGGCCCACCTCGAGGCGTACGAGTTCGCGAAGGCCCGCGACCGCCTGCGGACGTTCTTCTGGAACACCTTCTGCGACGACTACCTCGAGATCGCCAAACAGCGCGAGGACGAGCCCTCGACGCAGTACGCGCTGCGGACGGCCCATCGAACCTTCCTCGAACTGTGGGCGCCGTTCCTGCCCCACGCGACCGAGGAAATCTGGCAGGCCGTTTACGCCGACGGCGACGAGGAGCTCGACGCCACCAGCATCCACACCCGCGACTGGCCGGCCCCGCAGGGTCACGAGGCCGACCTCGAGGCCGGTGAGACGGCCATGGAGGTCATCTCCGCGCTGCGCCGCTACAAGAGCGAGAACCAGCTACCGCTGAACGCCGACCTCGAGTCGGTCTCGGTCTTCGGTCCGATCGCGGGCTTCGAGGACGCGATCCAGAACGTGATGCACGTCCAGGAGCTCACCGTGCTCGAGGAGCCCCCGGAGATCTCGACCGAGGTCGCCTCGATCGACCTCGACTACTCGACGCTCGGGCCGAAGTTCGGCTCGAAGGTCGGCGAGATCGACAGCGGCATCGAGAGCGGCGACTACGAGATCGACGACGAGGCCGACGTGCTCCGCGTCGCCGACGAGGAACTCGAGGACGACCTGTTCGAGGTCGAGTACGAGCGGACCTACTCCGGCGAGGGCGAGATGCTGGAGACCGAGTCGGCGGTCGTCATCCTCGGATAAGCTCTTCCCGTTCTTTCGTTCGGAACTAGCTCCGATCGAGTCGGGCCGTTGACCGATTCGACGCTGCGTTGCACTTTTCGACCCGGATCGCGAGCGCGAGCAACAGCGCCAGGAAGACGAACGTTACTTCGCCCGCGGCGATCACGCCCAGCGCGTCGGCCCCGAGGAACATGGGCGTGTCCCGTGAGACCGGAATAATGGTGTGGTGGGGCTCGCCGGCGATCGGCACGAAGTAGTCGACGATCAGGTTGCTCCAGTACCAGGCGGCGGCGACGACGACGGCCCACACCGGGAAGTCGGAGATCCGGTAGAGGACCAGCGCCTGAACGACCATCGCGAGGTGACTCCAGAAGAGGAAGTGGTACATCAGCGGATGGAGGTACGCGTAGGAATCGGCGAAGACGAGCAGCGTGAACGGCGTCCAGAGGCCGAGCACGATATTCCCGAAGAAGGCCAAGGCGGTGAGCCACGGCTGCTCGCGGCCCAGTTTCCAGCAGCCGATCGCCAGCGCGATAAACAGCGTCGCGAGCGGGCTGTCGGGGACCCAGGGCCACATCGCGGCGGGGGTCTCGGCGAACTGCGCTGAGTAGTACCAGAAGCCAAAGGCCGTCCCCGCGAGGTTGATCGCCACGACGAGCCAGGCGAACCGCAGCCCGAGATCTTCGAGCGTCTTCGGGACGGGTGCGAGGGAGGTCGGCAGCGACTCGCGGTCGCGGTCGGCCGGCGCGGACTCCGCCAGCTGGGTCGACGCGGTCATCGTCCGGCGCGACGGACGGCACCCGCAAAACAGTAGCGGTCCCGGTAGCTCCAGCGGATCGAAATGCGGGTCGCTGCACCCCACCAGTACCACTACGGCCGTCCCGGCCGTAGGGCCGCCCATGACCACGGTCGACGAACGGACGCGGCGACGGCTCTCGACCGGCCACGTCGTCGAACTCCCGCTGGACCTCTCGTTCGCGATGGGTGGCGTCACCCTCCCCGCGCGCCGCGATCGACTCGCGGCGATCCTCCCGGACGGCCTCTCGCCGCTCGCGATCGCGCCTGGCGTCGGCTGCGTCGCGCTCGTCGGGATTCGGTATCACCGAGTGGGCCGCGAGGTAGAGCAAGCGGGAGACGGGGCAGACGGGGCTGCGGAGACGGGACTCGACCCCTACGACGAGTTCGCTGTCATCGTGCCGGCCGTCCGCGGGAGTCGGACGGACCTGCCCGGCGCGCAACTCGCGGGCGGCGAGGTCGGCGGCTACGTCCACTGGCTGCCGGTGACGACCGAGCCGTCCGTCGCGCTCGGTCGGGAGCTCTGGGGCTTTCCGAAGGAGGTGGCGGACGTGACGGTGACCGACGGCCCGGGTGGCGTCCGCGTCGCCGTCGCCGGCGACGGCGCTCGCGAGCCGGTCCGTCTCGAGATCGCTCACCCGCGGTTCGGGCCGAAGCCGCGAGACTGGACGCTGTGGAGTTACACGACGAAGGACGGCGACCTCCTGCGGGCGAAGGCCCGTATCGCGGGCGACGTCGCGATCGGCGTCGGCTCGGCGACCGGAACCCGGCTCGACGTGCCGTCGGGCCTGGCGGACGAGCTCGGCCTGTGGCGACGGCCGCTCGGGCGGCTGTACGGTTCGAGCGTGCGGGCGCGGCTGTTCGCCGGCGAACCGATTGGCGATGACGAGTGACGGCGGAGGGTGATGGCGGAGGATGACGCGGACGACGGTCGAAATCGGACGGGTAGACCGAACGTCTTCGCCCGCCGAACGGTTCCGTTCCCCAAAGGACACGCGTAAGTGCGGTGACTCCAAACCGCGTAGTATGACCGAGGAAACCGATCTCGAGGAACTGCGACGCGGGACCGATCTCGTTAAGCGCGGGTTCGCACGGATGCAGAAGGGCGGTGTCATCATGGACGTCGTCGACCCCGAGCAGGCCCGCATCGCCGAGGAGGCCGGCGCGGTCGCCGTCATGGCCCTGGAAGCCGTTCCCGCCGACATCCGCAAGCGCGGCGGCGTCGCTCGGATGGCCGACCCCGCCGACGTCGAAGAGATCGTCGACGCCGTCTCGATCCCCGTCATGGGGAAGGCCCGGATCGGCCATACGAAGGAGGCCCAGATCCTCGAAGCCGTCGGCGTCGACATGATCGACGAGTCCGAGGTCCTCACGCCCGCCGACGACGCCTACCACATTGACAAGCGCGACTTCACGGCGCCGTTCGTCTGCGGCGCGCGCAACCTCGGCGAGGCGCTGCGCCGGATCGACGAGGGCGCGGCGATGATCCGAACCAAGGGCGAAGCGGGAACAGGCGACGTCAACCAGGCGGTCCACCACCAGCGCACGATCAAGGGTGCGATCCGGAAGCTCGAGGGCATGAGCCACGAGGAGCGTGAGGCCTTCGCCCGCGAGATCGAGGCCCCTGCGGAACTCGTCCACGAGACCGCCGAACTGGGCCGGCTTCCGGTCGTCAACTTCGCGGCAGGCGGCATCGCGACACCGGCCGACGCTGCACTCATGATGCACCACGAGTGTGACGGCATCTTCGTCGGCAGCGGCATCTTCGGCGCGGAGAACCCGCCCGCGATGGCCGAGGCGATCGTCGAGGCGACGAACAACTGGGACGAACCCGAGGACCTCGCCGAAATCTCGAAGAACCTCGGGAAGGGCATGAAAGGCGACGCGAACGTCGACCTGCCCGAGGAAGAGCAGATGCAGGGGCGGGGCGTCTAACGCGCACGGTCGCTCCCACTCGCACACTCACTACACGCGCATCGCTCTCACCGCCGACGGAACGGCGGACCCGAACTCGGACTCGATTTTCGTTTCCACCACGCCTCCGCGACGGCAAGCGGCTCCGTTTTCTCCGCTGACGGCCTATGACCCGCATGACTTCCACCTCATCTTCGTCTGCAATCGACTTCTCGCGCCTGGCCGACCGGATCACGACGGGCACCGAGCGACTGCTCCGGGACGTCGCCGTCGACGCGGACGACGAACGGGTGGCGGCGACGGCGGCCGAACTCTGGGACGTCGTCGCGGAGGTCGACGATCTCCTTGGGACGGTCGACCTCGAGAACCTGCCGGCCGTCGTCGATTCGTCGGCGCTTCCGGACCTCGTCAATCCGGACGGCCTCCCGGACGCGATCGCCGAACGCGACCCAGACCGGGTTCTCGATTTCAAGTCGATTCGGAACGCGATCGTCCTCCGAGAGCTCTGGAACACCGTCGATCTCATCGATTTCCAGAGGGAGGCACGACAGCTCAAAGCGGAACTCGAGGACGTCGTCGGCGCCGATGCTCTCAACTCGTCCGGCGACTCCGAGGCGGCGACCGAGATCAAGCAGGTCGTCGACGAAGTGAAAGGAGAGGCGACGAACGTGGCGTTCCAGCAGCAGGCGAAAGAGGGCGCAGAAGCGGCTCGCAGAGGGGTCATCGAGGGCCACGCGAAATTCGAGTCGCTGTACGCGTCGTCCGGGCGAGCCACCGGCTACGCCGGTCGGCGGCCGGTCTCGAAGAACCCGACCGCGGTCTCGTCGGTGCCGACCGGGCCGCTCCCGGCCGGCGTCTCCGCGAGGGTGTCGACCGTGCCCACGAACGTCCGCCAGGTGGCGGTCGACGCGCCGCCGCGGATATACGCCAGGCGCTGGCGGACCGTCGCCGCCGATCGATAACGGTCGGCTCTCGAACGGTGCGGTCGGGTCCGATCGGAATCGGTCGACACGATGTCGGCGCCGACCGCAACAGCTGCTCATTCTTCGATCGCGAGGTCGTACGCGGTCGCATCGAGGTCGCGGAGGTGGCGGTCGGATCCGGGAACAAAGTCGACGGCGGCGATCCGGTCGTCGTACTCGATCACGCCGGGGTTGTTGTTCGGAACGACGATCCGCTCGCCGACGACGCTCCCGTCGACCGTCGGGTCCCCCTGAAGGGTCACCGTCGAGTCCGGAGCGTAGAGCAGCCCCGCGAGCGCCGGGGTACCGGTTCCGGTCGCGACGGTCGAGTTCGCCGAGAGGAGTAGCCGTGTCCGGCCGGGATCGGATTCGTTTCCGATCACCGCATTCCCGCCCGCCTTAAGATCGCCGTCGACGTAGAGTGTCAGGGTGTTCGAGCCCTCGACGCGCAGCTCGTCCTTGTAGGTCGGATCGCCGATCGAATCGCGGACGACGACCTCGATATCGCCCGCGCTGGTGTCGACGGTGTGCCCCCCGTCGATCGAATCGACGCAATAGCGCCCCGGTTCGTCGACCTTCTCGGGCAGGTCGCCGAAGTCGTCGTCCGTGCACCGGTCGACCATTCCGGAGATGGCCGCGTCGACCGACGGCGCGTCGTATCCCGCGTCGAACACGGTCCCGTTGACTCGATCCTCGTCCACGGCGCCGGTTCGCACGTCGCCCTCGATCAGCGTCCGGTTCGCCTCGCTGCCGAACTCGATCTCGTGGGCGATGATGGCGCTCTCGACGACGCCAATCCGCGGCGGCACGCCGAACTCGAACTGCACGCGCCCCGGGTGGCCGTCCGTACACCGCTCAGTGACGCGCCCCGGAACCGACGCCTCGACCTCCCGCTCCCAGCCGTCACAGTACTCGCTCTCGATTTCGAGCCGAACGGTGCCGGTCGCGGGCGCCCCGGATCGTCCGTCCCGCTGGAGATCGATGTGCGTCGGCGGGCCGGCCTGGCGAACCGCGCCGTCGAGGGAGGCGCCAGTTCCGTGATGCTGTCCCTCGGTTACTCGGACGACGGGGACCGTCAGCGTCCCGTCCCGATACTCGATGGGCGGCGGAGAGACGGCCGCGGTCCCGGCTCCGTCGGTCCGCCAGAGTCCGCCGCCCTGGTACGCCAGTTCCGTATCGCCGTCAGCGGTGTATCGGACCGTGCCGAGCGATTCGTCGTACAACTCTTCGGTCCCCGAATCGGTCTCGTGGACGATCCGCAGTCGACCGGCGTCCGCGCTCGTCTCGACGGTTCCCCGCTCGAAGGCCCCGGTCGAGACGGGGACCCGCTCACCGCCGTCCGCGGTCGCGGTGTGGGTCGCGTGCGTGAACTCGAGCAGCGACCGTTCGGCCTGATCGACCTCGGCGCTCGCTTCGTACGCGTCGAGTCCGGCGGCGCCGACGAGCAGGAGCGCGACGCTCCCGGTGACGACCATCCCGACGAGGAGGACGACTCCGAGAACGTTCGCCTGGCCCCGCCGTCGATTCCTCCCCGTCGTCGATCCGTCGGCTCGGTCGTGGCCGACGGTTGTCGACGCGTCCCGCTTCGCTTCCTCGGCTCGCGATTCGTTCGACTCCCCCCGCATACGGGAACCGATTCCTGACTGTCACGGATAGTTACCAATCGGCTTCACGCCCGGAAGACACGGCATACCGTTCGGTAGACGGTCGTTACCGTCCGCGGTCAGTCGGCCGGTTCTCACGCGGAACCAATCGGCGACCGACTCACGACCGGATCGCGACGACGACCGAGAGAAAGAGCAGATACGTCACCAGCGCGCCGATTCCCGCCGAGAGGACGAGTACGGGCGCGACGACCGCGCCGCCGCCGGCGATCGCGACGGCGCCGGCGAGCGCCGTCAGTTGGACGACGGGACGCTCCCAGACGCGACGAACGGCCCGGCTGTGACGACTCGCAGCGAGTTCGAATGCGATCGTTCCCGTACCGCCGAGGACGAGGAGGGGTGTCGAGAGGGGCGCATCGGTCACGAAGAACGCGAAAACGAACGCGAGCAGCGCCACGCCCGCAAGGATACCGTCCACTCGGGCACCCATCGGGACCTACTCGCGATAGAGCCGCGCGCCCTCGCCGACGGTCGTCTGGTAAGCGCGGCTCTCGATTCCGACCGCGTCGAAGGCGTCGACCATCGCACCCGCGATCGGCCGCTGGTCGCGTCGGTGACAGACCGCGAGCACCCCTGGGCCGGCACCGCTGACCGTCACGCCGGTCGCGCCCGCGTCGAGGGCCGCCTGGCGGACCCGGTCGTAGCCCTCGATGAGTTCGGTCCGTTCGGGCGTGACGATGCCGTCGTCCATTCCCTGGCCGACGAGGTCGGGATCGTCGCGAGTCATTCCGACGGTGAGCGTGGCGGCGTTGCCGACGGTGGTGACGATCTCGTCCATGGGCGCCGAGTCGGGGACGACGCCGCGCGCGTCCCGCGTGGAGACGGAGAGGTCGGGGAGGCAGGCGACGACGGGCACGGAGGCGTCGACCTGCGTGACGCCGTCGTCGGTGACGACGGTAAAGCCCCCGAGCAGCGCGGGGGCGACGTTGTCCGCGTGGGCCTCGCCGGAGACGAGCGCTTCGCCCTCGGCGGCGACGGGGACGAGCTCTTTTCGCGAGCGGCCGCGATCGTAGAGGGCGTTCAAGGCGACCGCCGCAGCGGCCGCGCTCGCGGCCGACGAGCCCAGTCCGGAGGAGGGCCGGACGCCCTTGTCGATCCGAATGCGGGCCGGGGCGTCGAGCGCCTCCGCGACCGCACCGACGGTGTTCTTCTCGGGGTCCTCCGGAATGTACTCGCTGCCGGCGCCGGTGACCATGATCGTCGTCTCCGGCGCCCGTTCGACACGGACCACGTCGGCGGGCGTCCCGAGAGCGACGCCGAAGACGTCGAAGCCACTCCCGAGGTTCGCGCTCGTCGCAGGTGCCCGCACGGTGAGCATGCCCATGCTTTCCGAGAGTGCAGGCAAAAAGGTAGCGAACGACGCCGACCGCGGTCGGTGACGATACCGACAGCGCGTCTCCAATCCGGCGACGGCGATCGATCACGAGAGGAGCAGGAGAAAAACAGGGGAACGGAAGCAGAGCAACTCGATCGAACGCCGGCGGTCGCGACCGGCTAGCCGATCACTCGTCGTCGGCGGTCTGGCCGAACGTGAACACGTCGTCGCTCTCGTCGCCGTCGCTCTCGTCGCCGTCGCTCTCGTCGGCTCCGTCCGCAGGCTCAGGCTCGGCTTCGGTCTCGTCTGACGATTCGTCCCCGTCTGCAGTATCGCCGGCGTCGGCCGTCGCCTGGTCGGCGTCGCCGTCACTGCCTTCGGTCCGATCGAGCGGCTGCGCGGTCGCGTCGTCCAACGCCTCGGCCAGCGGATCCGCGGACTCGGCCGCATCGGGACTGCCCGTCTCGCCCTCGTCGGTCGCCTGGCCGTCGATGCCGAGAATCTCTCCTGCATCGAGTTCGTCGGCGTCGTCGTGCCGATCGGCAGCGGCCGGTGTATCAGTCTCGCCCGGTTCGGACTCGTCGGATTCGACGGGCGCTGCCGGCTCCGCCGATTCGACTTCGGCCGTCGCTTCGGCGGCAGCGGTAGAGTCGGCGTCGACCGCGTCGACGACCGATTCGTTCGTCTCGCCTTCGTCGCCGGCTTCCGCGCCGCCGTCGTCGGCTTCGTCGAACGTGATGCTCCGGTCGGCCGCCTGGTCGTCGGATTCGGCGTCGTCGACCTCGTACGCCGACTCGGTCGCGACGAGGTCCGCGTCGACGTCGAAGGTCGATTCGAGGTCGAGGTCCGCGCGCTCGAGACCAGTGTCGAACCGGTCGAGCGCCTCGGACAGCTGTGCGGCCTGCTCGGAGAGGTTCGAGGCGGACTTCGTGACCTCGGTCAGCGCGGTCGTCTGCTCTTCGGCCGCGGCGGCGACGTTCTCGGCCTCGGAGGTCGTCTCCTCGGAGATCGTCGCCGCGTCGTCGACCATCGCGACGACCTCCTGGGTGGAGGCCGCCTGCTCTTCGGTCGCCGCGGAGATCTCCTGGACGCCGACGTTGGTCTCCTGGGCGAGGGTGGCGATCTCTTCGAGGGCTTCGACGGCGTTCTGGACTTGGTCGCTGGCGGTTTCGATGTCGCTGCTCGTGTCCGCGACCTCGGCGGCGGACGCTTCGGTCCGGTTTCGGATCGCCTCGAGCCGGTCTTCGGCCTCGTCGGCGGCCTCGGCGACGTCCTCGGAGAGGGCCTTGACCTCCTTCGCGACGACGGAGAACCCTTCGTCGTCGCTGTTCCCGTCCGCGGAGCGGGAGGCCTCGATGTTGGCGTTCAGCGCCAGCATGTTGGTCTGGCGGGCGATCTCCGAGATCGTGTTGATCAGTTCGTCGATCTGCTGGACCTCCTCCTCGAGTCGGCGTATTTCGTCGACCGCGTCGCCGGCCTCGTCTTCGATCTCGTCCATGGCGGTGATCGCCGCCTGGGCGGCTTCCTGGCCCTGCTGGCCGGTGTCGACGGTCCGTTCGGCAATGTCGGCGACCTCGTTCGAGGAAGCGGCGATCTCCTCGGTCGTCGTCGACAGCGCGCTCATCTCCTGATTGACCGACTGGAGCGACTCGTTCTGGCGATCGGCGCCGTCGGAAATTTCCTGGATGGATTCCGTGACCTGCTGGGAGGCCGATCGGACTTCCTCGCTGGAGGCGGTGACCTGCTCGGAGGCGGTCGCGACGTCGGTCGCGAACCGGTTGAGTTCGGCGACGGTCCGCTCGATCTCCTCGAGCATCTCGTTGAAGTCCTCGGCGATGTCGGCCATCGCCTCGTTCTCGGTGTCGGCCTCCATGCGGGCGGTCAGGTTGCCCTCGGCGGCGGCCTCCATCACGTCGCTGTAGTCGTCGGCCGTCGTCTCGAGCTGGTCGTTGATCGCCTGAATACGCTCGCGTTCGCGCTCGGCCTCTTCGCGTGCGGCTTCGGTCTCCTTGATATGTTCGCGGAGAGCGTCGCGCATCGAGTCGAAGCCGTCGTAGAGCCGGCCGATGTTGTCGATCCGCTCGGTCTCGAGGTCGACGTTGAGGTTACCCTCCTCTATCTGCTCGACCTTCTCTGTCAGTCGGTCGATCGACCGGGCGGTGTTGCGACCCAGTACGGCGCCGATCAGTCCGATGATGACGACGCTGAAGCCCGTGGCCGCGAGCCCCCAGTCGCTGACGGCGGAGACAAACCCGTAGGCCTGCTCGGTCGGTTCGTGGTAGACGACGACCCAGTCGGTCCCCTCGACGGGGGCGGCGCTGACTACGTACTCTTCGGTGTCGAACCCGTATACGTCGGCGGCGAGCGCACCGGACGGCGACTCCTCCGTGATCCCCGTATGAGCGCCCGACTCGCGCGCGGTCGCCGGAAGCGACGCGTTCCCGTACTCGAGGCCGAACGTGCCGTACGCGTCGCCGAGGTGCTCGCTGTCGGCCATCACGTCGTCGTCCCCGTCGAGGGCCATCATGGTCACGTGGTCGTTGACGTGGACCCGCTGCATGTACGAGACCAGATCGACGGTGTAGACGATCGCCCGATCGTCGTGGGCCGGCGGCGCGACGACGTAGGTCACGACGGGCGTCTCCTCGCCGTTGTGATCCTCGGCGATGTACGGCTTGGAGACCCACGTCGGGCTAGAATCGAGCGACTCGTAGGCGTCGTCGGGAACGCCGACGAAGACATCGGTCGACTCGTCGCGGAACCTGGCGGCGGTGCTGGCGAGAACCGCGTCATCGCTCGTGTCGACGTACGAGATTTCGAACACCTCCGTGCGGTGTTCCAACCGCCAGTCGCCGAGGCTATCCTCGATCGCGTCCGTGTCGTCGCTCTCGACGACGTCGGAGGTCGCGATCAGGTTCGCCGTCCGCTGGTTTTGTTCGTGCCACATCTGCAGGCTCTGTGCTTCCTGTTGGACGGCCGTGTTGTGGTCGTCCTGAACCAGTTGCTCGACTTCGTCGGTGACCGTTGCGGTCGCCACGAGGCCGATCGTGCCAACGGTCAGTCCGAGGATCAGCAACGCGATCCCGAACTTGACCGCGTACCTGCCTCTGATGACCGCCGGCACCAGTCGTCGAATGCCCATGGATATCACTCGCGTGGCCGTGGCCCTACATAAAGTGTGAGTTGCGGTTATCGGGACTGATAATTGGGGCCGCCTCGGCAGTAGCAGTTGCTTCGATTCGAGATCGCTCAGGTACGCGGATCTCCTTCGTAGCGGCTCCGAATCGATCAGAAACAATCAGAAGCGATCCGATCCGCCAACCGGATCGCCAGGCGGCCGGCGCGGGGACCGCTGGGCCGCCGAATCGAGACTGCCCGCCAGGCGGCCGGCGCGGGGACCGCTGGGCCGCCGAATCGAGACTGCCCGCCAGGCGGCCGGCGCGGGGACCGCTGGGCCGCCGAATCGAGACTGCCCGCCAGGCGGCCGGCGCCGTGCGACGGGCGGCCCGCAAGCGACCGCTCTTCCGTCAATCGTCCGCGTTCGTCTCGGCGGTCGCTTCCGCGTCCGCAAAGCGGCCGCTGCCGGTGAGCAACACGCCCGCGAGCAGCCCGCCGACGACCGCGAACCCGGCGATCAGGGCGAAAAACGCCGTCTGAGAGAGGTCGCCCAGCACGTAGCCGCCGACGGCGATGCTCGCCGAGCCGAGGCCGAACTCGCCGAGGTAGGTGTAGCCGTAGGAGAGCCCGCGGGCGTCCGGCGGCGTGTAGATCGCGACTGCGTTCTGGTAGAACGGCTGGATGGCGAAGAGGAAGAAGCCAAGGAGGCCACAGAGCGCGACGAGCGGTCCGAGGCCGACGCCCGCCGCCGTCGCCGGGACGAATGCGAGCGCGAGGACCGCGAGGACGGCGAAGATGGCGATGAGACCGCGGGCCGGCGGGACGCGGTCCGTCAGCTTCCCGCCGGCATACTGGCCCGCCATCCCGACGACCAGCAAGCCGACGTAGATGTAATCGGCGGGCTCGATCCCCTCGAGGCTCGCGGGCAGCGCCAGGCTGTCCATCGCCGGCAACCCGTGGAGGATCTCGGGGAGGTAGGTCAGCGTCCCCCGGTAGTAGAGCCCCTCGAACGTGACGAGGACGAAGACGACGGCGAAGGCGCTCGCGAACAGCGTCCGCGAGTCGCCGACCAGTTCGGACGGCGACAGTGCCTCGTCGGGGCCGGCGTCCGCGCCGTCCTCGACCGCGGCGGTCGGATCGAACTCCGCGCTCAGGCCGTAGAGCACGGCGATGACCCCGGGAACGGCCAGCAGCGCCGCGACGAGCGACCAGTCGAGGAAGATCAGCAGCGTCGCGGCGACGAACGGGCCCAGCGCGATGCCGGCGTTGCCCGCGATCCCGTGCCAGGCGAAGACGGTGCCCCGCTCCTCGACGCCGGTACTGATGAGCGCCAGACCGGCGGGGTGGTAGACGCTGGCGGCGATCCCCCAGCAGATCAGCCCGACGGCGATGGCGTAAATCGAGTTCGCGACGGCGAGGACGAGGAAGGCGAGGCTCATTCCGCCGAGACACGCCAGGACGATCGGCCTGGTGCCGTAGCGATCGGCGAGGATGCCGCCGGGGAGCGCGCCCAGGCCGAAAGGCGCGTAGCCGAGCGCGACGACGATGCCGAACAGGGCGACGCCGACGTCGAACTCGCTTAGCCAGACGACGAGGAAGATCGGAATCGAGGTTTCGAACCAGTGGACGAGCGCGTGGCCCGCCATGGTGAACCCGGCGATCGAACGGTCGTTCGCGTTCAGGCCCATAACGGTCGGTGTTCGAATCCGTGCCCCCCGCGTACTTATCCGCTTGGGAAGCGGTACCGCTGGTCTCGTCGGCGGACTCAGAACATGAGGTCGGGCTCGAGGTCCGCCGGGAGGATCACGTCGATCTCGCCGGCGGCCTCGTACTCGCGGATCGCCTCGACCGTCGCCTCGAAGTCGGCGAGCAGGTCGCCCTCGAGGCGATGGAAGAACAGCGAGGTGATCCCGCGCATCGAGGCGGTGCGCTCGATTGCCGTCCGGGCCCGCTCGGCGCTCGGTTCGCCGATCCGAGACGTCTGGCGCCGATTCACGGCGTATCCCTGAACCGGACGACCGCCGGCGAAGCCGATGTCGTGGTACTCCGCGACCAGTTCGAGCGTCCGCTCGTCGTAGTCGCCGTGGGGGTAGGCGAAGTAGCGAGCCCCCTCATCGAAGCCTTCTGCCTCGAGCCAGGCCTTACCCGCACTGATCTCCTCTTCCTGCGCCGCCCTGTCGAGTTCTGAGAGGTGGGGATGAGAGTAGCAGTGGTTGGCGACGACCCAGCCGGCGTCGTGGAGTTCGTGGGCCTGGTCGATCGTAATCCGAGGGAACCCCCCGGGATCCTCGACGCCGTCCCGCTGGGCCTCGAGCCGCCCGGGATTGATGAACGTCACCGCCGGATAGCCGTACTCTTCGAGGATCGGAAGCGCCTCCGTATAATCGGTGACGTGGGCGTCGTCGAACTGGATCATCACCTTCCCGGTGTCGGGCCGCGGCACGAGGTGGAAATCGTCGAGCCAGAGCGTCAACGGTTCGTCGCCCGCCCAGGCTAACACCCGTACTTTGCGGACGGCCGCGGGATCGAACCCCGCGTCGACGTCGTCGACCCCGAAGTTGTACCGGACGAGCGGGAGCCCGCCCTTGATTCCGCGGCGATAGTTGATCTCGTTCCCGTGGTCGTCGACCAGGCGAAGCCAGGGCGTGTTGAGCCGATCCGTCGCGACGGCCAGGCCGGGGACGACGTCGGTCAGGTCCTGGGGCTCCGAGAACGCGGTCACGATCCCGCCGGTTCGCTGGTCCGCCGGAATCTCGAGGCGCGCGCTCTGCGTGCCGACGGCCGAGCGATTCGGGTCCGCCGACAGCGTCGCGCCGAACGGTTCCCACGTGTCGAGGGTTTCGAAGTCGTCGACCATTCCCGCGCGCGTCGACGCGTCCGTCGTCGGCTCGTTCGGGTCGGGTTTCGACGGCGAGTTCGACTCCGCGTCCGATTTCGGGTCGGAATCCGACGACGAACCGATCGGTGCTGCGCCGGTACAGCCGGCCAGGCAGAGCGAGGACGCCAGGGCGAGGTAGCTTCGTCGCTGCATTCGCGGCGAGAAACGTCGAAGACAACCATTGTTACGAGCCCGTTACTGTCGATTGCGGTGATCGGTCGATTCGATAGCAGGACACCGTCCCGAGCGAGCGACGGAGACGTCCGTCTCGAAACGTAGCGAGGCGGTGGAACTCGGGACGAGATCGGCGGGGCCGCAGGTCAGTCACGCAGACACGCGGTCTCGTGAGCCGATTCGATTCCGCGGCCGGTCTCGCGCTCGACGAAGTCGTTGCCTGGCCCCGTGCTCAGTGGCCATCGTCGTCGACGCCGACTGCCTCCGAGGCATCGACGTCGTCGGGTTCGTCCTGGCCGCCGACGACGAGTTCGCCCTCGTCGGTCTCGACGTAGACGTCGTCGGCGAAGCCGCCCTCGGCGTGAGGATGATCGGGATCGTCGAGTTTCTCGGGCGTCGAGGGGGCCTCGGGGAGTCCCTCCGGGGGCGCGAACTGGCCGAGCGGGTCGTCGATCGTGACGTCCCAGCGATCGAAGAACTCCCGATAGCGATCGTAGTGGGCCTCGAGTTCGTCGGTCGGGATCTCCATCATCTCGGTCCAGCCGTGGTTGTAGAAGTCGAAGTTCGCCTGGATGTGGGTGATTTCGCGGGCCTCGGCCTCGGAGTAGCCCTCCTTGAGCGCGCGCAGGTAGGCGTCGGTCGTGGCGTCGAAGAGGGCGTCGAGGTGGGCTTTCCGCTCGTCGGCCCGGTCGGGATCGGCCTTGCCGGTGAAGATCTTGGTGTGGAGTTTGACGAGCCCCGACTTGGCGACCGAGCGGACGCCGGGGGTTTCGAGTGCCTTCTGATAGGCGAAGTGCTTCGCGTTCTGCCGGAGCTTCATGTCTCCGTGTTGGGAGCAGACCGTAAAGAACGGTTCGGACGCCTACGTCGGGTCGTTCGCGGTGAACGATAGGTCACGCTGTCCGGACCGCTCGTCGGAGATGGCAGCAAACCTTGCTCTCTCGAGAACCGTACCGAAACCGACGCTCTCGGAGACGGTTCCCTGAACATATCCGGAGTGGAGTTGACGATTGTCGTGTCTTACCAGCGACCGTGGCAAAATAGACGAGATAGCAACCCACTTTAACCCGCATTACGAACGTTCCGGATATGACTCAGTACGTCATCATCGGTGACGGGATCTCGGGCAGTTCGGCCGCCGAGACCCTCCGGGAGGAAGACCCGGAGGCGAAGATTACCGTCATTACCGATGAGGGGGAGCCGCTGTATAACCGGATTCTCATTAAGGAACACGCCAAGGGCAAGCTCCCCGAAGCCCCGATCTCCATTCACGACGAAGATTGGTACGACGAACGTGATATCGACCTCTCGCTCAACACCCACATCACGCGCGTCGACGTCGACGAGAAGCTCATCCACACTCACGGGGGCGAAGACATCCCCTACGACAAACTGCTCGTCGCCACCGGCGGGACGCCGACCCAGCTCCCCGTCGAGAACAGCGACGCGGACGGTATCCACCACTTCTGGACGTTCCAGGACGCTCGCGGGATCCGCGAGCACGCCGAAAACGCCGACGAGGGCGTCATCGTCGGCGCCGGGCTGCTCGGCATCGACTTCGCGGCCGTCTGCGGCGCGCAGGGCATCGAGGCCGACTACCTGATGCGCGGCGACCGCTGGTGGCGCTACGCGCTCTCGGCTGACGGCGCCGAGATCATGCACGAGGGCATGCGCGAGGTCGGCGTCGAACCGGTCTTCGACAGCGGTGTCGACCGCTTCGAGGTCGACGACGACGGCCGCGTCACCGCCGCCGTCGACCCCAACGGCGAGCGCTTCGAGTGTGACTTCGCCGGCGTAGCTATCGGGCTGACCTTCAACACCGAATACCTCCGCGGCGCCGGCATCGAACAGGACAACGGCATCATCGTCGACGAGTACATGCAGACCAACGTCGACGACATCTACGCCGCGGGCGACATCACCCGCTTCTACGACGTCTTGCTCGGCGAACAGGCCCAGAACGGGTCGTGGGGCTCGGCCAAGGAACAGGGCCGCGTCGCCGCGGTCAACATGGCCGCCGACGACGAAGCCGAGGAGTTCGAGTGGGTCTCCTCGTACTCCATTACGCACTTCGACTTCCCGTTCCTCTCGTTCGGTCACCCGACGCTGGGCGACGACCACGCCGAGCGGAAGTACAGCGACACCGAGTGGCGCCGCATCGCCTTCAAGGACGGCAAGATCGTCGGCGGGGTCCTCATCGGCGACCTCTCGCCCCAGAGCAAGTTCAAACAGCTCATGCGCGAACAGCGCGAAGTCGCCGACCAGAAGGAGGTCCTCCTCGAGCAGCAGGTCGACCTCGACAACCTCGCACCGACACAGGAACAGTCCCAGTAACGGACGGCAGACCGTCGGACCGCGGATGCGGCAGACGGCGTTCCCAGCCCGGTTGGCGTTCACGCGTCATTCTTGCAGCGACCGATCGTAGCTCCCTCTTCGCGAATCCGACTCACGTAGCGACTCGCGCTCTCCGAAATCGGCCCGGAGTAGCGTCGCTCGACTCGGTATCTTCGCTCGGTGCCCGACCAGCCAGGCGGGTCCCTCTCGTACACTCGTCCCATCGGACGTAGCAATGATGCCCGGACAATTCTCCTTACTGAGACGACCAGTACGATACGACGACTGTAATAGGTTCGAATAGGTAAAGCGGTACCTGAACGAGGCGTCGCGTAAAACCCGATACTGAAACGATTACTTGAACAGCCGACGATTACGGCAATAAACGTTATACTACCCCGTTCGAAACGTGAAGTAGCAACGCCGAACGGGGTGGGGACGACCAGCGGAGAAGAGTGACAAAATTTGGGACGGGGGTATAGCATGCGGGAAATGCGAACGGAAGCGGCTGCAGTAGATGACAGAAAACGAACTATTCGAACGAGAGGTATCGAATCACGAGATCGAACGGTCGGCCGACGGCTCGAGCGAGTTCCTCGCGGTCTCGCGGCGCTCGCTGATGGCGGGGGCGGCCGGCGCGGCCGGGATCGCCGGGCTCTCGCTGCCCGGCCTGGCGGCGACGGGCGCCGACGTCGAGATCGAGGTCGACGGCCACACGCGACAGACCTATCGGTCGATCGTCGACGCGATCGTGCCGCGCACGCCGGATCGCGACGGCGTTCAGGAACCCGGTGCGGTCGACGTCGATCTCGAGGAGTATCTCGTCTGGAACGTCGAACACGGGACGGGGCTGTCCCACCAGCGCGACGGTGCGCCCGGGAAGAACCGCGGAAACGGGAAGAACGCCGGCCGAGTTGCACGAGAGTCAGTCCGCGTCGACTTGCCGGCCGACGAGAACGGCCTCGGACGCCTGGTCGCGGGGCTCGAACGGGAACTCGACTTCTCGGCCGAGTCGGATCTGGGACTGTCTCGCTCCGACGTTTTCGGGTCGCTAGCGGGACTCGAGTTGCACGTCGCCGGGAACGGAGACGCGGTCCTGACCGTCGAGACGGCTTCGCGCGACGGGACGATCGAGGAGACGACGGTCAAGCAGTCGGAGTTGCCGCTGGCGACGCTGCACGCGACGGTGCTGGACCTGTACGCGCTCGTCTTCGTGCTCGGCGAGGGGAACCGGAACGCCGTCCGCCCGCGCGAGGAATTCACCGGTGGCGGCTTTTTCACGTTCCTCGCGCCGATCGACCGGGTTCAGTGTCTGCTGTTCGCGGTCGACTCGTCTGACGCGCTGGCGACGATCGCCGACGAGATCCTGCCCGAGCCGATTCTGGCGAAGAAGCTCTCGGGATCGATCTTGAGCCTGACCGCGTACGGCTACTACTCCGAGTGGTCGGGGTACGAAAACGGAACCGCAGCGATGGCCGACCGCGAACTTGACCGCGCCGCGGGAACGGTCCAGGGCCATCGGCAGACGGGCTACCCCGGACCGGCCGACGGCTACGCCGGATTCCGCGGCTATCCGATCGAATCGTTCGACGAAAACGACTGGGAGGACAACCAATGACGACGAACTCCGACGTTATCGTAATCGGTGCAGGCGGCGACGGCCCCGCGCTCGCGTGGCAGCTCGGCGCGTACGGACTGGACGTACAGCTCATCGAAGCGGGTCCGTGGCACGGCAACGAGAAGTGGCCGCGGCCTCACGAGGATCCCGGCGCGACCGAGAGTTCCGACCCGGACGATCTCAGCGGCGACCTCCTCGACCGGCAGTTCAACGGCCTCGAGGAGGACATGAACAACTCGACGGCCGGGAAACTCCGCTTCGGTCCCGCCGACCGCACGCAGGGCTCGTGGGACCACGAGACCGGCGGCGAACTCACGGTCAACCAGGTTAGCGGCGTCGGCGGGACGACGCTCCACTACTACGCGAACCATCCGCGGACGACGGTGCCGTCAGTCAACGACAGCGACGCCTGGCCGATCGACTACGGCGACCTGGTGCCGTACTACCGGCTCATCGAGGCGAAGTTCGACTTCGGACCCGGCGCGACGGCCACGAAGGAAGCGGTGCTGTACGCGGGCGCCGAACGGCTCGGCCTCGAACTGAACGACGGGCTCAACGTCACCGGCGACGACCTGCCGAGCTACCGGCCGACGCCGAGTCTCATCTCGCAGCCCGACGAGGCGCTCGAAGACGAGGACTACGACGGCCCGTTCACCTATCCCGAGGTCGAGGGCGACACTCTGGCCAACGACAGCTACCGGGGGGCGTCGACGCCGAAGGGCGCACCCGTCCGCGAGAAGGCCCGGAAGTCCAGTAACGTGAGTTGGGTCCCGGAGGCCTTAGACACCGGAAACGTGACGATCCGACCCAACACCTTCGTGACCAACGTCCGGACCGAAAACGGCGCCGCGACGGGCGTCGACTTCCGGGACACCTGGTCCGGCCAGACCGGCAGCATGGACGCCCACGTCGTCGTCATGGCCGCCGGCTCGCTGCAGACGCCGCGGCTCTGGCTCAACTCGGGCCTACCGGACAACGGCTGGGTCGGCAAGGGGCTGACCCACCACTGGTTCGACGCCGTCCACGGCGTCTTCGACCCCGACGCGCTCGAGGACCTGATCGGCGAGCGGACGGTCGACCCCCACGTCGGACAGCCGTGGGGCGGCCGCGTCGAACTCGACGAGGGAATCATCGGCGTCGTCGGCAACACGCCGGCGCTGCACGGGACGCTGCTCGGCACGAGCGCGGCCGGCCTGGCCGCGGACAACGATACCGAGGGCGAACCCTGGGACACCCACGGTCAGCTCGTCGGCGCGGAGTTGAAAGACAAGATGGCTGACTACCGGCGGACGGTCACGCTCCTACTGAGCATCGACGATGAGCCGCTTCAGCGCAACGGCGTGCGCCTAGCCGACGACGAAGACGAGAACGGCAAGCTCGCGAAGGTCGAGTGGCAGCCTAGCGAGGCCGACTACGCGAAACGCGAGACGCTCGCCCGGACGGGCGCCGAACTCTTGCGCGCCGCCGGCGCCGACTCCGTCCACCGGACGAACATGCCGCCGTATCTCATCCACATCCACAGCACGATGTCGATGGGGAAGGTCATCGACGAGGGCGGCGAGGCCTACGACGTCGACCGGCTGTTCGTCGGCGACCACAGCGCGATTCCGAACGCTCTGGGCGGACAGAACCCGACCCATACCGGCCAGGCGCTGGCGCTTCGCACCGCGGACGCGATCTACGACCGCTACTTCACTCGGTAACTGCGCCGGTCCCGTCGCCTGTTATCGCGCCGTTCGCGTATCGGACGGACTCGACGGGGCGCTCGTCCGGCAGGCGGCCGCGGATCGGACTGCGGTGCGGCCAGTATTGCTGGTTTCTGGGACGTCGATCTGATTCGACGAACGTGAGAGCTGGCGGGTGAGAAACCGATCCGTCGGCTTTCGTCGATATTTACTGGACGATCGTCTCGTACAGGGGCCGGTAAACGATTCTCGGTACACGAATATTAAGTCGGTGTGGGTCGTGTGCCCTAGCATACCATGTCTAAGAGTGACACTGCTTCCCGACTGCTCCGCGTCCGCGAGGTCGACGACGACGTTCACGCGGCCGATACGGTCCGTCATATCGACGAACTGAGCGACGACACTCTGCAGCGGTTCTACGAAGCGATCGATTCCAGAGCGCCGATCGCCGGTCTCGACGACCCCGAACTCGAGGACGGGACGGTCGTCGTTTTCACGGATTACTACCGCGTCGAACGCGTCTGAGTCAGTGTGCCGTCTCTCTGTTCCCGGCGCGTCGGGAGTATCGAAGTCGTTTTCCCGCGTGCACGCCTTCGATGACGCATGAACGGCGACAGCGACATGACTCTGGCCTTCGAACTCGAGGCGCTGAAAGAACTCGCCTCGCCCGAGCGCGTGTTCGAGGACGCCAGAGGCTGGACCGAGTACATCGGCGTCGTCTCCGAGAAGCCGACCTACGTCGTGACGAACTTCACGCGGAAGAACCGCATCCGACAGGACTTCTTCTCCGGCCCGCGGGGCAAAGCGGAGAGTCTCGAAGGCGTGAAAGACCAGTTCGACACCGGACGCTACGTCTACATCGGCGCCGACGAGGAAGACGAGCAGCTGGCCGACGAGGTCGGCTGGGAGTACCTCGCCGTCGAAGACGCCGCTGACGCGGCCGACTGGATCCTCGCGACCACTGCCGACGACGAAGACGAGGACGAGCAGGCGGTTCGCGACGACTGGCCGTAAGCGACCCGCGGTTTCCGCCGAGTCGTCGCCCTTATGCCCGCGCCGTCCGAAGACCGAGCAATGGCAGCACCCCGCGTTCCGGGTTCCGGCGGCGGCGACGAGCTCGAGCTTCCCTGCGGGGAGACCGTCGACCCCCACGAGATCGACCTGGGGATGCGCGAGTACGCCTGTTCCTGCGGGGACGTCCACGCCGTCGTGACCGACGTCCACCCGCCATCGCGCTTTTTCCCCGAGTCGCTCGTCGCCATCCTCCAGGAGACGATCGACACCGACGACGAGTTCGGCGAGTTCGGCACGCCCCACCTCATGGGCGTCGTTCTGGAGGAGTTCCCCGACCAGGTCGTCGTCTACGACGCCAGCGGCGACGGCGCCGTCGGCTACGCGATGCTGTGGGTCACCGACTTCGACTCCCGGCGGCTCCACGAGATCGTCGTCGAACTGGTCGTCGAACTCATGGAACACGCGATCAGTCACGCCGAGGACGACACCGCCGTGACCGAGTTCGAGTCACAGATGCTCGAGTTCGACGTCGGCGAGTTCGTCGAGCAGTACCGCCGACAGCGCGAGTTCGAGAGCGAACACGACCAGGCGATCTAGTCCGCTAAACTCACGTCTCGGCCGCGTCCCGAGTGACGCTCGGTCCAGTCGTATTCTCGGACGTCGGTTCCCCACTCGCGAACGGCCGCTCGATCGCCCTCCTCGACGGATTCGATCCGAAAGGCGTTATCGACGACCGTCACCTCGGCGCGGTCGCCGAACTGTACGCGGTTGAAATCGGCCCGTGAGATACCGGTGTTCAGGCAGCCGTGTCCGTCGCCCGTCCCGAACTCGTCGCCACAGAAGCCGACGCCGTACCGAACGGTCTCGAACGCTCGCTCTAGTTCGTCGTGGACATCCTCGGAGACAGTGATCTCGGTCGGAGGTGAGGTCAACTCCGCATACTCGCTCGCGACGTCGCCCCGTATCTCGCTCTCGCCGTCGGACAGGAGTTTGAAAAGTTGATCTTCGTACGATCGACCGTCGCGGCGCCACGACACCGTGACGGCTTTCAGTTGGAGGTACTCCGCGGAGCGGGTATCGGGGCCCGACGTGAACGTGCAGCCGGCGAGTCCGACCGCCGGAAGGAGGGTCCCCGCGGTCCTGAGCAGCGCGCGCCTGGTGGCGGGCATCGGCCGCTACGTTGTCGCCGGAGTAAATAGCTGTTTCTGTGACAGGTCAGCGGTATCCGATCGTGCCTCGGCCCTCACGCCGCAAGCGAGATATCGAATCGCAGTCCGCCAGCTTCGCTCTCGCCGACAGCGATCGACCAGCCGTGGGCCTCGACGACCTCCGAGACGATCGCCAGGCCGAAGCCGGTCCCCTCCGGGTTGGTACTGTAGCCCGATTCGAGAATGGCCTCCCGCTCGTTCGGGTCGACGCCGGGGCCGTCGTCGGCGATCGCAAACCCGTCGTCGGTAGCCGCGATCGTGATCGTCACGTCGTCGCCGACGTGCTCGCGGGCGTTGCGGAAGACGTTCTCGAAGAGGACGAGCAGGCGATCCGGGTCGCCCTCGACCGTCGGCAGCGACCCGTCCAGAACGACGTCGAGATCTGGGTCGACGGTCCGGCGGGCCCGGTCGATCACGTCGTCGAGGGCGACCGCCTCGGTGGTCGTCAGGCGCTGGCCGCTGCGCGCGAGCGCGAGGACGTTCTCGATGAGGGTGTCCATGCGGTCGAGCGCCCAGCCGATCTCCTCGCGGTAGCGCTCGCCCTCCGCGTCGACGTGGGTTTCGAGGTTCTCGAGGTGGCCCGCCGCGAGCGTGAGCGGATTCCGGAGGTCGTGGGAAACTGTGCCGGCGAAGGCGTCGAGACGGTCGTTTTGTCGCTCGAGTTCGGCGGTGCGGGCGGCGAGTTCGTCCTCGCGGCGGGCGCGTTCGAGCGCGGCTTCGAGATTCGCAACGAGGATCTTCGCGAGCGCGAGGGCCTCCTCGTCGAAGTCGTTCAGTTCGGTCGAACTGGCGATAAATATCCCCTCGTCGCCGATCGGGAGGTGGGCCTCGCTGCGGATCAGCGTATCCGGGTTCTGCACGTTCGGATCGCGGCGCACGTCCCCGCGGGCGATGGGTTCGCCGGCCTCGTAGGCGTCCCAGGCGAGGCCGCCGCCGCGTTCGATCGCGGGGACCTCGCCGAACAGGTCCTCGGTGCGGTCGGTCGCCGCGACGGGCACAAGCGCGTCGGCGTCCGCGTCGTACAGGTGCACCGCGTTGATCGCGAGATTGAGCGCGTCGCGGGCGACCTCGCTGGCGACGCGGGCGACCGCGTCGGTTCGCTCTGCGGCCATCAGTCGCCTGGTGCCCTCGTGAAGCCGCCGGATGCGTTGCTCGCGCGCCTTCCGATCGCTGATGTCGCGGAGCACGCAGACGCTCCCGTCGATCGAGCCGTCGGCATCCAGTAGCGGTGCGACGTTCCCTTCGGCGGTGTAGGGCTCGCCGTGGGCTGGTTCGACGGTGAACTCGATGGTCCGGCCCGACGGATCGTCGGCCCGCAGTGCCCGGTGGATGACGGTCTTCCCCCGTTCGAAATCCGACTCGGGGATGTACTCGGTGACTCGCGCGCCGACGAGTGCCTCGCGGGGTTCGCCGAGCGCCGCCGCCATCGCGGTATTGGCCATCGCGATCCGGCCCGTCGGATCGATCACGCACATCGAGTCGCCGACCGTCTCGACGAGCGTGCGATACCGCTTGAGATCGCGTTCGTGGCGTCGCTGCTCGGTGATATCCGTGTAGATCGCGTACTCGCGGATCTCGTCGCCGGCGTCGATCGCGAAGGCGCGCAGGAGAAACTCCGTCGGCCCGTCGGCCGTCAGGCGTTCGACGACCGTCGTGACGGTATCATCGAGACCAACTTCGTCGTAGACATCGATCGCCGCGGCGTCCTCGGGGACGAGCCACTCCTCGAGGTCGGTTCCCGAGAGCGCCGAGCGATCGTAGCCGAACCGCTTCTCGAAGGCCGGATTGACGTCAACGATCCGGTCCTCGTCATCGCGGGCTATGATCGCGACCGCGTCGGGAGCGTTCTCGAATAGCGCGCGGAACCGATCGGACTCGGGTCGGGATGGACGGTCCGATGGAGACCGGTTTTCCGGCGAGCCGTCGTGGCGTCGCGATGTCAGCGCTGCCCCCGGCTCTAGCTCCGGATCCCGCTTCGGGCCGTTCCCCGGGTCTGATCCCGTCTCCATCCCGGCAACGGCCCGACGGACCTGGTCGACCAGGCGATCGATCGAATCGTCCCGGCCCTTCGGCACGTACCCGTCGAAGCCGGCGGCGACGGCGTCGCTCGCGAGCAGTTCGTCGCCGTCGGCGGTGTAGAGGACGAACGGGACGTCCGTGGTCGCGCCGCCGGTGGTGGCGTCGGCATCGCCGTCGGCCGTCCGGACGCAGTCGATCAGCGACAGCGCGTCCGTCTCCCCGAGTCGGCGTTCGGTGACGACACACGTGCGCTCGCCCGAAAGCGCAGCCGTCTCCGCGAGCGCGTCGCGGAGGGCAGTCGGCGTCGCGACGGGATCGACCGCGATCGCGTCGGCCGTCGATTCGAGCGCGTCGGCGGTCCGGTGGCGATCGTCGGGATCGGGATCGAGGACGACGATGCGAAGAGATCGTCGTAATCGAGAAGGACCGGGCGCAGGCATCGGATCTCTTTCAACAGTCGGTGAGTGGTACCATAAGGAATGTGGCCGTTTCACCCATGAGAGCGACCGAGCGACGCTAGCGAATGGTATTCTCACCCGCGGTCCACGATCGGTAACGACACCGTCGAGATCGCCGCCGAACCGTCGGGATTCGCGATCGGGTTCGAAATTCGAAAAACCGTTTCGAGAATCGTATTGTATCGTGGGGCTTATTACGATGTGCGAACTCCGATCCGACAAGACAAATGAGTACGGACACCGCCGCAGACGGCGAGACGGGGGACGGACGCACGATCCTGCTGATCGGGAGCGGCCCGATCCAGATCGGCCAGGCCGCCGAATTCGACTACTCCGGCGCCCAGGCCTGCCGGGCGCTGCAGGAGGAAGGCGCCCGAGTCGTCCTCGTGAACTCGAACCCTGCGACGATCATGACCGATCCGGAGATGGCCGACGAGGTCTACATCGAGCCGATCACGACCGACGCCATCGCCGAGATCATCCGGGCGGAGAACCCCGACGGGGTCATCGCCGGCCTGGGCGGCCAGACGGGACTGAACGTCACCGCCGAACTCGCCGAGGAGGGCGTCCTCGATGAGTACGACGTCGACATCATGGGGACGCCGCTGGACACGATCTACGCGACGGAGGACCGCGACCTCTTCCGCCAGCGCATGGAGAAGATCGACCAACCGGTCCCCGGATCGACCACGATCTCGCTCGAGGAGGACGAGTCGGTCACCGAACTGACCGAGGACGACCTGCGCGAGCGCGTCGCGGCGGCCGTCGAGGAGGTCGGCGGCCTCCCGGTCATCGCCCGTACCACCTACACGCTGGGCGGGAGCGGATCGGGCGTCGTCGAGGAGATGGACGAACTCCTCGAGCGCGTCCGTAAGGGGCTGCGCCTCTCCCGGAACAGCGAGGTCCTCATCACCGAGTCCATCGCCGGCTGGGTCGAGTACGAGTACGAGGTCATGCGCGACGCCGACGACTCCTGTATCATCATCTGCAACATGGAGAACATCGACCCCATGGGCATCCACACCGGGGAGTCGACGGTCGTCACGCCCTCCCAGATCGTCCCTGACGAGGGCCACCAGGAGATGCGCACCGCGGCGCTTGATGTCATCCGCGAACTCGGCATCCAGGGCGGCTGTAACATTCAGTTCGCCTGGCGCGACGACGGCACGCCTGGCGGCGAGTACCGCGTCGTCGAGGTCAATCCGCGGGTCTCCCGCTCCTCCGCGCTCGCCTCGAAGGCGACGGGCTATCCGATCGCCCGCGTGACCGCGAAGGTCGCGCTCGGCAAGCGCCTCCACGAGATCGAAAACGAGATCACCGGCGAGACGACCGCGGCGTTCGAGCCCGCGATCGACTATGTGGTTACGAAGGTCCCGCGCTGGCCCAAGGACAAGTTCGACGACGTCGACTTCGAGCTGACGACGGCGATGAAGTCGACCGGCGAGGCGATGGCTATCGGCCGCAGCTTCGAGGAGTCGCTGCTCAAGGCGCTTCGCTCCTCGGAGTACGAGCCCGACGTCGTCTGGAACGAGGTCAGCGACGAGGAACTCGAGGAGCGGTACTTAGAGCGCCCGTCGCCGGACCGTCCGTACGCGATGTTCGAGGCCTTCGAGCGCGGCTATACCGTCGACGAGGTCGTCGAGCTGACAGGCATCTTCGAGTGGTACACCGAGCGCTACCAGCGCATCGCCGAGTCGACCCGCGCTGCACAGGAGGGCGACTTCACGGAGGCCGCCATCGCCGGCCACACCAACGCGACGATCGCCGCGACCGCGGGCGCGGACGTCGACACCGTCGAGCAGGAGGTGCCCGGCCGCACCTACAAGCAGGTCGACACCTGCGCCGGCGAGTTCGAGGCCGAGACGCCGTACTACTACTCCGCGCGCCAGAACGAGTTCGAAACCGGCCCCTACGAGGGCCAGGCCGCCGCGGGCGAGCTCGAGGTCGACCCCGACGTCGAGAGTGTGATCGTCGTCGGCGGCGGTCCGATCCGCATCGGCCAGGGCGTCGAGTTCGACTACTGTTCGGTCCACGCGGTCCGCGCGCTGCGCGAACTCGGGATCGACGCTCACGTCGTCAACAACAACCCCGAGACGGTCTCGACCGACTACGACACTTCCGACGGGCTGTTCTTCGAGCCGATCACGGCCGAGGAGGTCGCGGACGTGGCGGAAGCCACCGGGGCCGACGGCGTGATGGTCCAGTTCGGCGGCCAGACCTCCGTCAACATCGGCGAACCGCTCGAGGACGAACTCGAGCGCCGCGGACTCGACTGCGAGATCATGGGCACCTCCGTCGAGGCGATGGACTTGGCCGAGGACCGCGACCGCTTCAACGCCCTCATGGACGAACTGGGTATCTCCCAGCCCGACGGGGGTACGGCCGTCTCGAAGGAGGAGGCCCTGCAGCTGGCCCACGACATCGGCTACCCCGTCCTCGTGCGCCCGTCCTACGTGCTCGGCGGTCGCGCGATGGACGTCGTCTACGACGACGAGGAACTGGAGACCTACATTGAGGAGGCCGTCCGCGTGAGTCCGGATAAACCGATCCTGGTGGACGACTTCCTCGAGGACGCGGTCGAACTCGACGTCGACGCTGTCGCCGACGGCCGCGACGTGCTCATCGGCGGCATCATGGAACACGTCGAGAGCGCGGGCATCCACTCCGGCGACTCCGCCTGCATGATCCCGCCGCGCTCGCTCGCCGAGGACACCGTAGAGCGCGTCCGCGAGGTCACCGAGGACATCGCCGAGGCGCTGAAGACGAAGGGGCTGCTGAACGTCCAGCTTGCCGTCCGCGACGGTGAAGTGTACGTTCTGGAAGCCAACCCGCGCTCCTCGCGGACCGTCCCGTTCGTCTCGAAGGCGACCGGCGTCCCGATCGCCAAGCTCGCCGCGCAGGTCATGGCCGGCGAGACCCTGACCAGTCTCGAGGCCGAGGAGCAGATCCCCGATCACACCTCGATCAAGGAGGTCGTCCTGCCGTTCGACCGCCTGCCGGGTTCGGACCCGCGTCTCGGCCCCGAGATGAAGTCCACGGGCGAAGTGATGGGGACGGCCAGCGACTTCGGCACCGCCTACTGGAAGGCCCAGCAGGCCGCCGGCAACGCCGTCGGCGAGGGCACCGCCGTCGTCGACCTCGATATCGACGGCTTCGGCGACCACTTCGACGTCGAGACCTTCGACGACGTCCCGCAGGCCATCCGCGAGGGGAAGATCGACTTCGTCGTCAGCCGCGACCGCGACTCCCTGGAGATGGCCGTCGAGGAGGAGATCCCGTACCTCTCGACCGAAGCAAGCGCCGAAGCCTACCTCGAGGCCCTCGAGAGCTTCGAGGGCGAACTCGAGGTTGCAGCCGTGACCGACCGGCCGCGTGAGCAGGCCGAGTGGGGCGACGCGGAGTAAGCCCCGCTCGCTTCCGGTTGCGCCGGCCGCACCGATCGCTCCGGCCGATATTCTATCGCTATTTCACGTCCTTACTTTCTCACACCCCGTCCAGCGCGTCGTTCGCGTTGAGCCGACCGGCGCCCAGATCGGGATCGCCGCCGCCGTCGACCAGGTCGGCCCCGGCCGCGATAGCTCGCTCCACTCGGTTCGCCGGCGCGTCCGGCCGGCGTTCGCGGACGAGCGCCGCGGTTCCGGTGACCTGCGGGGCCGCCATCGACGTCCCGGCCAGCCAGTCGTACCCGTCGCCGGGGACCGTCGAAAGCACGAGATTCGTCGGGTACGGCCGCTCGACTTCGTTCTCGTCCTCGCTTCCGGTTTTCGCCGCCGTCTCGTAGCCGCCGCCTGGCGCGCCGACGTCGATTTCGTTGGTGCCGTAGTTCGAGTAAAACGTCCGCTCGTCGTTCGGCCCGGTCGCGCTGACGCTCGTCACGCCGGCTAGGCTGTTCGGCAGGGTGAAGCGGCCGCCCTGCTGGAGGTTTGCGTCGTCGTTGCCGGCGCTGCCGACGAGCAGCGTCCCCGCCGCCGTAACGCTCTGTACGACCGGTTCCATGATGCGGCGGTACTGCTCGGCGTTGCCCTGCGGCGGGATCGGTGCCGTGCCGATGCTCGCGTTCGCCGCATCGGCGTCGACGGCCGCGGCGTACGCCATCGCGAGGAGGATGTCACCGAAGTAGGCCACGAGGTCGCCGTCCTCGACGGCGAACACCCGGACCGAGACGATCTCCGCGTCCGGGGCCGTACCGAGGACGCCGACCGCGCCGGTCGCCGCCGCGATGCCGGCGACGTGGGTCCCGTGGTAGTGGACGTCACCGGTGTGAGGAGTCACCTCTCCGTCGAATATCGTCACGCTCTCGTCCTCGTTTACGTTGCCCAGGTCCTGATGGGTGTGATCGACGCCGGTGTCGACGATCGCGAGCCGGCGTCCCTCGCCGGTCGCCCGCTCGTGGGCCGACCGCGCTTCCGTGACGCGTTTGTCCCACTGGCCGTCGAACAGCGCCGGCTCGTCGTCCGCTCCGTCCTCGGTTTCGGAACCGGACCCGTTCGAATCGCCTGGTCCGTTGCTGTTCTCGTTCGCGTTTCCGTTCCCGCTATCCGGGTCGACGCGGGCAGGCTCCGACAGTTCCGGCGCCTCGAGTTCGAACGCGAAGTCCGGCGCAGCGCTCGAGACGCCGGCGATTCCCTCGAGTTCGTCGACCGCGTCGTCCGGTCCGGTCACGACGAGCACCGCACCGTCGGCGAGCCGGTGTTCGACGGCGAATTCGCGCCGGCGGAGCCGTCGTTCCGCGCCCTCGTCTCCGGTTCGGACGAGATATCTCGTCTCGCCGTCCGCGCTCGCGAGCCCCGCGAACGTAAGCGTAACACTTCCCGCACCGATACTCCGAAGTAACGTCCGTCGATTGATAACACCACTCATTGTGAGGATCACGACCCGCTACCATTCCATCGGCTATAACCTTTCCTCACGTTCTCGAAGCGTGATTCGGAGAGAGAACCGACGGAGTACAGGAACGGTGACGAGTGGACGAGCGCGGACCAGGCCGACGGCCCCGACCCCCGAAGCAATCGACCGACGTGAGATCGAGTATATCGGCGGTAGAGACGGTATAGTCGGCTATAATACCGTCCCTCCTTTTGTTCGTCCAGCCGGTACTCCGGGTCGCGATGTCCGACCACACACGACGCGACGTCCTTCGACTCGCGACAGCATCCGCGGCCGGCAGCGTCCTCGCCGTCGGTTCGGCGGCGGCCGTCCAATCGGACGACGACGAGTGGGAGCAAGCCGAGTCTCCGACCGGGAAAGCGCTCGCCGACGCCGTCGATACCGCCGCGGGGCCGTTCGCGGTCGGCGCCGACGGCAACGTCCTCGCCAGGCGGGACGACGGCTGGCAGACCGTCGTCGCCTACGGCCCGCAGGCCCGGAGCCGCCGCCTGACCGGGATCGACGCCACCGACGACGGGCGGGCGGTCTGGTTCGTCGGCGGGAGCGGCGTCATCGGCGAGTACGACGTCGAGAGCCAGACGTTGACGAACTACTCCGCGCCGCAGGGGAAGACGAGCACCTGGGAGGACTGCGCCGTGCGCGGGGCCGCGGGCGAGAACGAGCGCCTCTACTTCGTCAACGGCTCCGGCGAACTCCTCGTCGGCGTCCGACAGGACGACGGCGCGATCCGGTACGCGGAGGTGACCGAGCCCGGCGGCGGATCGACGATTCCTGGCATCGACTATCACGCTCGGGAAGCGGGGCACGTTTGCAGCACGAGCCAGTTCGTCGCGGCGACGGCCGACGGCGGAGAGACCTGGGAGCAGATCGGCATCGACTTCGCAGGCGGCGCGTTTTTCGATATCGCGAGTCAGGGGGATCGGGACGTGAACGTCGCCGCCGGCTCCGGGATCGTCTACCGCTACGACGGGTTCCGCTGGACGCCCCACGTCGTCGACGGCGATCGCCGGGCCGTCCGCGCGATCGACCGCGACGGGGACGACGGCCTCGCGGCCGGCGACGGCGGGACGCTGTACGAACGACAGTCCGCGGGCCAGTGGCGCCGATACGAAACGTCGGTCGAAACGAAACTGCACGGCGTCGCGAGCGGGTCGACGTACGACGTCGCGGTCGGCGACGGCGGGACGATCCTCGAACGCCGAGTCGGGGCCGCCGACGCGGACGACGGGAACGAGACGAACGCGACGGCGACCGACCTCGCATCGCCTTCAGCGGTCGTCTCCGGTGTGGAGCCGCTATCGGTCGAGCGCTACGTCGACGGAGAGTGGGTCGCGCCGGGGGAGCGGTAGCCCCGCCGCCGTCAGCGCGGACCCGCGCTCTTCACTCCAATGCGTACCAGTCGAACCGCTCGACCGCGTACCGGTAGGAGACCAGCGGGGCGATCAGGCCGGCCACGAGAACCGTCCAGGCCGCGACGGTGATCCCGCGGACGGGGACCGTCACTTCGGGGCCTGGCGTCCCCGCGGAGACGGCCGCGACGATTCCGGCGATCGCGTCCGGCGCGTCGAGATAGAGGACGGTGGCGGCGATTGCGGGGAGCGCGATCGCGAGCGTGTAGACGACGAAGGCCGTCTTGCTCGGCATCACCGCCTCGCGGTTGTTGGTGACGTTGACGCTGCCGAAGCGCGGGAACGCCGAGCCGATGCCGGTCGCCAGGGCCGGCGCCGCGACCGCGCCGACGGCGGTGGCGGCGATCAGGACGGGAGTCCGCTCGAGCGAGAGCGGGCTGACGACGCCGACGAGCGACGAGACGACGAGCGCGAGCGGGACGCCGACGAGCGCGCCGGCGAGAACGCGCCCGCGGATCGCCTGGCGACCGGTGAGCGTCGAGGTTACGACGGCGGGCAGCGCCGGCCCGAGGTCGCCCAGCGGGTTGAGCGTGAACAGCGCGCCGGCCGCCCAGGCAACGTACAGACAGAGCAGGGCGGACAGAAACGGCGGGATCGTCCCCATCTCGACGACCTGCTGGATAAAGCCGAGCGCTCCGAGCAGCGGGTAGCCGACGTAGGCCAGGCGGATCGGCGCGCGCTTCGTCCGGCGGATCGCGGTCACCGTCACCGTGCGGACCGGCCGGGAGACCGTTCCCGTCCCGGAGAGGAGGCCGGCGAGCCGGTCAGAGAACGTCTCGTCGGCGATTTCGTCGTCCCCTGTTCGGGCCGGGTCGGCGAACCAGTGGCGCTGCGCGGACGGAACGGCCGCGGCCAGCGCGCCCCCCGCGACGAGCGCCGAACCGGCGAGCGCGCCCGCGATACCGGTCGTCGACGGCTTGAAGCCGGGGATGCCGAGTGCGAGCAGGTGACCCGGCCAGCCGAGCGGACTGGCCTGCAGTTGGGTGAACAGCGCGCTCATGACCGTATCGAACCCGCCGGTCGTGATCGCGCCGAAGTAGGCGATCCAGAACGCGGCGAACAGCAGCGTTCGGTACCGGGCGATCGGTTCGTAGACGGTGAGCAGATGGCGGGCCCAGACGCCGACGAGGAAGCCGACGGGGACGGCGGTCACGAGCAGGAGGACGACCAGCAGCGGGGCGACGAGCACCGGGAGCGCCGTGCCCGCACCGGACGCGAACGCGACGGCGAGCACGACCGTGACCGGGAGCAGAAAGATCGCGAAGAGCGCGGCCTCGGCGGCGACGACGCCGACGACGGCGTTCCGGGTCGACGTCGACAGCAGCAGGAAGGCCGGTTCGTCGACGTCCGCGACGGTCGTGATCGTCCGCGTGACGACCATGAAGACGAGGAACAGCCACACGACCGCGACGCCGCCGGTGACGTACTCGGTGACCGTCGCGGCGGCGTCCGCACTGATCGCTCCGGCGGCGACCTCCTCGCCGAGCGTCGGGAGGAGGAGCACGCCGACGGCCGTGATCGGCCCGAGCGCGAACAGGGCGACGGCCACCATCATGAGCAGTCTCGTTCGGTTACCGGCGACCGCTCGAATCGTCCGGCGAAGTTCCAGCGTCGCGACGGTCGCCGACGCGACCGCCATCAGCGATCACCTCGCGCGGGTCGTGACGAACGGGGGAGGGCGAAACGCATGGTCGGAACCGCATCGCGCTGGCAGTAAACCCTTTGCATTTCTGTCACTCCCCCTAATTCGGTCGATCGGCCCGATTCGCCCGGTGACGGGCGGGATTGCAAACCGGGGTAACCTGCTGCAAGAGATGACGCACCTTTAATTATATTCGACGAGAAGGAATCGTATGTGCCCTGCCGACGCCCCCGCTATCGAGACTGACGGTCTGACGAAACGCTACGGCGAGACGACCGCCGTCTCGGAGGTGACGATGGCCGTCGAGCGAGGGACGGTCTACGGCTTTCTCGGCCCCAACGGGGCGGGCAAGACGACCACGATGCGGATGCTGACGTCGCTCACGACGCCGACTTCGGGAACGGCCCGCGTCGCCGGCCGCTCGATCGACGACCGGGAATCGGTCACCCCGCACATCGGTTACCTCCCCGAGGAGCCGCCGGTCTACGACGAACTCACCGGCCGCGAACAGCTCGAGTACGCCGCCGGACTGCGGGACGTCCCCGAGGCCGAGGCCGACGAGCGCATCGACTCGCTACTCCAGCGGTTCGACCTGCTCGACGACGCCGACAAGCGCATCGAGGACTACTCGAAGGGGATGCGCCAGAAGGTCGGCGTCATTCAGGCCGTTCTCCACGAGCCAGCCGTCGCCTTCCTCGACGAACCGACCAGCGGGCTCGATCCCCGCGCCGCGCGGACGATGCGAAACACCATCGCCGACCTCGCCGATCGGGAGATGACGATCTTCCTCTCGACGCACATCCTCCCCGTCGTCGACGATCTCGCCGACCGGATCGGCGTCCTCCACGACGGCGAACTCGTCGCCGAGGGCGATCCCGAGACGCTGACGTCTCGCGTCGAGACCGGCGACGCCCGCAGTCTGGAGGACGCCTTCCTCGAGATCACCCGCGAACCGGGGGAGAGTCGCGAGGACGGCCTGGCGGCGGAGCGACCCGCCGAGTGAGTCGGTCGAACGTCGCCGCGTCGAGGTGTCGGTGAGTCAGGGATCGGCCCCACGGAAACGCGACGAAATACCCGGAGGGGTTCTGAGGATCGATTTGTGACGTTCGTTTCCCTCAGTTTTTAGTGCGCGGCCGTCGTAATGGCGTACTGGAGGTGAGAAACGATGGTACAGAGAGATATCGCTGATCGCTGGCGCTCCCGACTCGCCGACTTCGTGTCGACGATCGATCGGTACGATTGCTTGCTCGGCGCGATTCCGCTGGCGTTCCTGATCGCGCTTTGTGTCGCCACCCTCTTCGATCTCTCCTTCGAGACCGCCGTGCTCGGCGGCGTCGCCATCGCCCTCCCCGCGCTGCTCGACGGGTTGTTCTTCCGACCGCCGGGACTGCAGAGCGCGTGAGCGGATTCGCCGTCTGCGATCGAAGGTGATCGAGGCGATCGATTCAGCCACCAGGCGCTGCACGAAATCGATATGTGCGTTAGGTTCACCGTCTTACGTATAATCAATATTCTGAGGTATCAGGGCCCTTAAGCCTGTGCGGCGTTAGAAATACGTAATGGATAAGCTCACCCGCCAGCGAACGCGCGAAACCGAATCGACCCAGAAAGAGCAGGAATCGGAGGGTGATCGGGTGTGCACGGAATGCGGAACGGAGACGCTCGTCAAGAGCGGTGACCGCGGTGAACTCGTGTGCGAGGACTGCGGCCTGGTCGTCGAGGGAACGAACATCGACCACGGGCCGGAGTGGCGCGCGTTCAACCACTCCGAACGACAGAACAAGTCCCGCGTCGGTGCCCCGACTACCCAGGCGATGCACGACAAGGGGCTCACGACCCAAATCGACTGGAAGAACAAGGACGCCTACGGCCGGTCGCTGTCCGCCGACAAACGCAGTCAGATGCGCCGACTCAGGAAGTGGCAAGAGCGCATCCGGACGAAAGACGCCGGCGAACGGAACCTCCAGTCCGCGCTCAGCGAGATCGATCGGATGGCGAGCGCGCTCGGCATTCCGCGCTCGGTCCGCGAGGTTGCGTCGGTGATCTATCGGCGCGCGCTCTCCGAGGACCTGATCCGCGGACGATCGATCGAGGGCGTCGCCACGAGTTGCCTCTACGCCGCCTGTCGCCAGGAGGGGATCCCGCGGAGCCTCGAAGAGGTCGCCGAAGTGTCGCGGGTCGAACGGAAAGAGATCGGTCGAACGTACCGGTACGTCTCCCAGAGCCTCGGACTGGACATGAAGCCGGTCGATCCGCAGGAGTACGTCCCGCGGTTCTGTTCCGACCTCGATCTGAGCGAGGAGGTCGAGGCGAAGACCAGAGAGATCATTCAGGTCACCACGGAGAAGGGGCTCCTGTCCGGGAAGTCCCCGACGGGGTACGCCGCCGCCGCGATCTACGCCGCCTCGTTGCTCTGTAACGAAAAGAAAACGCAACGCGAAGTCGCGGACGTCGCTCAGGTCACCGAGGTCACCATCCGCAACCGGTATCAGGAACAGATCGAGGCGATGGGTATCCAGTAGGGTACTGTTAGGACGGGGACCAGCCCAGCGTTTCTCGAGCGACTCGGAGAGCGAGGACGCCGCGCCGGAGCCCTTCCGGAACGGTTCGCGTTCGGCCCAGTCTGTCCTCCGAACGTGCTAGGCCGGACGACCGCTGACGATCGAGGAATCGGAGCCAACGGCCGGTGGAGCGGAGCGGATGGCTGGGATCAGAATACACTAAAACGACGGGGCTCTCTGGTTGGACATGGAGTATCACGAGGCGGCGGACTTCCTCTTCGATCTGCGGCGGTTCCGCCCGAAGCCGGGCACGGCGTCGACGGCCCGGCTGCTGGCTCACCTCGGGAACCCACACGCGGACGTCGACTTCGTCCAGATCGCCGGCTCCAACGGGAAAGGGAGTACGGCTCGAATGCTCGAGCGAACCCTGCGGGAGGCCGGCTACTCCGTCGGCCTCTACACCTCGCCCCACCTCGAGGACCTCCGCGAACGGGTCCGCGTCGACGGCCGGAAGATTCCTCAATCGGCCGTCTCCGAGTACGTCGAACGGGTTCGCGAGTACATCACGGAGCGCGCCGCCGACGGCGAGTCGCCGACCTTTTTCGAGACGATGACCGGCCTGGCGCTGTGGCAGTTCGGCCGCGAGGACGTCGACGTCGCCGTCCTCGAGGTCGGCATCGGCGGTAAGTACGACGCCACGAGCGTCGTCGATCCGATCGCGAGTACCGTCACCAGTGTCACGTTAGAACATACGGGCATCCTCGGCGACACCGAGTCGGAGATCGCCCGCGACAAGGCCCACGTCGCCCCCGACGACGCGCCGCTCGTGACCGCCGTCACCGGCGAACCGCTCGAGGCGGTCCGCGACGTGGCCGGCGACGTCGTGACCGTCGGGACGGACCTCGACGGAGCCGACGAGTCCGACGACGGAACGAACCCCGACGTTCGAGTCACCTACGAGGGCCGGACGAACCACACCGAGGCCGCCGTCTCGATCGACGCCGACGACTGGGACCTCGAGACCCGCATCCCGCTTTTGGGGGAACACCAGGCGATCAACGCCGGCATCGCCGCCGTTCTCGCCCGGCAGGTCGACGACATTTCGGACGCGACTCTCGAACGGGGACTGCGCAGCGCCCACTGGCCAGGCCGGTTCGAGGTGATGGACACCGAGCCGCTGGTCGTCTTGGACGGCGCGCACAACCCGGGTGCCTGCGAACGGCTCGCGGAGACGCTCGCGACCTACGACTACGACGACCTGCACCTCGTCTTCGGCGCGATGCACGACAAGGACCACCGCGAGATGGTCGCCGCGCTCCCGACCCCCGACGCCGTCGTGACGGCCGAGCCGAACCTCGACCGCGCCGAGGACCGCGACGTCCTCGCGGCGGCGTTCGACGACGCCGGCGCCGGCGCGGTCCGCACCGAGGACGCGGTACAGGACGCCCTCGCGGCCGCGCTCGAGGACGCCGACGGCGACGACTGCGTGCTCGTCACCGGCTCGCTGTTCGCCGTCGCGGAGGCCCGCTCGCGGTGGACCCGCACCGACGTGCCCAAACGCGTCCGCGACCTCGCCGACGCCCGCGACGCGCTCGAAGGCGCCAACGTCGCGCCCGGCGACGTCGAGCGCCTGGACGGCGACGCCGTCCACCGGGTCGTCCGGACGGCGCTCCGGGACCGCCAGGCGACCGTCCTCAAGGAGGAACTGCTGCGCCTGGGCGGCGAGTGCGCCCTCTCCGGACTGGACCGGGACGACGAGGTCGTCGACGCCGTGTTGATGGGCACGCTCGCCCAGTTCGAGTCGCTCGTCGAGACCCTCGAGACCCGCGCTCGGCCCCACGGCCTGGCCGACGTGGCCCGAGCGCTGCGGGAGACGCTCGAACTCGACGCCGGGAACGGCGACGAATCGGGGGACGAGACGGACGGCGAGCCGTCGCCGGCGAAGCCGAGTCTCGGCTACTCCGGCTCGGCCGCGGGAACGACGGGCGACGCGACCGAATCCGAGTACCCCTGGACCGACCGGACGGCCGTGATGGGCATCCTGAACGTCACGCCCGACAGCTTCCACGACGGCGGCCGGTACGACGCGCTGGAGGACGCCGTGACCCGCGCCGAGGAACTGATCGAGGCGGACGTCGACGTGATCGACGTGGGCGGGGAGTCCACCCGTCCGGGCGCCGACCCCGTCCCGGTCGAGGAGGAACTCGACCGAGTCGTCCCCCTGGTCGAGCGGATCGCCGACCTCGACGCCCTGATCTCGGTCGACACCCGCCGGGCCGCCGTCGCCGACGCCGCGCTGGCGGCCGGCGCGGACATCATCAACGACGTGACCGGGCTCGAGGACCCCGAGATGCGCTTCGTCGCCGCCGAGCACGACGCGGGCCTGGTCGTGATGCACAGCATCGACGCGCCGGTCGTCCCCGACCGCGATATCGACTACGACGACGTCGTCGCGGACGTGATCGACCAGCTCTCCGAGCGCGTGCTGTTGGCCGAGAAGGCCGGCCTCGACCGCGAGCAGATCATCGTCGACCCTGGCATCGGCTTCGGCAAATCCGCCGCCGAGAACTTCGAGATCCTCGACCGGATCGACGAGTTCCACGCGCTGGGCTGCCCGGTCCTCTTCGGTCACTCCCGCAAGTCCATGTTCGCTAAGGTCGGTCACGAGGCCGGCGAGCGACTCCAGCCGACCGTCGCGGCCACCGCCCTGGCGGCCGACCGCGGGGCCGACCTGATTCGCGTCCACGACGCCGACGAGAACGTCGCCGCGGTTCGGACGGCCCTGGCGGCGCGCGACCCCGAACGGTTCGACTGGGACTCGTAACCGACGGCGGCGGCGACGGCGCTGTGCCGTTTGCGCGCGTGTCTCTCCTGCTACCGATTACTTCCGCTATCGAAACCGACTTTCCGGCGCTCGACCAACGCTCCCCGAGTGAACTGGTCGTACAGGGATACGGTCCTCGCGCTGTGTACGCTGGCCTTTTTCGCAACCGTCACCGCCCGCCTGGTCATCAGTCCGGTCGTCCCCGACGTCGTCGACGCGTTCGGCGTCAGTACCGGCGTCGTCGGTCTGGCGCTATCGGGAATGTGGGCCGCCTACGCGCTCTCGCAGTTTCCCAGCGGGCTGCTCGGCGACCGGTTCGGCGAGCGCCGGATCATCGTGACCGCAATCGGCGGCACGGCGGTCGCGAGCGCGCTGCTGGCGCTGTCGCCGTCGTACGTCACCTTCCTGCTGTTCGCGATCACCCTCGGCGCGGCGGCCGGCCTCCACTACAGCGTCGCGACGACGCTGCTCACCCGGCTGTTCGACCGCACGGGCCGGGCGATCGGCGTCCACGTCTCCGGCGCGCCCCTGGCCGGGTTCGCCGCGCCGGTGCTCGCGGCCGTGGCCGGGAATCGGTACGGCTGGCGAGCCGCCGTCGCCGTCGGCGCGGCGGTCGCGATCCCCATCGTCGCCGTCTTTTTCACCCAAATTCGACCGACGGAGCCCCGCCGTCCCGAGCAGCCGATCCGCGATCAGGTCGACGCCGACCGCCTGGCCGGCGTGCTGACGCGCCCGACTGTCGCGTACACGACCGCGCTGTGCGCCATGGGCGCGTTCACCTGGCAGGCGACGGCCTCGTTCCTCCCCGCGTTCCTCGAGCTCGGCTACGGCCTCTCGCGGACGACCGCGGGGCTGCTGTTCTCGCTGTACTTTCTGGTCAACGGCGGCGTCCAGCCGGTGGTCGGCGCGCTGTCCGATCGCTACTCGCGGGACGCCGCCGCCGCGGTCACGATGACGGCCGGCCTGGTCGGGTTCGCAGTTCTGATCGCCGGCGACGGCCTGGCGACGGCGGTCGCCGGCGTCGCCTGCGTCGGGGTCGCGATGACCTGGGGCGCGCCGCTGCAGTCGCGGGTGGTCGACGTCCTGTCGACGGCCGAGCGGGGGCTCGGCTTCGGGCTCGTCCGGACCGCCTATATGATCCTCGGCGCGACCGGCAGCGTTGCGGTCGGGACGGCCGCAGACGCCTTCGGCTGGACGGTCGCGTTCGGGACCCTCTCGGCGATCATGGCACTCGGGCTGAGCGCGATCCTCGTGAACAACGCGCTCTCGCTGGGGTACTGAGAGCGGCCGAGATCCGAGTGACTCGCCGCCCTACTCGCGCATCCACTCGCCGGCCTGGGGCTCGGTCGGGTCCGTGGGGACCTCGACGAGGACCGCTTCGTCCGCGTCGACCGCGTCCGCGAGAGTCGATCGGATCTCGGCCGGCGTCTCCGCGCGCTTCGTCCGCAGCCCGAGGCTGTCGGCCAGGCCCGCGAAATCGATCGGCGCGTTCGTCCAGTCGTACTCGCCCGCGTCGAGGTCGTAGCTCCGGTCGGCCTCGTCGCTGATGAGCGCGTAGTCCTCGTTGACGAAGACGACGACGGTCAGCGGCAGGTCCTCGGCGACGGCCGTGTGGAGCTCGTGGACGCACATCATGAGCCCGCCGTCGCCGACCAGGACGACGACGTCGTCGTCCGGGTTCGCGAGCTGTGCACCGATCGCCGACGGCAGGCTCGAGCCCATCGTCGCCCACGAGCCCGGGTTGACGTACGACCGCGGGCCGGCGGCGTCGAAGGCGTTGAGCGCCCACACGCGGGAGCCGCCGGCGTCGGCCGTCGCGATCGCGTCCGCGGGCACCGCCTCTCGGATCGCCTCGAGCGCGCTGACCGAGGTGATCGGCGGGGACGACGTGCGCAGGTCCGCGAGCCGATCGCTGGTAGCCCGGCGGATCGCTCCCGCGCGCTCGATGGCACCCGTGTCTCCGTCTCCGCCACCATCGCCGACCGTCAGTCCGCGGTCGGCGAGCGCTCCGTCGAGCGCCGAGAGCGCGGCGCCGGCGTCCGCCACGATCCCGACGGCCGGATCGTACCCGTTTCCGAGGTCGTCGGGATCGAGCGTGACGTGGACGAGTCGGTCCGGAATCTCGACCGACCAGGCGCGGGTCGCGACCGCGTCGAAGTCCGTGCCGACGGCCAGCGCCGCGTCGGCGTCGGCGAGGAGGGCGAGCAGTTCCGGGGACGCGCTCCCCGACAGCGTTCCGGCGACGTAGCCGCCCGGGCCGTCGGGGAGGACGCCCTTCCCCTTGTAGGTCGCGACGACGGGAGCGCCGAGTCGGTCGGCGACCTGGCGGAGGTCGTCGCTCGCGTCCGCGCTGCGGACGCCGCCACCGGCGACGATCACCGGGTCGTCGGCGGCGGCCAGGAGCTCGGCGCCGGCCGCGACGTCGCGGTCGGCGACCCCCGAAACCGACCCCCGACCGTACTCCGCCGGCGTCGCAAGCGGGACGTCCATCGACAGGAAGTTCTTCGGGATTCCGACGCGGACGGACCCCTTCGGCGGTGTCTCGGCGACCGCGATCGCCTCCTCGAGGACGGCCGCCGTGCTCTCGGGGTGCTCGACGAGCCGGTTCGTTTTGACGACGTTGTCGTACGTGTCGGGCGGCGTCTCGTGGATTCCCCCGCCGCCGCGGAGTTCAGGCTCGGTCTCGACGGCGATGTGGATCAGCGGGGTGCAGTCGTTGGACGCGTTCTTCAGCCCGTTCATCGCGTTCATATCGCCGGGACCGGGGACGACGACCGTCGCGGCGGGCCGCCCGCTGGTCTCCGCGTAGCCCCACGCCTGGTGGGTGACGGCGGTCTCGTGGCGGGCCATCACGTACCGGACGTCGTCTCGCGTGCCGATCGCCTCGTTCAGCGGGAGCGTCTGCTTGCCCGGGATGCCGAAGACGGTGTCGATCCCGTTGGCCGTCAGTCGCTCGACGACCGCGCGGCTGATCTCCATACCGCGAGTCTCGGAAACCAGGCACTTAGTGGCTCGCGCCGCTCGCACTGGGCGCACCCGGCCGGTTCCGATGGGGGTGGTCGACAACCATTATAATGTTTAACGTGTATTGTCCCGTATGGAGGATATTTTCGTCGCTCGCGTCATGTCGACGTCGCTGCACACGGTCGCGCCGGACGCGCTCGTCGAGGACGCCGCGCAGACGATGCTCGACAACGGGGTCGGCTCGGTGATCGTCGTCGACGAGGACAACCAGCTCGAGGGGATTCTGACGACGACGGACTTCGTTCGGATCGTCGCCGAACGGAAGCCGAAAGATCAGACGCCGGTCTCGACGTACATGACCACGAACGTCGTCACGACCGCGGCACAGGACGGCATCCGCGACGCGGCGGACGTGATGATCGAACACGGCTTCCACCACCTCCCCGTGATCGACGAGGACGAGGGCGTCATCGGCATGGTCACGACCTCGGATCTGGCCGGCTACATCTCGCGCGTCGAGTCGCCCAGCCCGGAGACATAAGCCGCCGCGGAGCGGTCGACGGTTCGCCCGTCGCGCTGTCCGCACCGTCCGTTTCGAGTCGACTCGTTAGTCTCGACGATCGGTGCGGCCGGCACCGCCACTGCTGCCGACGTCTCGATCGGAGTCGCATTCGGCGTCGGAGCCGATCATCCAGCGGACCGTCTCGTCGAGCCGATCGCGGAGCGCACGGGCCTCCCTTGGCGTCAGTTCCGCGTCGACGTAGCCCCTGCCGTGGTCGCCGGCCATCGCGTCGATACTGAGGACCAGGCGAGCCCCGCCCTTGTCCGCCGCGTCGTCCTCGCCGTTCTCACCGTCACCTTCGTCCGCTTCGTCCGATTTCGGTCGGACCGCGACGTCGGCCCGGTCGGGGAAGTCCCGCGGCGGCCCCAGTTCGAGGCTCCGCTCGCCGCGCGTGACGCCGACGCGGACCCGCTCGGAGCGCTCGAGGTCGAACGAGTCCGTCGGATCCCGCTCTGATTCCTCCGCGGACGTGCTATCGTTTGGCATATGAAACGGTTCACCGGCGGTCCCCTTGGCTGTACTCCCGGTCCGCGACGTGAGTGATCGGCCGGTCCTCGGGTCCGATCTCCCGGCCGTCTCGCCGCGATGTCAATTCGAGGCCCGCGGGACGAACGGCCCGAAGTCGGCCGTGCGTGCGGCGATCGTCGCGATCCGGAGCGCGTAGCTCAGCAGGACCATGAACGGCAGGAACACGAGCACGACGCCGCCGGCGGCGATCGCGAGCAGCAGGGTCGAACTCGAGACGGTCGCGGCGATCGTCGGATAGGAGACCAGGAGCAGCCCGCCGCCGACCAGCGTCGGGAAGCCGACGTACAGCAGCATCCGCGAGAGGACGGCGAGCTCGTGCTGGACGTACAGCGTCTTGAACGTCTGCCTGGCGATGGCGAGAAAGCCCAACAGCTCGATCAGTTCCTCGAGCGGGGTCAGCTCGTCGAAGGCGTCGTCCCACTCCTCGCGGAAGGTCCGCGCCGCGTGGTAGTAGTTGCCCTGGTGGTGGCCCAGCACGGCCGACAGCGCCTCGAACGTGCCGAACTCGGCGTCTTCGAGCGCGTCCGAGACCGTCTCGCCGTCCGATTCCAGCGCCGCGACGAACCGCTCGATCTCCCGCCGCTTTTCGTCCCCGGCGTCGGACGCGAGCGCGTCCGGGAGTCGCTCGGCGCGGTCGGCGGTCGCCGCGACGATCACGTCCAGGAAGGCCGCCGGCGACGACGGGCTAACGCCGGACTCGGTCAGATCCTCGACGTCCCGCTGGAACTCGATCATCCCCTCGAACCGACTCCGCAGCTCGGGCGTCCAGCCCAGTTCCTGAGAGAGCACCAGCTGGTTGATCGCCAGGACGATCGTGATGAACGGGAGCGTTCCGCCGACGAGCGAGCCGTAGAGCGTCGTCACGGTGCCCGCGTTCCCGATCGGGAACAGGCCAGCGACGTACAGCGCGACGACGGCGGCGTACAGCCCGAGCGTCAGGAGGCCGGCGATCGCGACGCGATGTCCATCGAGCAACAGCCATCGTTTGAGCGGCGACTCCGTGATCGCTTCGTAGGTCAGTTGGCTCTCCTCGCCGTCCGCGGTGGTGGAGAGCGCCCGGTCGCGTGCGCTCATATCGGCGGGGACGACGTCAGCGGTGAAAAGAGCGCGCGTGGTGCCGCTCGCTGTGAAACGGATCGATACCCGCTCCGCGAGCTCCCGTTCGGCCCCGCCGCCCTTGCGAGCCGTCACTCGACCGCGAACGTCTCCTCGTCCAGATAGTAGCCGCCGGTCCAGCACTCGCGGGCGAACCAGGCGAAGTAGGCCAGCGAGAAGAGCGTGATCGCGGCGGTGAGCAGCCACGGGCCGCCGGCCGTCTCGAACTCACGGAGCTGCGAGAAGCCGACGATCCCCCACCCGACCGCGAGGACTCCGATTCCGACCGCGGCCAGGCGGGGCCAGCCGACGGTCCGGGTTCCGAGGATGACGCGCTCGCGGGTGCCGGCGATAAACAGGGCGACGCCGACGGCGGCGAGCCAGGCGGTCATGGCCAGCGTCGACGGCTGCGTCGGCTCGCCACCGATGAGGAAGAGTCCGGCGAGCAACAGCGTCGCGATTCCGCCGCCGGCGAACCCGCGGCGAACGACGGCCTTCAGTCCGCTCATCGGTCGCCGATTCCGGGGGATCGGAGTTAGTCGTTCCGACTCGGTCGCGGTCGGCCGGCGCAGGCCTCGACGCGGTCGGCCGTCACTCCGTCAGTCGTCGTCCATCGGCGCCGACACGGGCTCGACGCGCTCGCCGCGGGGCCCTTCGAGATCCACCTTCGGGAGCAGATCCCGCAGGTAGCGGCCGGTGTGGGAGTCTTCGAGCCGCGCGATGTCCTCCGGCGTTCCCGTCGCGACGATTTCGCCGCCGTTCTCGCCGCCCTCGGGGCCGAGGTCGATGACGTGGTCGGCGTTTTTGACGAGGTCGAGTTCGTGCTCGATGACGGCGACGGTGTTGCCGTTGTCGGTCAGCCGGTGGAGCACGTCGATGAGTTTGCGCTCGTCCTCGCTGTGCAGCCCGGTCGTCGGCTCGTCGAGCAGGTAGAGCGTCTCGCCCGAGTCCTTCTTGCCGAGTTCCTCGGCGAGCTTGATCCGCTGGGCCTCGCCGCCCGACAGCGTGGTCGAGGGCTGGCCGAGTTTCATGTAGTCGAGGCCGACGTCCTTCAGCAGCTTGAGCCGGCGGCGGATCTGGCTCGAGGACTCGAAGAAGTCGTAGGCCTCCTCGACCGACATCTCGAGGACGTCGGCGATCGTTTTCCCCTTGTAGGTGACGTCGAGCGTGGCGTCGTTGTAGCGCGCGCCGTCGCACTCTTCGCAGGGGACGTACACGTCGCTCAGAAAGTTCATCTCGATCTTCACCGTGCCCTGTCCGCCACACTCCTCGCAGCGGCCCTCCTTGACGTTGAAGGAGAATCGACCCTTCTCGTAGCCGCGCTGTTTCGCGAGCTTCGTCGAGGCGAACAGTTCTCGAATGTAGTCGAAGACGCTGGTGTAGGTCGCGGGGTTCGACCGCGGCGTGCGGCCGATCGGCGACTGATCGATCAGGCGGACCGTCTCGATCTGGTCCAGTCCCTCGATGGCGTCGTGATCGCCCGGAATCACGCTCGTGTTGTCGTTCATCTCACGAGCGAGGCCCTTGTAGAACACCTCGTGCATCAGCGTGGACTTCCCGGAGCCGGAGACCCCGGTAATCGCGGTGAAACAGCCAAGCGGGATGTCGGCGTCGAGATCCTTGAGGTTGTGCTGGCGCGCGCCGCGGATCGTCACGGCACCCTCGGGATCGCGTCGCTCGTCCGGCACCGGGATCTGCCGGCGACCGGAGAGGTAGTCGCCGGTCACGGAGCCGTCGGTGGCTTTGACCTCCTCGACGGAGCCGTTGGCGACGACCTCGCCGCCGCGCTTGCCGGGGCCGGGCCCCATGTCGATGACGTTGTCCGCGCGGCGCATCGTCTCCTCGTCGTGTTCGACGACCAGCAGGGTGTTGCCGAGGTCGCGCAGCTCCTCCAATGTGTCGAGCAGCCGGTCGTTGTCCCGCTGGTGGAGCCCGATCGAGGGCTCGTCGAGCACGTAGAGGACGCCGACCAGGCCGGAGCCGATCTGAGTCGCGAGCCGGATGCGCTGGCTCTCGCCGCCCGAGAGGGTGGAAGCCTCGCGGTCGAGCGTGAGGTACTCGAGGCCGACCTCGACCATGAATCCGAGTCGCGCTCGGATCTCTTTGAGAATCTCCTCGGCGATGACCTTCTCGCGCTCGGTGAGGTCGGCTTCCATCGACTCGAAGTGCTCGCGAGCGTCACCGATGCTCATCGCGTTGATCTCGGTAATGGCGGTGTCGTCGACCAGCACCGCGCGCGAGGCGGGCTTCAGGCGGGTGCCGTCGCAGGCCGGACACTCCGTGACCGACATGTAGTCCTCGATGTGTTCCCGGGTCGAATCGGAGTCGGTCTCGAGGTACCGGCGCTCGAGGTTAGGGATGACGCCCTCGAAGCGCTTCTTCTTCCGGCGGGTGCCGTTTTTGGTGTGTCGCTTGAACAGCACCTGTCCGTCAGTTCCGTAGAGGAAGGCCTGCTGGACGTCCTCGTCGAGATCCTCGAACGGCGTCGACAGCGAGACGTCGAAGTGGGTCGCGACGGCGTCGAGGCGGGTCTGGTAGTACGAGCGGTTGTAGCTCCAGGCCTCGAAGACGTGCTTGAGCGGCTTGGACTCGTCCTGAATGACGAGGTCCTCGTCGACCTCCTTGGTCTCGCCTAAGCCCTCGCACTCGGGACAGGCGCCGTGGGGTGAGTTGAAGGAGAACGAGCGGGTCTCGATCTCGGGGACGTCGATTCCGCAGTGGGTACACGCGAGGTCCTTCGAGAACTCGACGACGAAGCGGTCGTCCTCGTCGGTCTCGTCGCCCAGTGCACCGGTCCGGCGGGCCTCTTCACCGAGGTCCGCGGCGGCCTCTTCTGGCGGGTCCGGGAGGATGACCTTCAGGACGCCGTCGGCCTCGTCGAGGGCCGTCTCGACACTGTCGACGATGCGTGGTCGATCCTCGGTCGAGACCTTCACGCGGTCGACGATCACGTCGACGGTGTGGTCGAAGTTCTCGTCCAAGTCGGGGTCGTCGAGCGTGAGGTCGTGTTCCTCGCCGTCGATCTCGACGCGGGCGTACCCCTCCGAGACGAGTTCCTCGAAGAGGTCCTCGAACGCGCCCTTCTGGTCGCGGACGACCGGGGCCGCGAGCTTGGCCTTCGTCCCCTCGGGGAGCTCGAGGATGCGCTCGACCATGTTCTGGGCCGACTGCTCGCCGACCTCGCGGCCGCACTGGGGACAGTGGGGCGTGCCGACGCGGGCGTAGAGCAGCCGCAGATAGTCGTGCAGTTCCGTGACCGTCCCGACGGTCGAGCGAGGGTTGTTCGCCGCGTTCTTCTGGTCGATCGAGATCGCCGGCGAGAGGCCCTCGACGGTCTCGACCTGGGGCTTGTCCATCTGGCCGAGGAAGTTCCGGGCGTACGCCGAGAGGCTCTCGATGTACCGGCGCTGGCCCTCCGCGTAGACCGTCTCGAACGCGAGCGAGGACTTGCCCGAACCCGAGAGACCGGTGACGACGGTGAACTCCTCGCGGGGGATCTCGACGTCGAGGTCCTTGAGGTTGTGCTCCTCCGCACCGCGGACTTCGATGTAGTCCTTGCTCATAATTCGGTCGCAAATGAAGACTGTCTCTCTTGTCGACACAGTACCAGATTCATTGTGTCTGATTCAGTGGCCGGAAGGACTTAACGAGTCTGAAAGGGCAACACAGTGGTGTGTGCTAGCACATTTTGGCGCGAGCGCGCCTGGCGTCACCGGTCCAGTGCATCCTCTCGCGGCTCCGGATCGGACGGCCCTTCATCCTCGCCTTCGCCCCCGTTCTCGTCCCGATCGGTCCACCAATACTCGACGGTCGCGCCGGTCGCCAGGCCGACTACGACGAGAGCGACGACGAGGTTCACCAGCGGCACCAGGTACAGGAGTTGCACGATGATCGTGCCGACGACGAGCGCGAGCCACGGGTTCGGGTGGGCATCGTCGCTAAGTCCGACGCGCCGGAGCAAGACCGAGCCGGCCGTGATGATCCCGATCGTGTTGGCGACCGTCAGTCCTGCCGAGAGCGCGACCGTGAGCGCGATCGGCGCGCGGCCGACGATCGCGGGCGCACCGACGCCTACGAGGGTGGCTGTGACGGCCGACGCGACCACGAGGGCGACGAACCCGCCGACGAGCACGCCGAGACCGATCGCGCCCGTGTTCAACGGATCGGCGACGAGTCGCCCCTCGATCGCCCGGACGGACGAGGTCGAGATCGCCAGGAGAATCGCACCGACGACGAGCGTGAACAGCGCGTAGACGCCGAAGACGACCGCAAACTCACCGAGCGTCGTGGGCTCGCCCGTGACCGGCCGGGGGACGTCCTGTGCGGAGACGGTCCCGGGATAGAACACCAGCGACGCGAGGAGCGGTACGGAGACGCGATGCATGGTCGGATATTTCGCCAGCGGTCCCTTGAATGGCGGCGGCTTCCACACCGGTCCCGACAGCGCCGTCGCCGGCACCGACCGTGGACCAAAGTGACTTCGGCCGGCAGCCCCAAGGACGCTTATGGACGACGACGCTGCGGACCCGGATTCGGATCCGAATACGGACGCAGACGCGGATGCGCTCGCGATCGACGAGTGCGTCGAGTACTGCCAGACCCAGGCCGGCCTGCTCTCGGGGAGCGTCGAGACGATGAGCGAGGAGGCCGACGAGCTTTTGGACGAGATCGACGCGGAGATGGCCGAGATCCGGTCGCGCCTCGAAGCGCTCCCGGACGAGGTCGAGGGCACCGACGCTCCGTCGACCGCGGACGTGCCGGACGCTAGGGCCGACGACGTCGCGGAACTCGAGGAACTCCAGGAGCAACTGGAGGAGAAACAGCTGCTCGTCGAAGCGAAACAGACCCGAATGCAGGCCTTCCAGGAGCTGGCCGCCGGCTACACCGAGCTCGCCGCGGACCTGGCGTCGGAGGCCGCGGACGGCCAGGACGCACTGACCCAAATTATCGAGTTCGAGGCCGAGACCGACGCGCCCGCCTACTTCGACGAGCGGGAGACGATGGTCGAGACCGCCGCGTCGGCTGCCGACGCCGACTCGGAATAGTCGCCGCTCGCCGTCTCAGAACTCCTCGTCGAGCGCCGCGAGCAGCGCGTCCACGTCCGCCCGATCGTTGAACGCGTGGATCGACGCGCGGACCGCCGCCGGTTCCGGGAGGGCTCGCACGACGATCCCTCGATCGGCCAGGCGCTCGACGACCCGCTCCGGCTCGTCGACGTCGATCGTCACCAGGCCGGACTCGTACGACCGCGGGCTCAGGAGTCGGTCGTCGGGCACACCTTCCTTGAGCCGGTCGGTGAGGGTCTCGATCCGCCGCTGAATCGCGTCGATCCCGATCTCCTCGATCGTCTCGATCGCTTCCGCCAGCCCCGCGTAGGGCGCGGGACTCGCGGTGCCGACCTCGAATCGCCGCGCGCCAGGCGCGTACTCGTAGTCGGTCGCGGTCTCGTCCGCGACGCTCCGGTAACCGATCGCGGCGGGGACGAGGTCCCGGTCCCGTTCGACGCCGTCGCGGACGTAGAGAAAGCCTGCCCCGAACGGAGCGAGGAGCCACTTGTGGCCTGCCGCGACGACGAAGTCGGCGCCCCACTCGCCGACGTCGACGGGCGCCTGGCCGGGCGACTGGACGGCGTCGACCAGCGCGAGCGCGTCCGCGTCGTGGGCGATTTCGACGACGTCTTCGACCGGGAGCCGCGTCCCGTGGGTCCAGGTGAGCGAACTCACGCAGAACAGCGTCGCGTCGTCGGCCGCCGCCGTCACGTCGTCGAGATCGAGCCGGCCGTTCTCGGTCTCGAGGGTCCGAATCTCGACGCCGCGTTCGCGCCGGAGCCGTTCCCAGGGCAGCACTCCGGCGGAGTGTTCGAGGTCGGTCCGGACGACGACGTCGTCCGAATCCCAGTCGAGCGCGCCCGCGATCCGGTTGATCCCGTCGGTCGTGCTCTGGGTCAGCGCGATCTCGACCGGCGCGGCCCCGAGCAGGTCGGCGACGGCCGTCCGCGCCTCGTCGTAGGCGTCGAACGCCGCGGGGTACATCCCCTCGGCCGCGGGCGCCCGGTACTCGTGGTCCTCCAGCGCCGATTCGGCCGCGTCCACGACGCGGCGCGGGCTCGGGCCGCCGGCGCCCCAGTTGCAGTAGACGCTGGACTCGAGGGCGGGCATCGTCTCGCGGAGCTCGCTGGGTTCCATCACCGAACCGTTCGCTCGATGCCGTGTTCGATCTGACGGTCCGCTCGCGTCGAGCGCGACGGTATCCGAGGTCGAGATCGGCGAGTCCGACCGCGGACGGGGCGAGGACCCGTCAGAGTTCGCCGCGGAGGACGACCTCGTTGTCGACGCGTCGGAGCATGTCTTCGGTGACTACGTAGTCCTCCTCGTCTTCGCCCTCCCAGCCGACCGAGGCGAGCACTTGCTCCGCTAAGCTGGGGTCGGGATCGACGGAGGCCCGGCCGTTTTCGACTTTGGCGACGATTCCTAGTTCCTTCCCTTCGGTGTCGACGACCGTCTTCCCGACGTCGTCGTCAGTTAGTGGAGCCGTCATAGTTGGCGATACGGGAAGGACCGGTGTAAGCGAACGGCCGTCCCGTGCCGGTCGAGACGGCGGGTGTACGGCAGAGAAGTCGAGACGCGGTGTGCACGCCGATCGTATGCCGGTAATCGGGTGGTCCCGTAGTCGTGTCTGCACTCGCGCCCCGTGGCTATTTGACGCTGGTCGCCGACGGTTCCGGTACGCGTTCTGACAGCGCTCCGGTCCACGACACGCTCCAGTCCACGACATCGATACAACCATGACACACACGCTCGAGATCAGCGACGACCTGAAGAAGCGACTCGACAGCCACCGCGAGGAGGGCCAGTCGTGCGAGGAACTCGTCGAGGAACTGGTCTCGATGTACGAGACCGAGGGCGCGTTCTTACAGGAAGGGTACTCCGAGTGAGACGGCGCCGAAGGGCCTCGCATCCTTCTTCTTTCTGCTCAACTACACGACCGACGATGTCGCCCGCGTGTTCGACTGCAGCGTCAACCCGACCGGTGCAACGTCCGCGGCCGCCGACGCCGCGGACCGCGAGGCCTGGTCCCGTTCGGTCGCGGCCGCGGTGCCGCCTGGCGACTCGCGCCGGTGAGTTTCGGTCACGCGTCGCTTCCGTCTGTCGTCTCCGTTCGGCGTCCCGATTGTGGGTCGGACGTTTTGACGTGCTAGTGGATGACACTCAAGTAGTTGGTGTTCGTATCGGTCCGTATGCACCTGCTGGTCGCGCTCGACGACTCCGAGCCGGGATGGGCGGCCCTCGAGTTCGCATGTACGGAGCACACCGAGGACGAGATCACGGTGCTCCACGTCGTCGATCCGACCGAGAGCGGCTACGGTGCGGCGGCTCACCTCGGGCCGGATGCGCTGCTCGACCACCAACGGGACGCGGCCGAAGAGCTACTCGCGACCGCGGAAGATCGCGCGGCCGACTACGGCTGTTCGATCGCGCCGGCGACGGTCGTCGGCCAGCCGGCGGACGCGGTCGTCGACTACGCCGCGACCCACGCCGTCGACCGGATCGTCGTCGGCAGCCACGGACGGACCGGGTTCTCCAGGGTACTGTTGGGCAGCGTCGCGGAACGAATCGTTCGCCAGGCGCCCGTGCCGGTAACGATCGTTCGGTAACAATGAGTCGGCTCGCTCGCGGCGGCCGGTCGAAGTCGAGCGTCGTCGCGGTATCCGGTCTGTGAACATGCCGTGTGGACACTCAAGGCGTTCGCCGTCGTCGTATCGACCGTAACAGGACAAACTAATTAAGGTCCGCTACAGTCTGGATTACATGAACGACCGCTACGACGTAGTGATCGCCGGTGCCGGCCCCGCTGGCGCCCAGTGTGCCCGCGATCTCGCGGCCAGGGGGTACGACGTCGTCGTCCTCGAGACCGAGTCCGAGGACGAGTTCCCGCGCCAGAGTAACAAGTCCACCGCGGGGACCTTCCCCTCCATGATGGCTTCCTTCGGCATCCCGGACGACGTGGTAATGCAGTACACCGACAGCGTCGTCCTCGAGTCCCCGACGAACCACTACGTCCAGGACCAGCCCGGTGCGGTGCTGGAGTTCGCGGACTTCAAGCGCTATCTCGTCGAAGACGGCCGCGAGAAGGGCGCCGAGTACCGGTTTGATTCCCGCGTCACCGCCCCAATCATGGACGGCGGCGAGATCGCCGGCGTCACCTACAACGGCGACGAGGAGGTCTACGGCGAGATCGTCGTCGACGCGACGGGCCCGGCCGCGCCGCTGGCGAAGAAACTCGACGTCGTCGAACTCGAACGGGAGAACCACGCGATCGGCATCGAGTACGAGTTCGAGGGCATCGACATCGACCGCCCCGGCTTCGCCGACCTCCGCGACGCGATGATGCTCCGGCTGGATCACGAGATCGCGCCCGGCGGCTACTCCTGGATCTTCCACACGGGCGAGGACACCGCCAAGGTCGGCCTCTGTTACATCCAGAACAACCACCACGAGCGGTACGCCAAGGACAGCTACACCGTCGACGACTACCTCGAGCACTGGCTCGATACCGACCCGCGCTTCCGGGACGCCGAGCGTATCGAGGGCAAGCAACACCGCGGCTCGGCCCACCTCCAGAAGCCGGGCCAGATGCACACCGACCGGTTCATGGCCATCGGCGACACCGTCCCCACGGTCGACCCGCTCTGGGGCGAGGGGATCAACAAGTGCATGCAGTCCGGTCGCGTGGCCGCCGTCGCCGCCGACAGCTGCCTCAAACACGCTGACGCCGAACCGACCGCCGAGAACCTCGTCGTCTACGAGACCCTCTGGCACCGCGACGTCGCGCCCAACATGAACAAGCGGCTGCTGATGACCAACCTGCTCTACCTCGCGCCCAACGAGCGCTACGACAAGTTCATGGAGGACCTCCACCGACTCGACACCGAGACCCTGGCTAAGGCGAACAAGGGTAACCCCCTGGCCATCGCCCAGCTACTCGAGCCCGGCGACGCGCCGCTGCTCGCTCGCCTGGCGAAACAGCAACTGGGGCTCGATTTCAACCTGCTGTAGGCCGACGGAGTCGCCGCCCGCTCGTTTTCAGTACCGTTCGTCCGTCGATTTCGCCCGAACTGCGTCCGACGACCGATTCGTCACCGCTGAATCGAGCTCCGCGTCCGAAGCCGAGCGCCGCGACTCAGACACCGAACGTCTCCTCGAAAGCTCGGACGCTCTCGTCGGTGCCGGCGAGGACGACCTCGTCGCCGTCCTCGAAGACGAACGAGTCGGGGTCGAATCCCGTGACCGTCTCGCCGCCCCGGACCGCCGCGAGGACGGTACAGCCGGTCCGCGAGCGGACGTCGGCGTCGGCGACCGTGCGCCCCGCCAGGCGCCCGGCTGGGAGTTTCACCACGTTGATCTGGCGGTCGACGGCCAGGACCTCCTCGTCCTCGAAGACGGTCGAGGCAAGCATCCGGCCGCTGACCGTCGCCAGCGACTGGACGTAGTCGGCACCCGCCCGGTACAGCTTCTGGATGTTCTCGGCGTCGTTTGCCCGGACGACGATGTCGGCCGACGGGTTCAGGTTCCGCACGACGAGCGTCGCGAAGACGGCGGTCGTGTCGTCGTCCAGGGTGACGATCACCGCGGTCGCATCGTCGACGCCTGCCTCGCGGACCGCGTCCGGATCGCGGGCATCGCCGACGACGTCGACGCCCTCCTTGTCGACACTGTCGAGGACGGTCACCTGGGAGTTCGTCTCGGCGAGCGCGCCGCCCGCCGCCGCACCTGCCTCCCCGTAGCCGGCGATCACCACGTGTTGGGCCGAGAAGGGCTGGACCGACGACGACGCTTCCGACCGCAGCTCGTCGATGCGGTCGGGTTCCCCCGCGACGAGCAGCCGCGTTTCCGTATCGAGCACCCGGTCCGGCGAAAGCGGACTCTCGAACTCGCCGCCGAACCAGGCGCCGATGCCGTCGACGCCGTAGCGTTCGCGAAGCCGGACCTCGCCGGTGGTCCGGCCGACGAGGTCGCTTCCCTCCGCGATCGAGAGCTCGACCAGTTCGAGGTCGTCCCCGATCTCGACCCCCTCGTCGACCGCGGTCGTCACGGCCGTCGGCACGCGGTGGGCCAGGCTCTCGCCGAGTAACTGGCGGGGCGAGAGCACGTCGTCCGCACCCGCGATCCGGTGGTACTCCCCGAGCCGCCGGTCCTCGACCAACGTCACGACCCGCACGTCAGGTGCGACCTCGCGGGCCGAGAGGACGATGCTTGCGTTCGTGTCGTCGGCGGAATCGGCCACGACCGCCGTCGCCCGTTCGATGCCGGCGTTTTCGAGCACGTCCGTCGACTCCGGATCGCCGTGGACGACCCGATAGTCGCTCTCGTACAGTGCCATCGCCGTCTCCTCGTCGGGTTCGACGACGACGGACGCCTGGTCGCGGGCATCGAGCTCCTCGATGAACGCCTCGCCGCGGGACGTGTACTCGCAGATGATCACGTGGTCCTCGAGATCGGTCGCCGCCGTCGGCGGCGTGGTCGCGAGCGCGCGCTGGAGCCAGGGGACGGCAAAGACGTCGACGGCGGTGAGGATCAGGCCGATGCCCGTGAGTTGCAGGGCGATCACCAGCAGGTTCATCTGGGGCGTCGCCCACGGCGCGTCCTCGCCGTAGCCGGTCGTCGTGTACGTCTGGAAGACGACCTCGAGCGACCGGTACAGCGGCTGCGGATCGTTCTCCAAGGTCGCCATACCGTAGTTGTACACCAGCGTGGAGACGACGGTCGTGACGGTCACCAGCGCGAGGTAGTAACCGGCGCGGCGGGATCGCCACAGTGACATACGTTGTCTATTCCAGGACGGCTGTTGACAGTACCGATCGCCGGGTTCGCCGTCGATTTATGCGTTCGGCCCGTTACGCCACTGAATGGCGCTGCTGGAGAACCTCGCGCTGGTGTTCGTCGCCGGCTTGATCACGGCTTTGGCGACCGGACTCGGCGCGCTCCCCTTTTTCTTCTTCGAGGGGCTCAGCGACCGCCGAAACGTCGTCCTCTGGGGCCTATCCTCGGGGATCATGCTCTCGGCGTCGACGTTCGGGCTCGTCGAGGAGGGGTTAGCCGAGGGGACGCCGGCCGAAATCGCGGTCGGCCTGTTCGCCGGGGTCGCCCTCGTCGTCGTCGCCCACGACCTGTTGTTGGACGCCGACATCGATCCACAGCAGTACGAGGAAGCCGACTTCAAGAAACTCGTCCTCATCCTCGGAATCCTGACCGTCCACAGCTTCCCCGAGGGTGTGGCCATCGGCGTCTCCTTCGCCGATCTCGGGCTCGAGGGCGGCGCCGAATTCCTCAGCTTTACGGTCCCGCTCCTGGCGGTATTCATGACGATCGCGATTTCAATCCACAACGTCCCCGAGGGGACCGCGATCTCGATCCCGTTGACCGCGATGGGCGTCGCGAACTGGAAGCTCGTCTGGTGGGCCGTCTTCTCGAGCCTACCCCAGCCCGTCGGGGCCGTCATCGCCTTCGCCTTCGTCCGCTACGCGCGGGAGTTCCTCCCCTACGGCTTCGGCTTCGCCGCCGGCGCGATGATCTACCTGGTGCTCACCGAGTTCGTCCCCGAGGCGCTGGACATCGGTGAACGGCTGCCCCGCGGCGGCAAGCCGGAACTCCTCGGCGGGATCGGCGCCGGCATCCTCCTGATGGCTCCCCTGGTGTTCGTCTGACGCGTCGGAATCGGACGGTCGGTCACCGTCACCCGTCGGCAAGTACCCGGCCGTGCGCGTCGATCTCGCCCGTTACGATCCGCGTCGACGAGATCCGCTCGCCGTCGTCGGCGAGGACGTACGGCGCGACGATTCCCGTAATCGGATCGAACCCCCGTTCGCGCCGCCGCTCGTTGATCGCCTCGAGTTCGGGCGCCGTCTCCGGCGAGACCACCAAGCCGTCGATCGACGGCTCGTCGGTCGCGATACCGTACTCGGTCTCGAGCGTCCGGATCTCGACGTCGCGGCCTCGCTCGTCGAGGGCGGCGATCGCGTCGGCCACGGCCGTCGTCCGCTCGTCGAGCGACGGGATCGGCCGCGGCTCGTGGCGCGTCTCGACCGCCAGGTCGTCGCTGGTCAGCGCGACGACGACGCCGTCGTCGCCGAAGCGCAGCGCGTGCTCGAACAGCTGTCGGTGGCCGTCGTGGAGCGGCCCGAACGTGCCGGCGACTGCGACTCGCATGGCGGACAGGGCCACGACCACGTCCATAACTGTGGTGCGCGAGCGGCGGTCGACGAGGGGCCCAGGGCACTCTGCGCCCGCGTCAGGCGTCGTGATCGAGGATCTCGGCGGTCGTCGCCACCGTCGCGAACTCGCCCTCGAGGTGTGCCAGGGCGGTGCGATGGACCGTCTCCGCGTCGAAGGGCTTGCCGTCGACGGAACGCTCGAACGTCGCGGTCGCGTCGGCGACGACGATCGGATCGAACCCGAGGTTCTCCGTACCGATGAACGCGCTGTTGACCGACTTCACCATCGTCGGCTCGTCCGCCGGTGCCGTTTCGGGCGTGAACGCGATCCCGTCCGTGCCTATGGCGCGCGACGGCGTTCCGTGATAATTCTCGGGTGCACCGCGTTCGTGTTATTCGTCTGTGAATTACTCGACGAATTCCGCGAGAACGCCGAGAACACACACACAGACGCACATATCAGCGGAAATATCGGAGTCGGAACCTCCTTGCTTTTATATACTCCCCTGTCGACAGGGACTGTATGAGCGATTCGGCCCCGAATACGGGGCAGCCGCCCGTCCTTCTCTTGATCGAGGACAATCCAGGAGACGCTCGACTCGTCGAGGAAGCGCTCCGCGATGACCAACTCGTCAATGCACTGCAGGTCGTCTCCGCAGGGGACGACGCCCTCGATTTCGTTCACCAGCGCGGCGATTACGCGGACGCGCCACGCCCCGACCTCGTCCTTCTCGACTGGAACCTTCCCGGAACGGACGGCGAAGACGTCCTGGCGGAACTAAAAGACGATCCGGAGCTCGAACACATTCCCGTTATCGTGCTGACCGGCTCGCAATCGGAGAAAGACGTCAGCCGGGCGTACAAGCGCCACGCGAACGCCTGTATCACGAAGGCCGGAGACGCCGACGACTACATCGAGACCCTTCGCACGTTCGAAGACTTCTGGTTGTCGACCGTCCGGTTACCGACGTCCGACGAACTCCAGTAGTCGGCCGCCGTCTCCGGCTGCCGGCCGCCAACCGCTTATACTCGCTCGGGTAACCAGCCGCCATCGACCTCGATATTTTCGCCGCTGACGTACTCGCTGTCCGGATCCAGGAAGAAGTACAGCGGTTGGATCAGGTCCTCGAAGCTCGCGGGGCGATCGCGGGGCAGTTCGTCGGGGAACTCGTCGGAGTTCTCGACGACGTACGGCGAGATGGCGTTGACAGTGATCCCGTCGTCTTGCGTGTCGGCCGCGAGCATGCGGGTGAACATCAACACGCCCGCCTTCGCGACGAAGTAGGGGAAGTTCTTCGGACTGACCAGGCCTTTCTCGGACGAGGCGTAGCCGATGTTCACGATCCGACCGTACTCGCGCTCGCGCATCGCCGGCAGGGCGCGTTTCGAACAGAGATAGGTCCCGTTGAGATTGGTCTCGAGGACGCGGTTCCAGGTCTCGAACTCGAGATCGGCCCAGTGGGCGGGCGCGAAGTCGCCGACGTTGTTCACCAGTACGTCGACGGCGCCGAGTTCGGCCTCGACGGCCGCGAACAGTCCGTCGACGCTCTCCGGGTCGGTGACGTCGCCCTGGACCGTCATCGCCTCGGCTGCGCCGCGCTCGCGAGCGGCCGCGGCCACGTCGCGGGCGGCGTCGGCGCTGGTGTGGTAGTGGACCGCTATCGACGCGCCGCAGTCGGCCGTCGACAGCAGGAGTTCGCGACCGACGCCCTTCGCGCTGCCCGTGACGAGCACCGTCCGTTCAGAAAGATCTGGTCCCTCCATGCGTCGCCAGTCGACGACGCGGTGGAAAAACGACCCGGTGTCGGATCGGGCGCCTGACGGCCGCGACGCCAGTCCGGACCGAACCGACCCTCGGATTTACGGCGCTGCATGAAAAACCCGTTTCTCATGCTAGACACTGTACTACTCGCCGTCGGTCCCGGCGACGCCGACCGGAGCGAGCAACTGGCTGAAGCGGTCCTCGAAGTAGCGCAACCGGCCGGCGCGACCGTCATCCTCGCGCACGTCTTCACCAGCAACGAGTACGACGAGGTGCTCGACCGCCTCGAGTTCGACCGGGAGGTCGACGACGTCGATCCGAACGCGGTCGCGGGGCGGCACTCGACGATCCACGACATCCAGGATATCCTCGACGAACACGACGTCGACTACGAGATCCAGGGCGCCGTCGGGGAGCACGGGCCGACGATCGTCGACCTGGCGGAGAGCGTCGAGGCCGACCGGGTTATCGTCGGCGGCCGGCGCCGCTCCCCGACCGGGAAGGCCGTCTTCGGTTCGACGGCCCAGGAAGTGATGCTGTCGGCCCCCTGCCCGGTTACCTTCGTCCGGAGCGAGGAGTAACGCCGTCGAGTACCCGTTTTTCGTGCGTCGCGCCGTCCCATCGTGCCGTCGTAGAACCGAGACGGTGCGCATCGGTCGGCCTGGCCGACCGGATCGAGACCGTCACCGCCGCTCGCCCGTCGGTTACCGCTCGCGGGCGCGACGTTTCCACGTGCGTTCCTGGCGTCGTTCGCGGACGTGGCGTTCCCCGTCGGCCAGCTCGCGGCGGACGCGTCGCTCGAGCGTCCGCGTCTCCGCGAGCAGCGTCTCCTGGAAGTCCTCGAGGACGTCGTAGGACCACCGGTCCTCGTCGACGACGCCGTGGGGGAGCAGGTCGGTCCGAATCGCGTCCGCCAGGTCGTCGCGGCCGGCCGCCCGCAGCAGTTCTTCGCCGCGGGCGAGGTGGTCCATGCCGTGGCCCGTCGCGTGGTGGAACTCGAGCAGACAGCCCTGGGCGCGCTGGGTCCACTCGAGCCCCAGTTCGACCTCGTGAAGGGCCTCAAGCTCCGTCTCGGACAGCGACGGCGTCGAGTCCGGCTCGGCGGGGACGGACTCCGGCTCGCCGTCGGCGTCGGTCCCGGGGTCGGACTCGGCGTCGAGATCGGTGGGGGAGTCGTCGGTGGCCATACGACGTACTATGGGACGATGTGTCATACATATGTCGCCGGCGGCGCGTCGTCGGTGTGCTATTGACGACGTAACCTCTCGCAATCGCAACTCGTCTGCGAGTATAATCTGGGTAGTTAAGTACGGCGACGGTCGTCTCTCCAATAGCATGGTCTACTATGCGGGCGTCGATCTCGGCGCGACCAACGTCCGGGCGGTTGTCGCCGAGGCCGACGGGACGACGATCGGCGTGAGCCGCCGATCTACGCCACGCGGGCCGACGGGCATCGACGTGACGGAAGGAGTCCTCCGCACGCTTCGCCAGGCGTGTGGCGAGGCCGGCATCGCTCCCGACCGAATCGCGGCCGCCGGAATCGGGTCGATCGGACCGTTCGACCTCGCGGAAGGGGCAGTGATCGACCCGGCGAACCTCCCCAATTCGATCGACCGAATCCCACTAACGGGACCGATCGGGAAACTGATCGACAGCGACGAGGTCTACCTCCACAATGACACTACCGCCGGCGTCATCGGCGAGCGGTTCCACGCCGATCGCAATCCCGACGACATGGTCTACATCACTATCTCCTCGGGGATCGGCGCCGGCGTCTGCTGTGACGGCGAGATCATGGGCGGCTGGGACGGCAACGCCGGCGAGGTCGGCCACTACGTCGTCGACCCTCGCGGTCGGCTGACCTGTGGCTGCGGCCGCGAGGGCCACTGGGAGGCCTACTGCTCCGGCAACGCCATCCCCGACTACGCGAAGCTGCTCGCCGAGGACGATCCGACCATCTCCACGAACTTGCCGCTCAACGGGTCGGACTTCACGGCCAAGGACGTCTTCGAACTGGCCGGTGAGGACGAACTGGCCGACTACGTCATCGAACAGCTCGCCCACTGGAACGCGATCGGCGTCACCAACGTGATCCACGCGTTCGCGCCGATCGTCGTCTCCTTCGGCGGCGCGGTCGCCCTGCACAACGAGGAACTGGTCGTCGACCCCATCCGCGAGCGCGTCTCCGAGATGGTGATGACCAACGTCCCCGAGATCCGCGTCACCGACCTCGGCGACGACGTCGTCCTCGAGGGTGCTCTCGCCAGCGCGCTGACCGAGGGAACCGGCGACCGCCAACGACTGCGCAGTTGAGCGGTCGGCCCGACCCCGGATCCGCCGCCTATATATCCGCCCGCTCCCTGCCGCAACTATGGAGCGGAGAGCGTTCCTTCGAGCGAGTGGCGCGGCGGGACTCGGCCTGGCCGCGACGGGACACACCGCGGCCCGATCGCGTCGTCCGACAGCCCGCCAGCAGGACGGTTACGAACCGCTCGGTCGAGTTGCCGTCGACGGAGCCGCAGAAGGCGTCGTCGGCGACGACGGCGAGACCGCCTACGTCGCCACGACTACCGGGTTCGCGACCGTCGACGTCAGCGATCCCGCCGAGCCGACGGTGCTCGCCACGGAACGCGCTCTCGAGGTCGGTGACGGAACGCTGTCCGAAATTCTCGACGTGACCGTCGACGGCGACCGCCTGGTCGCCGCGGGGCCGGCGAACCCGGGTTACGGGGTCATGGGATTCCGGAGCTACGACGTGAGCGATCCCGAATCGCCCGAGCCCGTCGGAGCGTACGAGACCGGCTATCACATCCACAACTGCTATCTCGACGGCGAGTTGCTGTTCGTCGCCGCGAACCCCTGGCAGGAGGATCGGAACCTGCTCGTCATCTACGACGTCGGCGACGGGGACGAAATCGAACAGGTCGGCTACTGGTCGCTGCTGGACCGCGAACCGGGGTGGCGCGACGTCGACTTCCTCGCGCGATACCTCCACGACGTCTACGTGCAGGACGACATCGCGTACCTCCCCTACTGGAACGCCGGAACCTATCTGCTCGACGTGAGCGATCCGACCGACCCCGAATACGTCTCCCACGTCGCGAAGACGACGCTCGAAGACCAACGGACGACCGACGAGGCAGAGCCGGCCCAGGGGCTGCCGGGCAACGACCACTACGCGGCGGTCGACGACACCGGCGACCTCATGGCCGTCGGCCGGGAGGCCTGGGCGACCGGCGGCGACGAGCCCGACCGGCCAGGCGGGATCGATCTATACGACGTTAGCGACCCGAGCGATCCGGTCCACCGAGGGGCGATCGAGGCGCCCCGGACGGTCGACGAGTCCTACGACGGCGGGACCTGGACGACCTCGCACAACTTCGAACTCCGGGACGGCCGCCTCTACTCGTCGTGGTACCGCGGCGGCGTGAAGATCCACGACGTCTCCGAACCCGGCGAGCCCGAGGAACTGGCCTGGTGGCGCGACCCCGGCGAGACGGCCTTCTGGACGGCCCGGGTCGTCGAGTCGGGCAAGACCTTCCTGGCGACAAGCACCGAGGCGATCCCCAACACGTCTCTGGACGGGGCGCTCTACACGTTCCCGATCGAGGTCGGCGAGCAGGTCGATCCGCCGTCCCTGGCGGAGCCGTCGGAGTGGGGATCGGCCGGCGACGAGACGAGCGGAAGCGACGAGTCCGGCGACGAGAACGGAACCAACGATGGCAGCGACGGCGACGAGGACGGCTCCGATGGCGGCGATTCGATCCCCGGCTTCACCGGTCTGACCGGCGCCGCGGCGGGGGCGGCCACGCTCGAGTGGCTGCGCCGGCGCGGCGGGAACGTTCAGGATTAATCCGCCGGATCTCGGTCGCGTGACCGAACTTATTCACCGTTCGAGTTCCTAGCACGACTCATGACTGACCCCGAGGACGAGCCGTCCCTGCAGGAGCGGGTGGAGCAGTGGCTAGCGCGCGAGATGCCGATCATCCAGATGCACGGCGGAACCAGCGCGGTTCGCCAGGCCGATCCCGAGACCGGCGAAGTCATCATCGAACTCGGCGGCGGCTGCAAAGGTTGTTCGGTCAGCGACGTGACGACGGGTAACATCGAGGCCGAACTCATCACCTGGCCCGAGATCGACGAGGTCACGGTCCGCGTCCCCGACGCACGCGACAGTCTCGGCGGCCCCGACCAGCCCGAGTCGATCATGGGGGTCGACCGGACCGAGGGCGGCCGCGGCGACTGGGGCTCGTCGAATCCGGGCAAGGACCACCTCTAGGGAACCTGTGAGGTCTGCGATCGACCGGCCGGACGGTGGCTGTGCCCATCGTTGACAGGGTCGGTGAGTTTTGGGAAGTCCTATATCCTTTTACGCGCCCATTACGGAATCATACATCATGACAACGTGTGGACGCCCGCGACACGGAGGTGGTGGCGATGGGTGACGAACCAGCCGCCAATTCCGGCGAGGACGAACCAGAAACCGATGGCGGCGTACGCGCCTATACTGTCCGACTCGAGCTCGTCGACGAACCGGGCGAGCTGCTGCGCGCGCTCGCCCCCATCGCCGATAACGGCGGTAATCTGCTGAGCATCCACCACGAACGCGGTAACATCACGCCTCGCGGGCACATCCCCGTCGAGGTCGACTTCGAGTGTCCCCCCGACCGGTTCGACGGCATCGTCTCGGCGCTGCGCGACGCCGGCGTCAACGTCATTCAGGCCGGCGAGGAGCACTACGAGGAGGAGGTCAACGTCGTGTTGGTCGGCCACCTCGTCGAAACCGACCTCTCGAACACCCTCTCGCGGATCGAAGACGAGGCCGATGCGGTCGTCCAAGACCTCTCGCTGGCCGCACCCGACGGCACCGACGGCGTCGCCAGCGCCCGCGCCCGCCTGGCGATTGATTCGGGCCGCGCGGCGGAGGTTCTCGAAGCCATCCGCGCGATCGGCTCGGACAAGGACCTGACCGTCGTCGAACCGCTGCTCGGAGGTGAGGCCTGATGCGGCTCGCGATCCTCGGCGCCGGCGACGTCGGCCGTTCGGTCGCCGACCTGGCCGGCGAGTACGGTCACGAGGTCGTCGCACTGGCCGACTCCGGAACGGCTGCGGTCGATCCATCCGGCATCGCCGTCGCGGACACCCTCGAGCGCAAGATCGGCGGCGAGGCCGTCGGCACCGCCGACCCTGAGGACGTTTTCGAGACCGATTACGACGTCCTGATCGAGGCGACGCCGACGACGCTCGGCGACGCCGAGCCCGGCTTCTCGCACGTCCGGCGAGCGCTCGAGGCCGATCGCCACGTCGTCCTGGCGAACAAGGGGCCGGTCGCCGAACGCTACGAGGAACTCCGCGCTCTCGAGGCCGAGAGCGCGGGCTCGATTCGGTTCGAGGCGACCGTCGGCGGCGCGATTCCGGTGCTCTCGACGATCGAGGACTGCACGCCCCAGGCCGTCACCGCGGTGCGTGGCGTGCTCAACGGCACGGCGAACTTCATCCTCACCCGGATGGCCGCCGAAGGACTCGACTACGAACACGTGCTCGCGGAGGCCCAGGACCTAGGCGTCGCCGAGGCCGACCCGACATTCGACGTCGACGGCACCGACGCCGCGCTGAAGTTCGTCATTCTAGCGAACGTGCTGGCCGACGGCGGCTTCTCGCTGGACGACGCGACGGTCCAGGGGATTCAGAACGTTCCCGGCAGCGCGCTCGACCTTGCCGCCGAGGACGGACGCACGATCCGACTCATCGGCGAGGCGACTCGCGACGGCGTCCGCGTCGGCCCGCGACTCGTCCCCGAGAACGGCGCGCTCGCCGTGACCGGCACGCGAAATATCGTCCAGATCGAGACTCGAAACGCCGGCTCGCTGCACTCCAGCGGCCGCGGTGCGGGCGGTCCGGAGACGGCCACGGCCGTCCTCTCGGACGTCGGCCGGCTCCCGCCGCTGTAGCCGGTTCCGGTCCGCCGCACGGACCAGGCGAATCGATTGCAATCGGCGACTCGAACTGCGGTCCGAGCCTGGCCGATTCGAGGCTGACGCCGTCCGTCGATCGAACGTTCCCCGTCGTGTGAATGCTAGGCAAACCGCAAGACGGCGTCGGGATCATCTGAATACACTTTCGAAATGGTTTTAACCGCAACGAGCCAAAGAGACCGATATAAGCGCCTTTGCGCGTGAGCTACAACAATGAGCGAACAACACCAGAACCTGGCCATTATCGGCCACGTTGACCACGGGAAGAGTACGCTCGTGGGACGACTCCTCTACGAGACGGGGAGCGTGCCCGAGCACGTCATCGAACAGCACCGAGAAGAGGCCGAGGAGAAGGGCAAGGGCGGCTTCGAGTTCGCCTACGTCATGGACAACCTCGCCGAAGAGCGCGAACGCGGTGTCACCATCGACATCGCCCACCAGGAGTTCTCCACCGACGAGTACGACTTCACTATCGTCGACTGTCCTGGTCACCGCGACTTCGTCAAGAACATGATCACCGGTGCGTCCCAGGCCGACAACGCCGTCCTCGTCGTCGCCGCTGACGACGGTGTCGCACCCCAGACACAGGAGCACGTCTTCCTGGCTCGTACCCTCGGTATCGACGAGCTCATCATCGGCATCAACAAGATGGACGTCGTCGACTACGAGGAGTCGACGTACAACGAGGTCGTCGAAGAAGTCAACCAGCTGCTCAAGCAGGTCCAGTTCAACACCGACGACGCCTCGTTCATCCCGATCTCGGCCTTCGAGGGCGACAACATCGCCGAGGAGTCCGACAACACGCCGTGGTACGACGGCGAAATCCTGCTCGAGGCCCTCAACGACCTGCCCGAGCCGGAGCCGCCGACGGACGCGCCGCTGCGACTCCCGATTCAGGACGTCTACACGATCTCCGGTATCGGTACCGTCCCCGTCGGACGTATCGAGACCGGTGTCATGAACACCGGCGACGACGTCTCCTTCCAGCCCAGCGACGTGGGCGGCGAGGTCAAGACGATCGAGATGCACCACGAGGAAGTGCCGAAGGCCGAGCCCGGTGACAACGTCGGGTTCAACGTCCGCGGCATCGGCAAGGACGACATCCGCCGCGGTGACGTCTGCGGTCCCGCAGACGAGCCGCCGTCCGTCGCCGATACCTTCCAGGCACAGATCGTCGTCATGCAGCACCCGTCCGTGATCACGGCGGGCTACACGCCGGTCTTCCACGCCCACACGGCACAGGTCGCGTGTACGATCGAATCCATCGACAAGAAGATGGACCCCTCGAGCGGCGAGGTCGCCGAGGAGAACCCCGACTTCATCCAGTCGGGCGACGCTGCTGTGGTCACCATCCGACCGCAGAAGCCCCTCAGCATCGAGCCATCCAGCGAAATTCCCGAACTCGGAAGCTTCGCCATCCGCGACATGGGTCAGACCATCGCGGCCGGCAAGGTTCTCGACGTCAACGAGAAATAAATGCAGCAGGCACGCGTTCGACTCGCGGGCACGAGTCCCGACGACCTCGACGACATCTGCGACGACGTCCGCGAGATCGCGAACAACACCGGCGTCAACCTGAGCGGTCCGATCCCGCTGCCGACGAAGACCCTCGAGGTGCCGACCCGGAAATCGCCTGACGGCGAGGGCACCGCCACGTGGGAGCACTGGGAGATGCGCGTCCACAAGCGCCTTATCGACCTGGACGCCGACGAACGCGCACTCCGCCAGCTCATGCGCATTCAGGTGCCGAACGACGTCTCGATCGAGATCGTCCTCGAAGACTAATCGAGGTCGCTCCGATCGCGACGCGAGTGCGGGTTTCCGTTTTTGCGGTCATCGTGTGATACCCCAGCCTCTAGAGTCATCCGTAGCTGTCGCTGTACGGTTCAGTGCCGACTCGGGATCGGGGACGGACTAGAACCGGGACCCGGAAGCGCCCCCACTTTTGTCGCTTGCCGTCACAGACTCCCGTATGGCGAGGCGCTCGCAGTCACGATCACAGCCGCGAGTCGGGGCTCGCCCCGATCCGCACGCGGGGACGGACCCGGGGTCAAGCAGCCCGATTCTCGAACTGCTCGTCGTCTTCGTGCTTGTCTTCGTCGCCCAGGGTATCACCACCCTCGCAGGCGTCATGAGTGCGCTGTTCATCCTCGCACCGCCGTTGACGGCCAATCCCTGGACGATCGTCACCAGCGTCTACGCCCACAGCGGCCTCGGCCACCTGGTCTCGAACAGCCTGGCCCTGCTCGTCTTCGGCTGGCCGGTCGCGCGAGCGACGACGCGGCTGCGCTTTCACGCCTTCTTCGCCGCGACCGGCGCGGTCGCCGGCGTCTCCCAGATCGTCGTCACCGGCGCGCTCGCGCCGCTGCCGTTCGTCCCCGTCGCGCCGACGCCTGGCGTCCTCGGCGCCAGCGGCGCGGTGTTCGCCCTCCTGGGGTATCTCGTCGCGTCGAACCGGCTGTCGACGGGTCTCGCGTCGTTCGTCACGATCCCGCGCTGGCTCTCGGTCCTCGCGTTCGTCGGCCTGGCGATCGCGATCACGCTCGCGACCGCCTCGCCAGGCGTGGCCCTGATCGCCCATTTCGCCGGGTTTCTGGTCGGCCTGGTTGCCGGCCGGGCGCGGGTGTTGGCGGTGGGGTCTCGGGCAGCTGTCTGATGGGTGTGATGGGTTTAGTGGCCTGGCCAGGCCGAGCTGGACGCGGACCGAACCCGTGCAACGCCGTGACGATACCGGTCCGAAACACAAGCCTCAAATAGAAACCTGCGTTAGAAACGGGCGCGGGCTCGTAGATCAGTGGCAGATCGCTTCCTTCGCAAGGAAGAGGCCCCGGGTTCAAATCCCGGCGAGTCCACTTCTTCACGTCGCTACGCTCGTTCAGTCGTGGACTCTCCGTAGTCACACTCGCTTCGCTCGCGTGACTCCCGGCGAGTCCATTCCTTTCGTTCACCGCGTTCTATATACTGAGTTCTCCGAGAGTCACCAGGCGAATCACTAAGCGACCGAAACCGACGGAGGTGATGCCGAGAAATCGAGTAGACCAGCGGCACCGATGGTCCCAATTCGTAGCCGATATTATTCATCGTCCGCCTGGCCGGCCTCACGAACGGGCTCCACTTCGAGCTGCCCGTCGCCGAAGACGGTCACCAGGTGCCCTGCGTATCGAAAGGTGATCTGCAACCGATCGCCGTGGGGCGTCGTCCGCGCGTGGTGCAACAGCCGGTCGAAGCTCTGCGGATCGATCACGTCGTGGAGGGGGGCCAGGTCCGCGACGTCGCAGTCGGTGATCGATCCGAGCATGCTGACGACGGCCAGGCTGGGGTCGATCGCGGACGGGTCGTAGCGGGCGCGGTAGGTGGTCGTTTCGACGTCGAACTCGATGGGAGCGACGTGGTCACGCATCGGTCGTGTCCGTCTCTGTGTCGGCGTCGGTATTCGCGTCCGGCTCCTGGTCGGAGTCGACGATCGACTTGCCGAAGTGGTCGAACGGTTGTTTGTGCGAACTCTTGAGGATCTTCGAGTTGACTACCTCGAGCCCGATATCGCAGAGTTCGTCGCTGATGCGCGCGATGTCGTCGGTTTCGGTCCCGACGGCCTCGATCTGGATATTCTCCTGGCCGTTGAGGACCTCCTGAATCGTAACGACGCCGCTGACGTCGCGGGCCGCCTTCGCGAGCCGTTCGCGTTGCGGGTTCGGGGCGGTACAGATAAAGAGGACGTGCAACTGGAGTCCCGCCTTGTCGTAGTCGATGATCGGATGATAGCCCTGAATGATCTTTGCGTCTTCGAGTTGCTCGATGCGATTTCGGACCGTGCTGGCCGAGACACCGATCTCCTCGGCCATCTCCTTCGTGGTGAGCCGCCGCGCATCCCGTTGGAGCATGTACAAAACGGCCTTGTTTGTCTCGTCCAGATCCATTCCTGCGTTCGCAAATGTCCGCTCGATGCTTGTCTTTTTCGTACTCTTGTGGCCTCTGTCTACTAATATCGAAAATCTGGATTCGTAATAATCTCTTTCCGATGACTGTATTGTGGAATAAGCAATTCGCCCGATCGAGTTCCCATGCCGACATGAAGTGCGCGCCGTTGCCGTCGATCGGACCTCCGTCTCCGGACTTCCGCGCGGCCGACGCTCGAAAAGGGGGTAGTCGGAACCTACTGGGTGATAGCGGGGCCGCGGGACTGGTTGGGGGTCGTTACCGTCACCGGGTCCGTGAATAATGACCGTACTACCAAATAGGCAACCTGTTGTGAGGGTTCGTCAATGGCACAGAAGACCGGCGGTTCCACTCGGTCGAAGCTCCATCGAATCGGCTCTCTGTTTTCGGAGCGGTACGCGCGACCCACCGTCAGCGAGCGGTCGAACCTTGAGGTGGACGTCGTCGACACGGTTCGTGACGTCGGAAAGGAACAGTGGAACGGGATCGTCGACCGCTCGAGTCGGGGGAGCGTCTTCCACCGATACGAGTGGCTCGACGCGATCGAGACGGGCTTGAACTATACGCCACGGCATCTGGTCGTCACCAAGGACGGGAACCGGATCGGCCTCATGCCCAACTTCGTCGTCGAGATCGAGAAGACGCCGTTCAATCGCCTGTCGTCGCTCTATCCCGGTTTCGGCGGCCCCCTGCTGCCGACCGATCCGAAGGAGTCCCTCGAGTGCATCGTCGAGACCGTCCCGAAGCTCTGTCGCGGCACGACGATCGTTCACCAGATCCGCGGGCTCGACACGAGTTATCTCCGGTACAACGACGCGCTCCAGTCGTGGGGGTACCGGCCCTTCCGACGCGAGTGTCGGTTCCTGCTCGATCTCACGAAGGGACACGAGCAGCTTCTGGAGGATATGAGTCGGACCAGGCGACGCGGGATCGAACGCGGGCGCGACGCCGACTACGAAATCGTCGAGGAGGAGCTCACCCGGGAGAACCTCCAGCGGTTCTATCGGACCTACGAGCGCGTGATGGACCGGGTCGACGGTGACGTGTATCCGTTCTCGTTCTTCGAGCAGCTGCAGGCGATGGAGTCGCGGTTCCTGTTGCTGACGATCCGCATCGACGGCGAGTACGCGGGTGGGATGCTCGAGGTGCTCGACGACGAGCACGACGCGGTCCACGGCTTCTTCGCCGCCGTGCCCCGGGAGTACTTCGACGATCACGCCTCGGAGCTGCTCTACGATCACGTCTTCCAGTGGGGGATCGAGCACGGCTACGAGACCTACGACTTCGGCAGTACGAACACGGACTTCGAGGATGGCGTGTATCGGTTCAAGGAGGGCTTCGGCGGCCGGGCCGTCCCGGTGCTAGTCTGGGAACGGGGCTGTAGCCCGCTCTGGAAACTGGTGAAGGCCGGTCGGTCGCTGTACTGGCCCTACTACACGTAACCACCGTCCGGTCGTCCTTCCGGTAATCGGACCCGGTCACGCGGTCGCATCGCCGACACGACGAGCGGCTTCGAACCTCGGTCCGCCGAGCCGAACGGCGAACAATTGTGTCCAGCATCTTTCTATGCTTTCCGTTAGTGTACAATTAAGCGCCCACCCTTCACAACTATTTTCTATTAGGATTGGTTATTGTATCGCAATGCGTCATGTGTCATACGTTCTCACCCCACAACGAGGCTACTTCGACCGGGGTGCAGAACGGTTCCGCGAGCGAGGAGTCACGTTCGATTCGATCCGGAACATCGACCGGCTCGACGACGGAACGATCATCACGCAGAAAGTGGTTCGGGGCGATCGGGCGGCCCTTCAGGACGCGCTCGAGGACACCGGGCCGACGGTCGTCGACCACCAGCTCATCGACGCCGGGGACGCGACGATCCTGCAGTTGCACTATCGGCCCAGCGACCTCACGCGGGAGTTGCTCGCCGTCCACGACCGACACGCGGTGGTGTTGGAGTACCCGCTCGAGTACGCGGGCCCCGAAAACAGACGGCTCCGCGTCGACGAAATCGGCCGCGAGGACGCGCTCCGGCGAGTTATCGAGGAGACGCGCGCAATCGTCGACGTCGAGATCGAACGGCTCGGCGATTACGACCCGACCGACGAACGCCTCTTCGCGACCCTGACGGCTCGCCAGCGCGAGGTGTTACGCGTCGCGGTCGAGGCGGGCTACTACGAGGAGCCCCGCCAGGTGACCTACGAGGACATCGCCGCCAGGCTCGACTGTTCGCCGGGAACCGTCGGGCAACACCTCCGCCGGATCGAGGCTCGGCTCATGTCGACGCTCGTCACCGGGACGGGGCCGCGCGCCGAGTCCGGGCGCGACCGGAACGCGACGCACCGGTCGGCGTCGCGATAAGTGCCGGTTCTACCGCTGGTCGACGAATTAGGGCTGGGGCACGGCCGAAGGCCGGAGTACGGATGCCGGATCTCGATTACTGCGTCGCGTTCGACGGCGCATCCGTCACGGCTTCGGATCGGGTCCCGCTCCCGGCCCCGGTCGCGTCCGGAAACGAGAGCCGAACGGTCGTCCCATCGCCGGGAGCGTCGGCAAAGGAGAGGTTGCCCCCGGTCGTTCGGACGATCCAGTTGACGAGCCACAGGCCGAGCCCGGAGCCGTGATCCAGCGCTGTTTCCCGCCCCTCGAGCACCGCTCGGCGCTCGGTCGGCGGAATTCCCGGCCCGTCGTCGGCGACCGTAAACTCGATTCGCGACCGACCGTCGGTCTCGACGGCTCGGGCGGTGATTTCGACGGTCGGCGCGTCCGTGGCGTTGTGTTGGACCGCGTTGTCGACGAGTTCGTTCAGGGCGTCGACCACGGCATCGTTGATCGTCGGCGTCGTTCCGTCGGGGGTCTCGATCCGCGAGACGATGCGGGCGTCCGGATGCGCCGCCCGCGCCCGCTCGGCGACCGTCTGGACCGCTTCGGTGACCGCGACGGTACCGGCCTGGCCGTGTCGGTCGAGTGTCCGTTCGGCGCTGCGGGCCTTGTCGGCCGTCGCGAGCAGGTCGTCGATCTCCGCCTGGATCGGGCGGACGTGTCGGCGCTCGAGTTCGGGGTCGCGCTCGCCGATCAGGTTCGCGTGGCCGCGGATGACGGTGAAGGCGTTCCGGAGGTTGTGCCGAAGCACCCGGTTGAGCACCTGGATCCGCTGTTCGCGGTCCCGTTGTTCGGTGACGTCGCGAGCGACGATCACGGAGCCGTTCTCGAGCCCGCTCACGGTCACGTCCTGCGGGAACGTCGTGCCGTCGGGGCGCGTTCCGGTCAGCCGGCCGCGCCAGAAGTTGCGCTCGGCGACGGCCGGCCGGACCTCGCGGTCGATACGCTGCCGGGAGTCCTTCGTGTACCGTTCGGTCCACGGACGACCTTCGAGGGCGTCGCCGTCTCGGAGGCCGTAGAGGGAGGCGTACGCGTCGTTGACGTGGTGATGGTCGCCGTCGACGACGACCGCGATGCCGTCCATCGAGGCGTCGACGGCCCGCAAGAGACGGTCGTTCTCGCGGCGGTGTCGCGAGAGTTCGACGAAGGCGTGGCCGATGATCGCCCCCAGTCCGAGCCCGGTGCTCAACGAGTTGAGGACCGGCTTCGCGAGGTCGCTGCTACCACCGATCCTTGGTGAGAGAAGGGCGAGGCTCCCCAGACAGACGAGCGTGAGCAGGACGCCACAGGCGCACGAACAGAGGGTGACGACCGTCGCCCGATCGGGATCGGCCCCCGCGCCGGCCCCGGTCCCGTCACCGACTGCCCGATCGCGGATCCACAGCCCGTACCGGACGAACCCGAGGCCGACCGCCGTCGGCAGGATCAGTCCGAGCACCAACCGTGGGTACGGACCGCCGAACGTCACCACGTACGCCGCGACGATGGCGAGGACTCCAAGTCCGAGTAAGGCGACCGCAAACGGACGAACGCAGTCGACGGCGCGGCGAGTGAACGTGGCCATCTTCGAACTACCCAGAACTGGTGTCACACCCATCATTAATGAATTGGATGGATCGTTGACACGGTTCACAGATCGGCGCGAAGCGTATCTGTTCGGAGCCCGTTCGATTACTCATGGTGACGGTATCGATAGCGCTTCGGGACCGACTGCTCGTCTGTCGGGGCGACGCGGCCGCACCCGACGACTGGACGACCGAGACGCGACTCCAGGGGGACGACCTCGAGTGCGTCGCAACTCATCCCGACGCCGCGGAGCGGCTCTTCGTCGGCACCTTCGAGAGCGGTCTCTTCCGCAGCACCGACGGCGGTGAGACGTTCGACCGCCTCGACACCGCATTCGTCGTCGACGACTCGGCAAGCGCTCGCAGCGACCGCGGCGGTGCGAACGCGAACGGAGACGGTGCCGCCGACCCCGACCGCGAGAGCGACGCCGTGATGTCCCTGACCGTCAGCCCGCACGATCCGCAGGTCGTCTACGCCGGGACCGAACCCAGCCGGATCTATCGCTCGCGCGACGGCGGCGACGCCTGGTCCCGACTCGACGGACTGACCGATCTCCCCTCGGCCGACGAGTGGTTCTTTCCGCCGCGTCCCCACACCCACCACGTCCGCTGGCTCGAGGTCGATCCGTTCGATCCCGAACGGCTCTACGTCGGTATCGAGGCCGGCGCGTTCGTTTACACCCCCGACGGCGGCACGACCTGGCGCGAGCGACCCGCGGGCGCCCGCCGAGACAACCACAGCCTGGCGACCCACCCCGACCGCGAGGGGCGGCTCTACGCCGCGGCCGGCGACGGCTACGCCGAGAGCGACGACGGCGGCCAGTCGTGGCGACGGCCGCAGGACGGACTCGACCATCGGTACTGCTGGAGCGTCGTCCCCGACCCCGGCGATCCGGACCGCGTCCTCGTCTCGAGCGCCAGGGGCGCGTCGACGGCCCATACCGCGAGCCGAGCGGAATCGTACGTCTATCGCAAGGACGGTAGAGAGAACGCGGACGGCGAGGACGCCGAGTGGGAACGCCTCGACGACCGCGGCCTTCCGACCGGCGACGGCGTCGTCCGGACGGTGTTCGCGACGGTCGGCGACCCCGGCGTCGTCTACGCCGCGAACAACTTCGGGCTGTTCGTCACGCGGGACTTCGGCGACTCGTGGATACAGGTCGGCATCGACTGGGCCGACGCGTTCGAGGCGCAGACGCCCCGCGGCCTGGCGGCGGTTGCCTGACGCGCGGTCGAGAGCCGGCAGCGAGCAGCGGTCACTCGTCGGGCCGGCCCGTTGCTCGCTCGTCCCGGTCGCTCGCCCGTTCCCAGATGACCGCCGCCGAGACGGCGTGGAGCGATCCGACGACGGCGGTACTGAGCGCCGTCCCGATGACGGAGACGAGCGACAGGAGCCAGGCCGCGAGCCCGTAACTGAGCACGAGCGCGAGGATCGACCAGCCGCGCCCGCGGGTCGCGCGGACGCTGCGACGAAGCGCCGTCAGCGGTCCCGCGCCGTTTTCACCGCCGACGACGACGGCCGCGGGAGCGACGAAACAGCGCACGTACACGGCAAACAGCGGCACGGCGACGAGCGTGCCGACGAGCAGACCGAACTCGCCGAACGAGCCGATAACTCGCCAGGCCGCGTCGAACAGCGCGATCAGGCCGAGGTACGCGAGCAGCCGCCGGGCCGAGAGCGCCGCGGACCAGTCGCGCCAATCGTCCCATCGCTCGCGGCCGTCGCCGATCGCGAGGGTGCGAGCGATCGTCGCGGTTCCGGCGGCCACGACGGCCAGGAGCGCGAGGACCTCGAGGCCGATCCCCCAGAGCAGGTAGGGAAGTTTCAGATCGATCAACGCCGCCAGCGAGCGCACCGTTTCCGGGACGCCGGTCGGATAGCCGACGAACTCGACACCGATCGTCGGATCGTCGTCGACCAGTACCGGGAGCGGGTCCCGGCGCCGGAGCAGATCGAGGACGGTGAGGACGAGGCCGGCGGCGAGAAACGGCAGCAGGAGCGTCGGCTCCCGTCGGATCCGTGCGATCGCCACGGCGAACGACGATGACGGGCCGTCGTCGGACGCGGACCGCGCGTCCCGTCCCGCCGAGGACGTCAGCTCCGGTATCGGGAGTCGCTCCCAAGTTCGTTCCTCACCTCGATCGGGATCGCTGTCACTGTCGCCGTCGCTGTCACGGTCACCGGTGGCTGCTAGCTCCGTCTCGGTACCGAACTCGAACCCGGAACCGGCGTCCGGCGACTCGTCGGTCATGCTGCCTCCTCGAGGGCGAGCACCCGATCGCCGTCGACGATGTAGAGGACCCCGTCACCGATCGCGGGGGTCGACAGAGACCACTTCGCCTGGCGAGTGAATCGCTGGTCGCCCGTCTCGGCGTCGAACGCGACGAGGTCGTAGCCGTCGCGCGTGACGTAGACGACGCCGTCGGCGACGACCGGCGTCGCCTCGTGGGTGAACGGCACCGACCACTCTTCCTCGCCCGTTTCGAGATCGAGCGCGCGCAGCGATTCGGTGCCGTCTGCGACGAAGACGCGACCGTCGGCGACGGCGGCGGCCCCGGCGGTCGCGTTCCCGTCGAAATCGCGCTTCCAGCGGGTGTCGCCGTCACCGTCGGCCTCGTACAGCCTGAGTCCGGATCTGGACGGGACGAGGAGGCCATTCGTGGTCGCCGTCGGCGCGAGGACCATCTGCTCCGGGTGGTCGGTGCGCCACCGCTCGGCCCCCGTTTCGGCGTCGAACGCCCGCACCTGATGGGGCCAGGCGGTGACGAAGACGGTGCCGTCGCGAACCGCCGGTCGGCGCGGGGTGACGGTGGCCTCGTCGTACTCGATCGTCCGTCGCCACCGTTCGCGACCGTTGTCGGCCGCGAGAGCGACGATCGAGCCGGCATCAGGGATCACGGCGTACGCCGTGTCACCGACCGCGACGGGCGGCGGTATCTCCGGCGGTCCGAAGATCGACGATCCCGCGGCCTGACTCGGGCCGCGCCAGCGTTCGGCGCCGAGTCGAATCGCTCCCGGGCCGAGGCCACCGCCGGCGTTCAGTCCGACGAGTCCGTCCGTCGAACTGACCACCAGCGTGTCGGTCCGATAGATCGACGAGCGCGCGCGAGCGGGAGTCGATCCGTACGCGGTACCGTACGAGAAGCGGACGTCTCCGGTGTCGGCGTCGAACGCGATGAGGGCATCGGTGCCGGCGTAGACTGTGCCGTCGACGAGCACAGGCGGATCGATCTCGAAGCCGCCGCTGCTCTCGAGTGCGCCCGTCCACGCGGGTTCGACGTCGTCTTTCGGCCCCGACGCCGCGGGATTGTACCCGGTGCCGGCGGCGTCGTAGCGGGCCATCGGCCACTCGAGCGCGGCGGCGGCCGTCCCCTCGACCAGGGCGGCGCGACCGCCGACCAGGCCGGTGACGGCGAGTCCGCCGCAGGCGAGCAACTGTCGTCTGGAGGGCATTATTGTCATCGTATTCGGTAACTCAGTAAATACTTTCATACCCGTCGCCGGCGCGCTCGCCGATCTGCCGACGATCGCTCGGCGGCACGACAGTGGCCGCTTCGAAATCCTTTTAGGCGCTACACGGAGATAGTAGAGTAACTGAGTGATATCATGGACGTCGACATCATCTCCGAGCAGGAGAACCCCATGTTGCATCGGACGGACGTGACCTTCGAACTCGTCCACGAGGACGCCACGCCCTCGCGACTGCAGGTTCGGGACAGCCTGGCGGCGAAGCTGAACAAGGACGCCGACGAGGTCGTCATCCGCCAGCTCGACACCAAGTTCGGGATGCGCAAGACCGTTGGCGAGGCCAAGGTCTACGACACGGCCGACTACGCCCGCGAGGTCGAACAGGACCACATGCTCGAGCGCAACAAGATCGGCGCCGAAGAGGAGGCCGAGGCCGAAGCGGAGGAAGCGTAAATGGCTCGCTACGAACTCTACGACGACGACGGGAGCACCGACCGCGACCAGTGTCCCCGGTGTGGTGACGTGTTCCTCGCCGACCACGGTGACCGCCTGCACTGCGGGAAGTGCGGCTACACCGAGTGGGAGTAACGGCGACGAGTAACCGCACTCCGTTTCTGTGCCTACCGCGGCCTGCAGCCGCGGCCGGTACTGCTATCACACGTAACTGTGAGTTCCGACACCAGAATCCTCGGTATCGAAGGCACCGCCTGGGCCGCCAGCGCGGCCGTCTTCGACGCCGGATCCGACGACGTTTTCATCGAGAGCGACGCCTACCAGCCCGACAGCGGCGGCATTCACCCCCGCGAAGCGTCCGAACACATGCACGACGCCGTCCCGCGGGTCGTCGAGCGAGCGCTCGACCACGCCCGTGAGACCCACGACGGGCCGGCCACGGAGTCGCCCGTCGACGCGGTCGCCTTCTCCCGTGGCCCCGGCCTGGGACCGTGCCTGCGGGTCGTCGGCACCGCCGCGCGCGCGCTGAGTCAGGCGCTCGACGTGCCGCTGGTCGGCGTCAACCACATGGTCGCCCACCTCGAGATCGGTCGCCACACCGCGGACTTCGAGTCGCCGGTTTGTCTCAACGCCAGCGGCGCGAACGCCCACCTGCTGGCCTACCGCAACGGGCGCTACCGGGTGCTCGGCGAGACGATGGACACCGGCGTCGGCAACGCGATCGACAAGTTCACCCGCCACGTCGGCTGGTCCCACCCCGGCGGTCCCAAGGTCGAGGCGGCCGCCGAGGACGGCAGGTACGTCGACCTCCCCTACGTCGTCAAGGGGATGGACTTCTCGTTTTCGGGGATCATGAGCGCCGCGAAACAGCGATACGACGACGACGTCCCGGTCGACGACATCTGTTACTCCCTGCAGGAGACGATCTTCGGGATGCTGACCGAGGTCTCGGAACGCGCCCTCTCGCTGACCGGTAGCGACGAACTCGTGTTGGGCGGCGGCGTCGGGCAGAACGCCCGCCTGCGCGAGATGCTTCAGGAGATGTGCGACCAGCGCGGCGCCGCGTTCCACGCCCCCGAACCGCGATTCCTGCGGGACAACGCCGGCATGATCGCCGTCCTCGGCGCGAAGATGTACGACGCCGGCGACACCCTCGCGCTCGAGGACTCGCGCGTCGACCCCGACTTCCGGCCGGACCAGGTGCCGGTGACGTGGCGGCGGGACGAACCCGAACTCGCCGCTGGCCGCGGCGCGGACGCCGCGGGCGACGAACGGACGCAGGTCCGCGGCGCCGAGGCCCTCGTCGACGTCGCGCCCGACGCGGGCCTGGTGACGAAACGCCGCGAGCCCAAGCGGTATCGCCACCCCGACCTCGACGAGCGCCTCCGCCGCGAGCGGACGACCTTAGAGGCCAGGCTGACGAGCCTGGCCCGCCGCGAGGGCGTGCCGACGCCGGTCCTCTCGGACGTCGATTCGCGGGACGCGCGCCTCGAACTCGAGTACGTCGGCGAGCGCGATCTCCGGGACGCGCTGGCCCCCGACCGCGTGCGCGACGTGGGACGGCACCTGGCGCGGCTGCACCAGGCGGGGTTCGTCCACGGGGATCCGACGACGCGGAACGTTCGCGTCGACGGAGACCGTACCTACCTCATCGACTTCGGGCTCGGCTACCACACCGACCACGTCGAGGACTATGCGATGGACCTCCACGTTTTCGACCAGAGCCTGGTCGGCACCGCGGACGAGCCCGCCCCGCTCCGGGAGGCCGTCCGCGAGGGGTACCGCGCGGTCGGCGACGAGCGAGTGCTCGAACGGCTGCGAGAGGTCGAGGGCCGCGGACGGTATCAGTCGCAATAACCGATCCGAACCGAGATATCGCACCTGCTTGCAGCAATCGCCGCGCCACACAATACTCTTATCGGGGGAGGACGTATCACCTGCCATGGCAGAGAAGCCGACTTCCGGTGAGATCCTCGGGGTACCGTACAACTTCGAACGTCCGAGCATCGGCCGCATGCTCTCGTCCTACTGGCAGCCCGGCGAGGGGATGCTCGTCGAGAAGCCCTTCGGGGTCGGCTACACCCTGAACCTGGCCAACTGGCGGTCGTGGATCGTCGTCCTGATCGCCGGTGCCCTCCTCTGGCAGGAACAGTCCGGCGGGACGGACGGCGGTGCGGACCGCACCGACGAGCCCGTCGAGGTCATCGTCGACGACGCCGAGACGGACGACTGAGCGACGCTCTACGCTACTTCTCGCGCGATTTCCGATCCTCGCTCGTCAGCACGAGCAGTCGATCGCGGGACGGGAGACTGGACGCGGCGCAACCGACGACGCTTTGCCGTCGCCGCGACGTCGCTCGCATATGGCCATTCGATTCGTCACCGGTAACGACGGGAAGGTCCGCGAGGCGCGGGACTACCTCGAGGGGATCGAATCCGTCGAACAGCTCGCGTACGACTACACCGAGGTCCAGAGCGACTCGCTCGCGGAGATCGCAACCCGCGGCGCCCGCGAAGCGTTCGAACACCTCGGGAGCGACGAGCCGGTGCTCGTCGACGACGCGGGTCTGTTCGTCGACGCCCTGGGCGGGTTCCCCGGCCCGTACTCGTCGTACGTTGAGGACACCGTGGGCGTCGAGCGCCTCTGGCGGCTCGCGGCGGACGAGGAGAACCGCCGTGCACAGTTCCGGACCGTGCTCGCGTACGCGGACGAGAGCGGCACCGAAACGTTCGAGGGCTCGGTCGCAGGCACGCTCGTCGCGCCCCGCGGCGAGGGCGGGTTCGGCTACGACCCGATCTTCGAGTACAATGGACAGACGATGGCCGAGATGAGTACCGAAGAGAAGAACGCGATTTCGCACCGGGGCCGCGCGCTGGCCGCGTTCGCCGAGTGGTACGCCGGGCGCGACGACTGACGCCCGCTTCCGCGCTCGCTATTCCACGACCGCAGCGGAAGCGCTAGTCGCCGCGCTCGGCGTTCGCGGCGTCGTCCGCCGCCAGTTGTGCTTCCGTGACGATTTTCGCTTCGCTCTTGACGCTGACGCCCTCCCAGTCGTGATCCGCGTGGTACCCCTCGCGGTCCTTCGCGCTGGGGGCGACGCGGATGAACTCGGCCTTCTCGCGGGCCGCGGGGATCGTGTGCCCCCCGCAGTAGGAGAGGCCGGACTGGATGCCGGCACAGAACTCCTCGACGATGTCGGCGACCGGGCCCTTGTACGGCGTCAGCGCCTCGACGCCCTCGTCGGCGCTGACGTTGTTCTCCTTGTCGTCGCGCTTCTTCGCCGCGGTCGTCGTCGCCATTCCCCGCGAGCGCTTGTACCGGGTCCCGTCGACCTCGACCACCGCACCAGGCGCTTCCTCGGTCCCCGCGAAGAGGCTGCCCATCATGACGGTGTCGGCACCCGCCATCAGCGCCTTCACCGCGTCCCCGGAGGTGCGGATGCCGCCGTCCGCGCAGACGCTGACGTCCAGGTCCGCGGCCGCCTCGGCGCAGTCGTCGACGGCCGTCAGCTGCGGAACGCCGGCCCCCGCAACCTTCCGGGTGGTACAGTGCGAGCCCGGGCCGATGCCGACTTTCACGCAGTCGGCGCCGGCGGTCGCCAGGTCCCTGACGCCCGCGGGCGTCGCGACGTTGCCGGCGATCAGGTCAGTCTCCGGGAACTCGGCCCGGAGCCGCTCGACGGCCTCGATCGTTCGCTCGAGGTGGCCGTGGGCTACGTCGACCACGAGCGCGTCGACGCCGGCGTCGACCAGGCCGGCGCTGCGGGCGACGTAGTCCTCGTTGATCCCGACGGCGGCGGCCACCTGCTCGTCGGCGGCGGTCACCGCGGCGACCTGGTCGGCCTGTTCCGCCGACGTGAGAAAGCGGTGGAGGACGCCGATCCCGCCGGCGCGGGAGAGTTCGATCGCCAGCTCGGCCTCCGTAACGGTGTCCATCGCGGCGGAAACCAGTGGCGTATCCAGTTCGATGCGCGGCGTAAACGGCGTCGAGAGATCGACGTCGCCGCGGCTGTCGACCGGCGAGCGGTTCGGAACGAGGAGCACGTCACCGTAGCTTAGCCCGGTGCGGAGATTGCGTAAGTCGCTCATACCCCGTACTAGTGAGTCGGTCGCGCCGCATAAGTCCCCCGCCGCCGCTCGACGGGCCGACCGGTCCGACCCGTCGAAAAGCGTCGCCACCCGTCCGATACGGCCTACGCTCGCGGGTCGCGATCCGGCCCCGGGTACTCCCAGTCGTTGTCACCGCCGTCGCTGTCGCCGCCGTCCTCGACCGCCGCGTATAGGCTCTCGGCGTCGAACAGCCTGGCGAACGCGTCCGGCGGGCGGATGCTGACCGAGATGCGGGGCTGGAGTGTCAGCCCAGCCGCCGCCGACCGGAGCCGTTCGTCGTAGGAGAGGAGGTGCGCCGCCTCACCCCGATAGGCCGACGCCAGTGCGGGGTGGTCGCCCTCGGGCTGGTCGACCGCGACGCGCTCGGCCTCGAGTCGCTCGCGGTGGTCGGCCGCGAGCGTCGGATCGGCCAGGCGCGCGACCAGGCGCTCCGTCTGATCGAGCAGCGGGTCGCTGGCGACGAGTTCGACCCAGGAGTGGCTGCGGACGTGGTCCAGCGCCTCGCGCGCGTCGCCGCCGAGCAGGAGGTCCGCCGCGAGCACGTCGGCGTCGGCGACGACGCGGGCGGGGTTCGGTTCGTCGCGGTCGCGCACGGACTCGCTTTCGTTCTCAGCCATCGTCGTCCTCCGTTTCCCCTTCCCCCTCCGCTTGTCCGTCTCCCGCTCGGATCGACGCGAGTTCCGCTCGGATCCGCTCGCGATCGGCGTCGTACTCCGCCCCGCGATCGAACAGGTCGGCCCAGCGCTCGCTCATCGGCGGGGGTTGGAGCCGCGTGATGAAAGGTCGTCCGACTCGCGACTCGGGTGCTCACTGCGCCGGCCGAGACCCGGTCTCCGACCGCCGTACGAGCAGCGGGAACGCGACGGCCCCGAGGACGAACGCCGCGCCGACGTTGACGACCAGGCCGACGACGCCGACGGCGACGACGAGCGCGAGCGAACGGCTGCCGGAGACAGGGTCGAACGCCGCCTTACCGAGTTCGAGCGCGACGACGACGAGCAACACCCCGAGGACGGCCGTCGGGAACGCGGCGAGGACGGCGCCGGTGGCGACCAGCGCGAGCGCGAGGTAGCCGATTCCCAGCAGGACGTTCGCGCCGCCGGTCCGCGCGCCGAAGGCGTACTTGCCGGCGAGTCCGCCGCTGCCGTGGCACATCGGGATGCCGCCCAACGGAATCGCCGTCAGACAGGTCGCGCCCATGCTCGTCGAGAGCGCGTCGGCGGAGACGTCTCGATCGTAGAGGTCGCCACAGAGCAAGGCGGTCGCGATCGCCGCGTTCCCGACCGTCATCCCCAACTGGGCGACGGTGCCCTCGAGCGCGGCCGACGTGACCGTCGGCGTCCCCGCGGGAAAGACCGTGAGTTCCGGCGCCGTCGGCGTCGGCACGCCCGTCGTCGCGACGGCCGCGACCCCGCCGAGCCCGAGGACCGCGAGCACGCTCGCCTGGCGGTAGCCGACGAGCGCGAACAGGCCGACGACGGCCAGGCCGGCCGCGGCGACCGGGGGGTTCCCGAGCGAGAGGTCGACGGCCGCTTCGAACAGGAGGAGCGCGACCGCGAACTGCACGCCGCGGATGACCGGTTCGCCGACGACCCGCTGGAGCCGCCCGACGAGCCCCAGTCGCCCGACGGCGAGCAGGACGCCGCCGGCGAACAACCCGGCCGCGGCGAGTTCCGCGTAGGAGAGCGCGCCGACGATGGCCAGGCCGACCAGCGCCTTCATCGGTTCGACGGAGAGGGGGAGTCCGTAGTACACCCCCCAGACGATCTGAAAGACGCCGAAGCCGATGAGGACGTGAGGCAGGGAGACGCTCGTCGTCGCGGCCAGCGCGATCAGCAGGGGGAGTACCGTAACCGAATCACCTAGCGCACCCGTGAGTTCGCTGGCGGAGAACTCGAGGTCGGATTCGGCCCGCGATCCCAGCGAATACGCCATCTATGCCGGCTATGCGCGGCGCTTCCTTCACTCTTGTTCGTAACCACACACGGTTTCGTAGCTCCGCGTATGCGGGTGGTTTCGGTTACGTACCGGCGAGCGTAACCGATTGATCGCCGGCTCCGAGTCGGCGGTTACCGATCAGCGACGTGTCAGCCGCGACCGACTATCGACGCGGCTAAGAGGGTTCGGCGGGAGCGATCCGCCGTGAGCGACCTCGGAAAAATCGATCGCGCGTTCTTCGACCGTCACATCGCGCCGAACCTCGGCGCCGATCGCGACGACGTCGCCGTCGGTCCGACCCACGGCGTCGACTTCGGCGTGCTGGACGTCGGCGATCGGGCGCTGGTCACCGCCACGGACCCGCTGTCGATCCTTCCCGCGTTGGGGTTCGAGCGGGCGGCGCGGTTCGCCCTCGACCTCGTGCTCGCGGACGTGGCCGTCAGCGGCGTCCCCCCGTCACACCTCTCGATCTGTTTTACCCTCCCCGAGGGGATGACCGACGACGAGTTCGCGACGGTCTGGGAGACGATCCACGCCGAGTGCGCCGACCTCGGCGTCGCAGTCGTGACCGGCCACACGGCCCGCTACGCTGACCCGTCCCACCCCTGGGTCGGCGCCGCAACCGCGATGGGCGTCGGCGACCACGGTGACATCGTCCGCCCCGACGGGGCCTGTGAGGGCGACCGACTGCTCCTGACGAACGGTCCCGGCGTCGAAGCCGTCGGCCTGTTGAGCACCCTCTTCGGCGACCAGTTGGATCTCCCGAACGACGTCGTCGCGGACGCGCAGGATCGCCTCGACGAGGTCTTCGCCGTCCGCGACGCCCTCACCGCGGCCGCCGCGGGCCCGGTGACGGCGATGCACGACGTGACGGAGGGCGGCCTGGCCGGCGCGCTCAACGAGATGGCCGACGGCGCGGGCGCCCGGTTCGCGATCGACGGGGACGCCGTCCCGCTGCGGCCGGGCGTCCGCGAGGTCTGTGACGCCCTCGAGATCGATCCCTGGGCGGCGACCAGTTGCGGCTCGCTCCTGATCGCGGTCGACCCCGACGGCGTCGACGACGTGCGCGGGGCGCTCGAGGAGCGGGGCACGCCAGTCGCCGAAATCGGTCGCGTCGACGCGGCCGGTGGCGAATCCGCAGCCGAGGGCGGAAACGAGGCCGGTGCCGTCCTCGTCGACGGCGATCGACTCGCCCATCCCTGCGTCGATCCGTCGTGGGCGGCCTATTCCCGCCTGGCGGACCGCGCCGAGTAGTCCCGATCCCCGCGACTCGTCTGCCACGTCCGACGTCCGGAGACCGTTAGATAATCCGACCATCACCGCTTAGTATAACCGGGAAATAGCCTCACGCATGCGAACACCAGCACCCGATAGCCGACCGGTCGCGCTGACGATCGCCGGCAGCGACTCCGGCGGCGGCGCCGGGATCCAGGCCGATCTCGCGACGATGGCCGCCCACGGCGTCTTCGGCACGTCGGCGATCACGGCCGTCACCGCCCAGCACACCCGCGGCGTCGAGTCCTCGTTCGTCCTTCCGATCGAGGAGATCGAAGCGCAACTGGCGGCCGTCACCGGCGACTTCGCCGTCGGCGCCGCGAAGACGGGGATGCTCGCGACGACCGAAGTCATCGAAACCGTCGCCGAGCGGGCCAGTGAGTTCGACTTCCCGCTGGTGGTCGACCCCGTGATGGTCGCGACCTCCGGCGACCGCCTGCTGGAGCGCGAGGCCGAGCGCGCCTACGAGGACCTGCTGGGCCGGGCGGCCCTCGTGACGCCGAACGCCGACGAGGCCGAGGTCCTGACCGATATCGCCGTCACCGACGAGGAAAGTGCCCGCGAGGCCGGCCAGGCGATCCTCGAGACCGGCGTCGACGCCGTCCTCGTGAAGGGCGGGCACGTCCCCGGTGAGCGCGTTCAGGACGTGCTCGTCACCGATGACATCGTCCGGGCGTTCGAACACCCCCGCGTCGGCACCGACGCCACCCACGGCTCCGGCTGTGCCCTGGCCGCGGCGATCGCGGCTCGCCTGGCCAAGGGCGAGCCCCTCGAGACCGCCGTGGAGGGCGCGACCGACTTCCTGGCGCGTGCGGTGCGCTACTACTACGACGTCGGAGAGGGTCACGGCGCGGTCAACCACATGGTCCCGCTGCGCAACGAGGCCGCCCGCGAGACCACCGCCGAGGAGGTTCAAGCGGTCGTCGACCGGTTCGTCGACGCCGACGTCTCGGCGCTGGTCCCCGAGGTGGGGATGAACGTCGTCGGCGCGACGCCGTACGCCGAGTCCGTCGCCGAGACCGCCGCCGTCGAGGGCCGGATCACGCGGACGCTGTCGGGCGTCCAGCCCAACCGCGGGGTCCGGTTCGGCGCCTCGAGCCACGTCGCCAGGTTCCTCCTGTCGGCCCGCGAGTTCGACCCCGAGTACCGGTTCGCGGTCAACTGCCGGTTCGACCCGTCCGTCGAGGACGCGCTCGACGCGCTCGCCTGGCCGGTCGCCGAGTACGACCGCGGCGAGGAGCCCGACGAGGTCAAAGCGACCGACGGCCGGACGATGGGCTGGGGCGCTCGCCAGGCCTTCGCGGATCGCGACGAGCCCCCGGTCGCGGTCGTCGATCGCGGCGACGTCGGCAAAGAGGCGATGGTGAAACTCCTCGCTCCGGACGCCGAGACGCTCGCCGACCGCGCGCTGGCGCTCGATTCGGAGGTGGCCGAATGAGTGCGACCGACCTCGACGTCGGGGTCATCCTTCCGCAGTACGGGACCGGTATGGAGACGGTGCGAGACACCGCGCTCGAGGCCGAGTCGCTGGGCTACGACTCGGTCTGGCTCGAGGACCACTTCCAGTCGTGGATCGGCGATCCGCGCCGGAACGCCCACGAGTGCTGGACGACCCTGAGCGCGATCGCCGAGGCGACCGACCGGGTGCGGCTGGGCACGCTCGTCACCAGCCAGTCGTACCGTCATCCCGCCTTACTCGCGAAGATGGCGGCCTCCGTCGATCACGTTAGCGACGGGCGCCTCGAACTCGGCCTCGGCGCGGGCTGGTACGAAGACGAGTACGACCGCTTCGGCTACGAGTTCCGGGAGCCGCCGGCCGAGCGGCTCCGCCGCCTGGCCGAGACCGTCGAGATTTTGCAGGGACTGTGGACCGAGGAGACCTACAGCCACGAGGGAGAGCACCTCGACGTCGATCTCGACGAGGCGTTCTGCGAGCCCCGGCCCGTTCAGGACCCGCACCCGCCGATCTGGATCGGCGGCGGCGGCGAGAACTTTACCCTGCGGTACACCGCCGAGTTGGCCGACGGCTGGAACTACGGCACGCTCGACCCCGAGGGGTTCGCCGAGAAGCTCGACGTGCTGCGCGAGCACTGCGAGAGCGAGGAACGGTACGACGAGATCCGCAAGTCCGCGGAGCTGTTCGCCTTTGTCGGCGAGACGACCGAGGAAGCCGAGGAAAAGCGCGAGGCGTTCCGGAGCGAGTTCCTGGCCGGCGAACCCGCCGAACCCCGCGAGTTCTTCCTCTCGGGCTACCTCGAGACGGCACCCGCCGGTACGCCGGCCGAGGTCCGCGACCGGCTTGCCGACTACGCCGACGTCGGTATCGAGACGGTCATGCTCGCGATGCCGTCCGTCGCCGACGACGGGGACGAGAGCCTCGCCCTGCTGGCCGACGAGTTGCTCGACTAGTCGGCTCGCGAACCGATAGCTAATTTGTGACGGCCCTGCTATCGCGGCACATGGTCGACAGTCCGTTCGACGTCGAGATCGAAGTCGGCGAAGTGATCGATGCCGAGCCGTTTCCCGAAGCCGAGAAGCCGGAAATGACGAAACTGTGGATCGACCTCAGCGGGGATGCCGGCGACGAGAGCGAGGCCGAAGGCGGCGGCGAACCGATCCAGTCCGCCGCGCAACTCGACTATCACTACGACGCCGACGCCCTCGTCGGTCGCCAGGTGCTCTGTGCGACGAACCTCGGATCGGTGCGGATCGCCGGCTTCAAATCCGAGGCGCTGACCGTCGGCGTCCCCTGCGAGGAGGGGTATCCGATTCTCGTCTCGCCGGACGAGGAGGTGCCACTCGGCGGCCCGTTGTACTGAACTCGGTCGTTCGTAGATCGGCCGATTACCGCCGCTGAAATGGTTTTAACGGGTGAATAAGTATAGACAGTGCTCGCGTAGGACTAAGCGGCGAGGGATCGAATTCGGTCGTTGCCAGACCCGTTCGACACTCCGAGACGTCACGTCACCCTCGCCGGTGATCGGAGATCGTTCCAACGTCACGCCAGCCGACGATTCCGATCCTCTATCCACCCACCTACCACCGGAAACCAGTGACGGGGCCGACGGCGACCGTCGGCTCCCGGCCGACGTTTTATTGATCGTCTCGAATCGGTAGTCGACGGTTCGAGAGCGGCCGATCGAAGTCGAAGCGAGACGAAAACTCCAGAGCGGACAGCGACGGCTGCGGCGTTTCGAGGGCCCTGCGGGGACAATACCTATCCGGCCGTGTACTCGTTGCGAACGGACCACTTTCACCGCGGAATCCGCAGGATTTTAGCGGTGGACGGACACCCACCGTATATGACCGAGGCGACGGGGATCGTCGGGGAATTCTTCTCCTTGAAGGAAGCGACCGACGCCGAACTACTGACGATGCAGTGTGGCGATTTCTACGAATTCTTCGGCGAGGACGCCGAGATCGTCAGCGACGAGCTCGACCTCAAAGTCTCCCAGAAGTCCTCTCACGGCTCGTCGTACCCCATGGCCGGCGTGCCGGTCGACGACCTCACGCCCTATCTCAAGGCCCTCGTCGAGCGCGGCTACCGCGTCGCCGTCGCCGATCAGTACGAGACCGACTCCGGACACGCGCGCGAGATCGTCCGCGTCGTGACTCCCGGCACCCTGCTAGAGACCAGCGACGCCGACGCGCAGTACCTGGCGGCGGTCATCGACGGCTCGAGCGGGAGCGAAACGACGAGCGCGGACGGAGACGCGTACGGCCTGGCGTTTGCCGACGTGACGACCGGCCGCTTCCTCGTCGCGGACGCCGACGACGTCGACGAGGCGCTGACCGAACTGTACCGGTTCGACCCGGTCGAGGTGCTGCCGGGGCCCGACGTGCGCACCGACGACGAACTGCTGGATCTGGTCCGCGAGCGCGTCGACGCGACACTGACGCTCCACGAGACCGAGGCGTTCGCGCCGAAGCGGGCCGACCATCGGGTTCGCGAGCAGTTCGGCACCGAGACCGTCGAGCGGCTGTCGGCCGCCGAGCCGGCCGTCGCCGCCGCCGGCGCGATCCTCTCGTACGTCGAGGAGACCGGCGCGGGCGTGCTGGCCTCGATGACCCGCATCCAGGCCCACCACGGGAACGATCACGTCACGCTGGACGCGACGACCCAGCGCAACCTCGAACTCACCGAGACCATGCAGGGCGAGCGCGACGGGTCGCTGTTCGCGACGATCGACCACACCGAGACCAGCGCCGGCGGCCGCCTGCTCAAGGAGTGGCTCCAGCGGCCGCGCCGGTCGCTGGAGACGCTCGAGCGCCGCCAGGACAGTGTCGCTGCGCTCTCGACGGCGGCGCTGGCCCGCGACGAGATTCAGGACACGCTCGGCGAGGCCTACGACCTGGCGCGGCTCGCCTCGAAGGCGACCCACGGCAGCGCCGACGCGCGGGACCTGGTCGCCGTCCGGGAGACGCTGGCGGTCCTGCCGCGCCTGGCCGAGACCATCGCATCGAACCCGGACCTGGCCGACTCGCCGCTCGCGGAGATCGTCGAGCGGCCGAACCGGGAGGCGGCCGCGGCCCTCCGGGAGACCCTGGCGGAGGCCATCGCCGAAGACCCGCCGTCGACGGTGACCCAGGGCGAACTCCTCCAACGAGGGTACGACGACGAACTGGACGAGGTCATCGAGCGCCACGAGGCGGTCAAGGAGTGGCTCGACACCCTCGCCGAACGCGAGAAGCGCCAGCACGACCTCTCGCACGTCACCGTCGACCGGAACAAGACCGACGGCTACTACGTTCAGGTCGGCAAGTCCGCCGCCGACGGGGTGCCGGACCACTACGAGGAGATCAAGACGCTGAAGAACTCCAAGCGGTTCACCACCGACGAACTCGAGGAGAAAGAGCGAGAGATCCTCCGCCTCGAGGAGCAACGCGGGGAACTGGAGTACGAACTCTTCGAGGAGCTCCGCGAGGCGGTCGCCGGCCGCGCCGAACTGCTCCAGGACGTCGGCCGCGCGCTGGCGACCGTCGACGCGCTCGCCAGCCTGGCGACCCACGCGGCCGAGAACCGGTGGGTCCAGCCCGACCTCCACCGGGACGACCGCTTCGAGATCGATCAGGGCCGGCACCCGGTCGTCGAGCAGACGACGGAGTTCGTCCCCAACGACGTGCGGATGGACGAGGATCGCGGCTTTTTGGTCGTTACCGGGCCCAACATGTCCGGGAAATCGACGTACATGCGACAGGTCGCCGGGATCGTCCTGCTGGCGCAGATCGGCAGTTTCGTTCCCGCGAAGGAGGCCGAGATCGGCCTGGTCGACGGCATCTTCACCCGCGTCGGCGCGCTGGACGAACTCGCGCAGGGCCGGTCGACGTTCATGGTCGAGATGAGCGAACTCTCGAACATCCTCCACGCGGCGACCGAGGAGTCGCTCGTGATCTTAGACGAAGTGGGGCGGGGAACCGCGACCTACGACGGCATCTCGATCGCCTGGGCGGCGACGGAGTACCTGCACAACGAAGTACAGGCGAAGACCCTCTTCGCCACCCACTACCACGAACTGACGGGGCTCGCGGAGAACCTCCCGCGCGTGGCCAACGTCCACGTGGCCGCCGACGAGCGCGACGGCGACGTCACGTTTCTCCGAACGGTCCGGGACGGGCCGACCGACCGCTCCTACGGGATCCACGTCGCCGACCTCGCCGGCGTCCCCGATCCGGTCGTCGACCGCGCGCGGGACGTCCTCGAACGTCTGCGCGAGGAGAAGGCCATCGAGGCCAAGGGCGGCGGCTCGACCGAGCCCGTCCAGGCCGTCTTCGATCTGGGGAGCGAAACGATGCGGACGCAGAATCAGGGCCAGGACGGCTCGCAAGCGCAGACACCGGCGACGACCGACGGCGGCCCGGCGGGCGCCGGTGGTGGGGCCGAGTCCGGCGAGGACGACGACCAGGCGATCGATCCCGAAGTGAAAGCGGTCCTCTCGGATCTCGAGTCGATCGACGTGAACACGACGCCGCCGATCGAACTCGTCACGAAGGTTCAGGAGCTACAGGAGCGACTCGAGGAGTGATTGCGAGCGGGAGCCGCCGGGTGCCGGGAACCCGGTCGGCGGCCCGTCAGCACCGCTCGCCGAGATCCCGCCACTCGTGGAGGTCGTGGAGGGTCAGTTCGACCTCGTACCCGCAACCGTCGCAGTGAAACGCCACCGTCCGATACCCCGGTTGGAACTCCTCGGCGTCGCCGTGTTCGGCGCATTCGATTCTGATCCCGCGCTCCCCACCGTCGGGTACGTCGACAGTGTAGCTGGTCATGATAGTGAAAGCCGGTCCCGCGTTCGACGCTGGAATCGACCATCCGACGTAACTTAGCTGTTTCACCGCGGTCGGCCGGCGCGAATCGGTCGGCTACGACCCGATCAGGCGCGGACCGAACTCGCCGAGTCCCGCTCGTCGGCGTCGTCCGGACCGTCCTCGGGTCGGTGATTGCCGATCACGACGTTGACCGCCGCGCCGACCAGGAGGACGAGCGCGTTGCCGTAGAGCCAGATGAGCAACAGGATGACCGCCCCGAGGGTCTCGAACGTGCCGACGGTATTCACCAGGTCGGCGTAGATTCCGAAGATCGCCTCGAGGAGCACCCAGCCCGCGGCGGCGATGACGGTACCCGGCAGCGCCTCCCGCATCGAGACGTCCGGTTCCGGGAAGACGTAGTACATCGGGAAGAACGCGGCCGCTAAGGCGAGAAACAGCGCGAACGGCGTGAGCACCTCGACGAGGGGGTGGTCGATCGCGGCCAGGGTCGTCGCACCGAAGCCGGCACCGACGGTGGCGACGAAGATAACGGTGAAGACGATCGCGCCGTCGACCAGTTGCTCGAGGAACGAACTCTCGTCGTCCGCGTAGAGTTCGTCGAACGCGGTGTTGATCCCGCGGAAGATGCGCAGCATTCCCCACAGCAGCGAGACGAGCCCGATCAGCGACGCGCCGGCCCGCTCGGAGGCGTGAGTCAGCGCCTCGTACACCAGGCCCTGGCCGGCGGGACTGAGGTGGTCGCGGGCCATCGCGACGAGTTGTTCGGTCAGGTAGTCGTTGCCGACCGCGCCGGCGATGATGAACAACAGCAGGAGGAGCGGCAGCAGGGAGAGGAACGCGGCGTGGGCGATGCTGCCCGCCATGAACGTCACGTTGTGCTCGTCGATGACGGCGGCCACGTCGCGAGCGACGGAGTAGATCCGTCGCGGGTCCATACGGTGTAGTCGGTCGGGGAGCCGAAAAGACCAGCGCTGGCACTCGCTGTCCGCGACGCCGGCGGGACCGGATACCGGCCCTGGACGCCGCTATCGATAGAATTTTGCGAATAAACGATACTCGTTAGCACGATGCACGACTCTGACTTCGACGTTGCGGGGCGGACCGCGATCGTCACCGGCGCGAGCCAAGGCATTGGTCGAGCGATCGCGGAGACGCTCGCGACCGGCGGCGCCAACGTCGCGATCTGCTCGCGTTCGATGGATCGCGTGGGTCCGGTCGCCGAGGAAATCAACGACGCCGACGACGCCGACGGCCAGGCGATCGCCGTCGAGTGCAACGTCCGCGAGCGCGACCAGGTGCAACGTCTGGTCGACGAAACGGTCGCCGAGTTCGGCGACATCGACGTCCTCGTGAACAACGCCGGCGGGGAGTTCGTCGCGCCCTTCGAGGAGATCTCGGCGAACGGCTGGCAGACCATCGTCGACCTCAATTTGAACAGCACCGTCCACTGCACGCAACTCGCCGGCGAGGTCATGCGCGAGGGGTCGGGCGGCATCATCGTCAACCTCTCGTCGGTCAACGGCCAGCACGCCGCGCCCGGCGAGAGCCACTACGGCGCGTCGAAGGCGGCGATCATCCGCCTCACCGAGACGCTGGCCGTCGAATGGGCTGAGCACGGCATCCGCGTCAACTGCGTCGCGCCGGGGCTGATCCAGACGCCTGGCGTCGCCGAGACGCTGGGTATCGACAGCGAGGCCATGCCGCCCCGCGAGGCGACCGACCGACGCATCGGGCACGCCGAGGAGATCGCCGACGTGGTCCGGTTCCTCGCCAGCCCCGCGGCCTCGTTCATGAACGGCGAGACGATCACTGCGAAGGGGGTTCCGCGGGCCGGGAACTCGATGTCACAGGACCTGGGGCTCGAGGACTGACGGCGCTCGGGATCGGTCGCTGCCGTTCCGCCGCCCCGCCGTCTCGCTGCGCCGCGTGCCCCGCGACGATCGACGACATCGAGGCGGACGTAAGACCTAACCAGTCGCCGTCTGTACGGCTATCCAGTACGCCAACGCCAGGCGCGTCGGCCAGCCACCGACGCCGAACTATCATGAGTGAGGAGCACACCCCGTCCGAGGACGACACCGACATCCGCCAGTTAGACGAGGACACCGTCGCCCGCATCGCCGCCGGCGAGGTCGTCGAACGACCAGCCAGCGCAGTGAAGGAACTCGTCGAGAACAGCCTCGATGCCGACGCCGACCGCGTCGACGTGACCGTGGAGGAAGGCGGCACCGAGTTGATTCGGGTCGCCGACGACGGCCGCGGGATGAGCGAGGCGGACGTTCGCGCGTCCGTCCGCGAGCACACGACCAGTAAGATCGACGGTCTCGAGGATCTGGAGTCGGGCGTCCGGACGCTCGGCTTCCGAGGCGAGGCCCTGCACACCATCGGCTCGGTCTCGCGGCTGACCATCTGCTCGCGCCCCCGCGACGGGGACGGCGCGGGCACGGAACTCGTCTACGAGGGCGGCGACGTTGTCACCGTCGAACCGACGGGTTGTCCGGCGGGGACGACCGTCGAGGTCGCGGACCTGTTCTACAACACCCCCGCCCGCCGGAAGTTCCTCAAGACGACGGCGACGGAGTTCGCCCACGTCAACCGCGTCGTCACCCGCTACGCGCTCGCGAACCCGGACGTGGCCGTCTCCCTGACCCACGACGGCCGCGAGGTCTTCGCTACGACCGGCCAGGGCGACCGCCAGGCCGCCGTTCTCTCGGTCTACGGCCGCGAGGTCGCCTCGTCGATGATCCCCGTCGAGGCCGACGGCGACGACCTGCCGCCGGGCCCGCTCGACTCGGTGTCCGGCCTGGTCTCCCATCCCGAGACGAACCGCTCGAGTCGGGACTACCTGGCGACCTACGTTAACGGCCGCGCGGTGACCGCCGACGCGATCCGCGAGGGGATCATGGGCGCCTACGGCACGCAGTTAGGCGGCGACCGCTACCCGTTCGTCACGCTCTTCCTCGACGTGCCGGCCGACGCGGTCGACGTGAACGTCCACCCGCGCAAGCGGGAGGTGCGGTTCGACGACGACGACGCGGTGCGCCGCCAGGTCGACGCCGCCGTGGAGAGCGCCCTGCTCGACCACGGGCTGCTCCGCTCGCGCGCCCCGCGCGGCCGATCGGCGCCGGGCGAAGCGCGCGTCGAACCCGGGACCGGGAGCGATCGCGGCCGCGGGGCCGGGGTCGGAAACGGAGCCGAGTCGCCAGGCGAGCCGACGACGCTCGAGACGGCGACCGACACCACCGATGCCGAATCCCCACGGGAAGCCGCCGACTCGGACGGTGACGCCGGTGAACCCACGTCCGAGGCCGCGGATCCGGACGCCGCGACGGGCGACGAGCCGAGGCGTTCGGCGCCGACGGGCGAGCGTCGCTCCGCGTCCGCGCCTGGCGAGTCTCCCGCGACGACCGACGCGGCCTCGTCGGAGACGAGCGCCGACGAATCCGACGTCGCGGCCAACGGATCGGCGACCGCGGAGTCCCGGAACGCACCGACGGCAGGTGCATCCGACGCGACTCCGTCGGCGTCCGCCTCGCCCGACTCGGACGATGACGGAACGTCCGCGGCGCCGGACCGGGCGTCGACGGCGAACCGGGACGTCGACGCAGACGCCGACCGCGAGCGCAAGTTTGCGCCCGCGACCGAACAGCGGACGCTGACGGGCGAACCCGCGACCGGCGAGGGAAGCGAGTTCGACTCGCTGCCGTCGCTGCGGGTGCTCGGCCAACTGCACGACACGTACCTGGTCTGCGAGACGCCCGACGGGCTCGTCCTGATCGACCAGCACGCGGCCGACGAGCGGGTCAACTACGAGCGCCTGCGAGACGCGTTCGCGGACGATCCGACCGCCCAGGCGCTCGCGGACCCGGTCGAACTCGAGTTAACCGCGGCTGAGGCCGAGGCCTTCGAAAACTACCGAGAGGCGCTCTCACGGCTGGGATTCTACGCCGACCGGATCGACGACCGGACGGTCGCGGTGACGACCGTCCCCGCGGTCCTCGAGGAGACCCTCGAGCCGGCGCGGCTGCGGGACGTCCTCGCCTCCTTCATCGAGGGTGACCGCAAGACCGGCGCGGAGACGGTCGACGCCCTGGCCGACGAGTTCCTCGGGGACCTGGCCTGTTACCCGTCGATCACCGGCAACACGTCGCTGACGGAGGGGTCGGTCGTCGACCTGCTGTCGGCGTTAGACGACTGCGAGAACCCCTACGCCTGTCCGCACGGCCGACCGGTGATCGTCCGCTTCGACGAGGACGAAATCGAGGATCGGTTCGAGCGAGACTATCCCGGCCACGGCGGGTAGGTCGCCGAATTCGAATCCTCGACCTGACGGCCGTCCCGCGGACTGATAACTGGTAGGTGACTCGAACCCGTAGCACCGGCCATGCCTGCGCCTCACGAACTCGACGGCGCCGACGCCGGCGGCCAGTTCCTCCGGACCGCGGTCTCGCTGTCGGTCCTCGAAAACGAGCCCGTCCGCCTGGTCGACGTCCGCGGCGATCGATCGACGCCTGGCCTGCGCCATCAGCACCTGGCGGTCCTCGAGACGCTGGCCGAACTGTGCGACGCCGACGTGTCGGGGGCCGAACTCGGCGCGGAGACGATCGAATTCGATCCGGGACACGACGGTGGTGGACTCGCGGGCGGCGAGTACGCCGTCGACATCGGCACCGCCGGCAGCGTGACGCTGCTGTTCGAGTCCCTGCTCCCGCTGGCGACGGTTCTCCGGGCCCCGCTGTCGGTCACCGTCACCGGCGGCACCGACGTCGCCTGGTCGCCGCCGCTCGACTACTTCCGGCGCGTGAAACTGCCGCTCGTCCGCCGGTACGGGATCGCGGCGACCTGCGAGGTCGACCGGCGAGGGTTCTATCCCGACGGCGGCGGGCGGGCGACGCTCCGGCTCGCACCGTCGACGATCGAGCCGATCGACCTGACTGAGCGGGGCCCGATCGAGGGTATTCGGCTCTACTCGACCGAGTCGGAGTCGCTGGCGGACCGCGACGTTGCGTCTCGGCAAGCCGAAGGTACGCTCGAGCGGCTACACGTCGGGCCGGGAGCGTTCGGCCGTGGGACCGAGGACGGAAACGTGACCGAGCGCGCCGACGCCGACGGGGCCGCCGACCGACGCGCCGTCGAACTGATCGAGCGGTGCGAGACGACCGCGGCCAGCCCATCACCGGGTTCCGCGCTGGTGCTCCGCATCGATCACGGGACCGGTATCGCCGGCTTCACCGCGCTGGGAGAACGCGAGAAACCCGCGGAGCGCGTCGGCGAAGACGCCGCGGACGCCGCGAACCGCTTCCTCGAGGGAACGGCGCCGGTCGATCGGCACCTGGCCGATCAGTTGCTCGTCTTCCTGGCGCTGGCCGGCGGGCAGGTTCGCGCCCCGGCCGTGACCGACCACGTCGAGACGAGTTGCAAGTTGCTCGCGGCCTTCGGCGCCGACGTCGAACGCAAGCGAGACGGCGAGACGGCGATCGTTTCGGTCGCGTCGCCGCTGGACGATTCCGGGTAGCGTCGGCGGGGCCGAGCCCCCGTGACCGAGAGAGCGGACGGGGGCGCGCGTCGGCACACCGCCACAACTTATAGCGCGGCCGTCCGTTGGCTCCGGTATGATCGAAGGACGCAGTACCGGTCCCGCTCGCGGTCGATCGGTCCGGAGGGCCGAGCCGTGAGCGATATCGTGACGTTCGGCGAGACGATGCTCCGGCTGTCGCCGCCCGACAGCGAGCGTCTCGAGGACGCCGACGAATTCGAGGTGCGCGCGGCGGGGGCCGAGAGCAACGTCGCCATCGCAGCGAATCGCCTCGGCGCCGACGCGGTCTGGACGTCGAAGGTCCCCGAGACGCCGCTCGGACGGCGCGTCGTCGGCGAACTCCGCAGCCACGGGATCGAGACCGACGTCGTCTGGAGCCACCGCGGCCGCCAGGGGACCTACTACCTCGAACAGGGGGGCACACCGCGCGGAAACAACGTCATCTACGACCGCGAGAACACCGCTGTCTCGACGGCTGCGGCCCGCGAGTTCGACCTCGACCCGATCCGGAACGCGCGGGTCTTCTTTACGACCGGCATCACACCCGCGCTCTCCTCGACGCTCCGGGACACGACGGCGAACCTGCTCAAGGCGGCCCAGCAGGGCGGGACGACGACCGCCTTCGACTTCAACTACCGGAACAAGCTCTGGTCGCCCAGCGAGGCCAAAGAGACCTTGACGCGGCTGTTCCCGGGCATCGATGTGCTCGTGATCGCCGCCCGCGACGCGCGGACCGTCCTCGGGTTCGAGGACGATCCGCGACAGCTCGCACACAGACTCGGCTCCCAGTACGACTTCACGACCGTCATCGTCACGCGGGGCTCCGAGGGCGCGGTCGGCTGGCACGACAACGTCGTCCACGATCAGCCCGCCTACGAGACCGACACCGTCGATCCGATCGGGACCGGCGACGCCTTCACCGGCGCGTTCATCGCCAGGCGGCTCGACGGCGACGACGTCCCGACCGCCCTCGAGTACGCCGCGGCGACGGCCGCGCTCAAGCGGACGATTCCCGGGGACGTCGCGCTGGTCACCGCCGACGAGGTCGAGACGGTCGTCAGCGAACAGGCCGAAGATATCTCGCGATAGCGCGCCACACCACCGTTTTCCGCCGATCGTTCGACGGCGACCGAGCCGACGCGCCGGCGAGACGACCGACGCGGATGATTGGACGGATTTGTCAGAACCGGTTTTATGGAGGCGTCGAAAGCCATCGGACACAATGACACGTGGAGGCGCACTGCTGATCGCACTGCTCGTGGCTGCAAGCTCCGTCACGATGGCCGCGGCCGCCGGTGCAGTCGCACCGACGTCCGAGATGGAATCGACGACGACCGAGAGCGCGGGCGACGCCGAATCCGGGGGCGAGGCCTACGCCGGCGCACACGTCGCCTTCGACGTCGAGGGCGACGCCGTCACCGACTACCGCGTCGGCGGCGATCAGGTCTTCTCGTCGGTCGCAGTCCAGTCTCAGAGCGAAGCCGACCTCGGGGCCGGCCTCGGTGCCGATGCCGATCTCGAGGCGGCGACGAATCTCAACGGCGCCGGCCTGGCGATGTCGAGCCAGACCGAGGCGAGCGCCGAGGTCGCGGCCGAGAGCGGCGCGACGCTGTCGGCCCACGATACCCCGCGCGGCACGCTGGTCGTCGAGAGCGGCGGCGAGTCCCAGTACGTCGCGGCCGAACTCGGGGCCGATGCCGAGGCCCGCGAAGGCGGGGACGGCGACGGCGACCGAGTCGTCGTCGAGACCGACGACCGCGAGGGCGTCTTCCTCGTCGTCGGCGACGGCGGGGTGACCGTCACCGACGACGGGAACGTGACCGCCGACCTCGGCGAGGACGCGACGCTCGCGTTCCGCTCCTATCAGGACGGCGAGCGCGACGACCAGGCCCGGTACGAGGAGTCGCTGATCGCCGCGGGCGACGCGGCCATCGAAGTGACGGCCGACCACCGCGACGGCGAGACGGTCACCGACGCCGTCACCTACGGGCAGGAGACGTCCGCCGAGGTCGCGACGACCGCCGAGGGGCAGGTCGAAGTGACCGTCGACCGCGCCGTCCACGAGGGAACGGTCGTGGTGACCACCCTCTCCGAGGAGGCCGTCGGCAGCCTCGAGGACGTCTCGGTCGCCGTCGACGGCGAGACCGCGGTCGAAGCCTCCTCGAAGAGTGACCTCGTGGGCGCCATCGGCAGCGACGAGTCCCGCTACATGGTCGTTCAGGACGCGCAGGCCGAGGGCCAGGCGACCGTCTACGTCGCGGTCAATCACTTCTCGAAGCGGACGGCGACGATCGACGGCGACGACGATTCCGAGGGCGGAACCGACGACGGCGACGAGTCCGAGAGCGAGACTACCAGCGGCAGCACGTCCGAGAGTTCCGAGGGCGATGATACCGTAACCGACGACGAGGAACGTTCCGACGAAAGCGACGCCGGCTCCAGTGATAGCGAGAGCGAGACCGATGCCGGCGAGGACGACGACAGCGTCCCCGGCTTCAGCGTCGGCGTCGGCATCGCCGCCGTCGCGACCTCGCTCGCCGGCCTGGTCGCGCGATTGCGGGAGTAACTCCGTCGCAGTTGCCGTCACGGACTGAGAGGGCTGAGAGCTTCGATTTTGGTGCTTTTCGTTCGTCGTTCTTCGTCGCCGATGTTCCCCGGTCGCTCGATGGTAGTCGTGACTACATTTTGATACGGGTCACAGCGTCGTCCGCGTAACCCGACCGTTTTCTCCTGCGAGAGACCGACTCCCACAATTGGATGGCTCTGTCAGAAAGGATTTAATACCCCGCTCCCACCGGTCGAGTGCAATGAACCGAATCACAGCCGTCGTACTCGCAGTCCTCGTCACGGTGGCGACCCTGCCGGTCGCCGCCGTCGGCGCGGGTGCGAGCGCAGCATCGCCCTCCCAACAGTCCGACGGCAGTGCCGACGCCGGCGCCTACGCCGGGACGCACGTCGCCTTCGAGACCTCGAACGACGCGCTCGTCGACTACCGCGTCGACGGCGAACAGGTGTTCGAGAACGTAAGCGTCGTGTCCCAGAGCGACCACCACAGCCGAGCAGGTCTCGGCGCCGACGTCGCACTCGATGCCGTGGTGAACCTCTCGGGCCTCGGACTTGAACTCGGTGCGCAGAGCGAAACGCGCGCCGAGATCGAGACCGAAGGGTCCGCGTCGATGGCCGCTCACGACAGCGAGCGCGGCATCCTGACCGTCGACGCCGGCGACGAAGCCCGGTACGTCGAGGTCGACCTGGCTGACAACGTCTCGGCCGAAGCGGACGCCGAGCACGGCGACCGCGTCGTCGTCGACAGCGGCGAGCGCACCGGCGCGTTCGTCGTCGCTGGCGACGGCGAGGTAGCCGTCAACGAGAACGGCGACGTGACGGCGGACCTCGGGAACGACGCGACGCTCGTCTTCCGCTCGTACGCGGACGGCGAGCGCGACGAGAGCGCCGAGGAACAGGAACGGCTGATCGCCGACGGCACGGCGACCGCCGAGATCTACGCCGAGGAACGCGCCGGCGAGCGCGTCGTCGACGTCGCGACCTACGGCCAGGACATCGCGATCGACGCCGCCGAAGAGAGTCAGGAGCGCCTCGAGATGACCGTCGAACGCGCCCACGGCGAGGGCACGGTCGTCATCGCGAGCGTCTCCGAGGCCGCCGTCGACGGCGCCGAGAGCGCCGAGGACCTCGCGGTGACCGTCGACGGTGAGGCCGCCGCGGAGGCGTCCTCGTACAGCGAACTCGAGGGCGGCATCGGCGAGGAGCCCCGGTACATGGTGACGCAATCGAGCGACGCCTCGGCGACCGCCGACGTGCTCGTGGCGATCGACCACTTTTCGGAGCGAGAGGTGGCGGTCCAGAGCGCCGACGGCGACGCTGACGGGGACGACAGCGTGCCCGGCTTCGGCGCCGGCGCCGCGCTGGTCGCCCTGCTGACCGGAACCGCCGCCCGACTCCGACAGTAACGTATCGGTTCGGTACCGGAATGGTGCGGTCCCCGACCGTCCGCGTGCCGTCCGCTGGTTCACTTCTCTTGCAGTATCGATCGTCCGTTCCGGACGAATCCATTTCCGTGCCGCCGTGGTAGGTCGCCTATGGTCCACGTTGCGATCGTCGGGGCCTACGGCAGCGCGGGCGTCGCCGTCGCCGACGAACTCCTGGAACGACGCGACGACCTCAACGATGACCTCGAACTGACGCTGATCGACGACGGCGACCCCGGCGGCGGGCTCTGCATTCTCCGCGGCTGTATGCCCTCGAAAGAAGTGCTCTCGGCCGGCGAACACCGGTACCTGGCGCGTCACGACGACAGGCTCGACGGAACTCCCGCGGCCGATCCCGAGACGATCGTCGCCCGAAAGGACGAGCACGTCTCCGAGTTCGCTGCACACCGCCGGGATCACGTCCACGATCTGGCCGACAGCGACGGCGTCGAACTCGTCCGTGACACCGCCCGCTTCGTCGACGACCGGATCCTCGCGGTCGACGGGCAGCGACTCGCGCCCGACTACGTCGTCGTCGCGACGGGCTCCGTCCCGAACGTTCCCGATCTCCCCGGGATCGACCGGGTGCCGTATCAAACGAGCGCGGACGTTCTCGACGCGACGACGTTCCCGGACTCAGGGATCGCGATGGGACACGGGTACGTCAGCCTCGAACTCGGGCCCTACCTCAGCGAGGTCGGCGACGTCGACCTCACCGTGATCGAACACGACGAGCGCCCGCTCGACGAGATGGAAGACGCGTACGGCGACACCCTCCTCGAGATCTACCGCGATCACTTCGGAATCGAGGTCCTGACCGAGACCGACGAGAAGCGCCTCGAACCGACCGCTGACGGCGGCGTCCGGCTGTTCGCCGAGCGGGACGGCGAGGAGCGAACGGTCAAGGCCGACGACCTCTACCTGTTCACCGGCCGCCGGCCGAACCTCGACGGCCTGGCGCTCGAGAATACGTCCCTCGATCCCGGCGACGGCTGGGTCACGTCGACGATGCAGGCCCGCGACGACGACCGCGTCTTCGTCGTCGGCGACGCCAACGGCCGCGAACCCATCCTCCACGTAGCCAAGGAACAGGGCGTCGCCGCCGGCGAGAACGTCGTTCGCCATCATCGTGGCGAGGCCTGCGAGCCGTACGCCAGCGTACCCCACCACGTGATCTTCTCGGGGCTGGGCGTCTACCCCTTCGCCCGCATTGGCCACACCCCTGAAACGGCCGCCGAGTCGCACATGGACGCGATCGTCGTCACTCGCCAGGCGGCCGCCGACGGCGTCTTCGAGACGAAAGGCCATCCCGAGGGCCGAGCGACGCTGATCGTCAACGCCGAGGACGGGACGGTGCTTGGCTATCAGGGGCTGCACCGCCACGCCGACGTGATGGCGAAGACGATGCAGGTCGTCGTCGAGATGGGCCTGGACGTCCGCGAGGTGCCGAAGCGAGCCTACCACCCGACGACGCCCGAGATCCTCGACGAACTCGTCCGCGAAGCGTGTGCGCGACTCGCGGAGCGCCGCGAGTGCGTCGGCGATACCGAGTCGGCGGCCCCTCCGTTCGGAAAGACGCCGCCCGCTAGCGAGCCCGCGACTGATCGGGAGTGACGACGAGAGCCCGGTGCCGTCCCGGGACTGACGAACTGGCGGCGCAAGCCGACGCGATGTCGACACGAGGGGGAAAGGGGAGGGGGAATTTGCGGCGGACGGGACGGTGAGCCGCTCCCTTGCGAACAGACGATCCCGCCCGCCACCGAATCGTTTATCCGGCGGTCGAATAGTACTACTGACAAACCCGTCCAAACGATCCGCCGGGTCCGACATCGGCTCCCGATTCGGACGGGGCGCGGCCAGGCGATGTCGAGACGAAAACGCCGCCGAATTCATCGCACGGCGACCGTTTCGAACGGATGGCGGTCCCCCACCGCTTTTTGACGGGCGGGGTGCTACCGTCGACTGTGACTCGAGACGTCCGGCGGGCGACGGCCGACGACGTCTGGGCCGTCCACGAAATCGCCCGCGAGAGCTGGCACGACGCCTACGACGAGATCCTCGGCCCCGAGACAGTTGACGACGTCGTCGACGACTGGTACGCGATCGGGGACCTCGAGTCGTCAATTTCGGAGGCCGAGGGACGCGACGATGTCGCGTTTCTCGTCGCCGAGGGGAGGGACGAACCCGCCGGAGGCGGTTCTCGGTCCGAGACGAACGCGAACTGTCGCGGCTTCGCCCACGCCGTCCCCTGGCCGGAAGACACCTCCGTGGCGTTTCTCGCACGCCTGTACGTCCACCCTGCGAGCTGGAACGAAGGGATCGGTACCGCGTTGCTCGAACGGCTCGAGGCCGACCTCTCGGGGTCGTTCGACCGGCTCCGACTCGCCGTCCTCGCGGACAACGAGATCGGGATCTCGTTTTACGAGTCGACCGGGTTCGAACGCGTCGCGACGCGGAAGAACGATCTAGGCGACGGGCTCGAAGAACACGTGTACGAGCGATCGCTGTCGCGAGAGCGCTCGGGCTGATTCGTTCCGTCGCTGGTCTACAGCGGCACGTCCGTCTTCCCACACCGTTCGCGCTTCGCGGCCTCGCTCACAGTGTTTTCTCGGCCTCGCTCTCGTCGACGACTTCGACGCCGCGGTTGTTGACCGCCGCGGGATCGAGGCCGACCTCCTGAAGGAAGTTCTTGTACTCGCGCTCGCACTGCTCGGCGTCCTTCTGCTTGTCGCTGGCCCGATCGCAAAGCTCGATCAGGTTCTCCGGCACGTCGTTCTGGTAGACGATCCAGTGGTTGATCAGGTCCGAGAGCCGGCGGATGGGGCTCGTGAAGTGGCCGTAGATCTCGAAGTTCAGCGCGTGGTGGCCGCCGAACGGGTCGTTCATGTACCGCGCCCGTGGCATCACCTTCATCACCGCCCACTGGATCTTGTCCAGCTGGCGACCCGGCGCCTCCTCGAGGGTCGCATTGACGGCCTTTCGCGGGTCCTCCCAGGTGCTGCCCGGGATCGAGACGCCGTCTAGATCCTGGATTTCCTGAAGGGCCTCGGACCACTCGTCGGGGCTCGGCTGCGGGTGAACCCGGTACATGGCCTCGACGCCGCGGTTCCACATCAGCTCGTGCGTGACGGCCTTGTTGGCCTTCAGCATGCACTCCTCGATGATTGTGTGGGCGCGGTCTCGGCTCGGGTTCAGGACGAGCGAGCCGTCTTCCTTGCGCTGTTCGTGCATCCGGTCGGCGAGGTCGTAGACCAGCTTGTTCTCCTCGTGCAGCGGCGCGTCGGGGTCCTCGAGTCGGTTCTCGGCCTGCGTGTAGGTGAGCCGCTCGTCTGACTCGATGACGGACTTGTAGATCTCGATGTTCTCGTAGGAGAGGTGCTCCTTGTCGAGGTGCATCTCGACGGTGTGGGCCAGGCGCTCCTCGTTGGGGACCAGCGAGCAGACGGTCTCGGCCAGCACCGGGGGTAGCATGTGGATCGTGTAGCCGGGCAGGTAGACCGTGTTGCCGCGCTCGACGGCCTCGTCCCACATCGCCGTGTCGGGGTTGACGTAGTGGGTGACGTCGGCGATGTGGACCCAGAGGACGTACTCGTCGTCGCGCTCCTCGATCGAGAGCGCGTCGTCGAAGTCTTGGGCGTCGATCGGGTCGGTCGTCCAGGTCGTTAGATCGCGCAGATCTTTGCGCTCGTCGATCTCGTCGCTGATCTCCGACTGGACGCCCTCCGTACGGGCCTCCGCCTCCTCTAGGACTTCGGGCGGGAACTCGTCGCGGATCTCGAACTTCTCGAACAGTTCCTCGCGCTTGTTCTCGAGGTGGCGCGCGAGGTCTTCCGAGATCTCGACGGGGCCCTGGCCTTCGACCGTCCCGGCCTCGGCCTGTGCGTCGTTACTCATACCGGGGGCTACGGACGTGAAGGTCAAAGTCGTGTCGGGACGAGGAGCCGTCCGATCGCGAGTTCCCGGAGCACCGACACCGACGGACGGACCGCGTTCGATCAGGAAGATATATTTTGTATCTAACAAAACTACGCGTGAATGCCCGCGATAACCCTCCAGGGAGTCACTAAGCAGTTCGGTGACGTCCGCGCCCTCCGCGGTATCGATATGACCGTCGAGTCCGGCGAAGTGTTCGGCTTTCTCGGGCCGAACGGCGCCGGAAAGTCGACGACGATCGATATTCTGTTGCACTACACGCATCCTTCGAGCGGTTCGGTCGACGTGCTCGGCCACGACGTCTCCGAGGAGCCGGCCGCCGTCCGGAAGCGCGTCGGCATCCTCCCCGAGGGCTTCGCGCCCTTCGAGACGATGACCGGCCGCCAGCACCTCGCGTACGCGATCGAGGCCACCGACGTCGACGACGATCCGGCGGCCCTGCTCGAGCGCGTCGGCCTGGCCGACGCCGCCGATCGGGCCGCCGCGGACTACTCGACGGGGATGATCCAGCGCCTCGCGCTCGCGATGGCCCTTGTCGGCGAGCCCGACGTGTTGATCCTCGACGAGCCCTCGACCGGGCTCGACCCCCACGGCGTCCGGCGGATGCGCGAGATCGTCCGCGCGGAACGTGACCGCGGCGCGACCGTCTTTTTCTCGAGCCACATCCTGGCGCAGGTCGAGGCGGTCGCCGATCGCGTCGCCATTCTCCGATCGGGCGAGCTCGTCGCCGTCGACACGATCGACGGGCTGCGCGAAACGGTCGATGCCGGCGCGGAGTTGACCGTCGACCTGGCCGGCGACCCGACCGAAATCTCGCCCGCCGTCGCGGCCATCGAAGGGGTCTCGACGGCCGCCGAACGCGACGGCGACCTCGTCGTCGGCTGTACCGCCGACGCGAAACTCCGAGTGCTCGACGAGATCCGGGCCGCCGGCGGGACGATCCGCGATTTCTCGACCGGCCAGGCCTCGCTCGAAGACCTGTTCGTCTCCTACACGGAGGGGGCGGCATGAACTGGAAGCTGATCGCTCGGAAGGAGGTCGGCGACGCGATCCGCAACCGGCAGTTGTACGCGATCGCCGCGACGTTCGCGCTGGTCTTCAGCGCCATGGCCGCGCTCTACGTCAGTCAGCTCGAAGAGGGGTACATCACGCCAGGCGACCTGGTCTCTCAGTTCGGGCTGCCCGGGATGCTCCTCGTGCCGGTCACCGGCCTGTTGATCGCGTACGGCGCGATCGTCAGGCGGCGTTCGAACGGCCAACTAACGCTGCTGCTCGGGCTCCCCCACGACCGACGTGATATCGTCCTCGGGATGTACGTCGGCCGGTACGTGGTCTTCCTCGCGTCCCTGTTCACGGGCGTCATCACCGGGGTCGCCGTCATACTCGCCACCGGGCACTCGGTTCCGACGGTCGACGTTCTCGCGTACCTCCTCATCAGCGCCGGCCTGGGGCTCGCCTACCTCGCCATCGCGATCGGTATCTCGGCGATGGTCCGCACCCAGACGTGGGCGTCGTTCGCCGTCTTCGGCGCGTTGCTCCTCCTTCTGGTCGTCTGGCGGTTCGTGCCTGACGGCCTGTCCTACATCGCGGCCGGTTTCGAGGAGCCGGCGACGCAGCCGTGGTGGACGTCGTACGTCAGCATGCTGTCTCCGAGCCTTGCGTACGAACAGCTGTTGCTTGCCGTGCTCGAAGTGGACTACAATCGCTCTCTCACCGGGTTCAGCGCCGCCGTCCTGCTGGGGTGGGCGGTGCTCGCTCCGGCCGTCGGCTACTGGCGGTTCGCGACCGACGACCTCTAGGCCTAGCGCTCGCGTTCCTCGAGCGGCCCGTACCGTTCTTCGACCGTCGAGAGATAGCTCGCGAGAAAGCCGTCGCGGTCCCGCCCGCCGGCCTCGAGCTCTACTAAGAGGTCCTCGAGTTCGTCGCGCGGGAGGTGGCAGAGCTCGCCGTGACAGGGTTTACAGAGGTACTCGAAGGTCTTGTTCTCGCGGTCCCAGCGGTCGCCGTGCTTGTCGTACTCGCGGGCCTCCGTCCGCGGGCGCTCGGCGCCACAGGCGAGACACGTCACCGTCTCCGTGCGGTTCCGAGAGGGCCACATGCTCTACTCGATCCGACGCCGCGGGCCTACTTAGCGATTGTCACACGTTGTCTCTGGCCTGACGGTCAGCCCGACCGAATCTCCGTCTTGGAGCCGATCGACCTCGGCCGCTTCGGGCTCTCCGGAACGGGCCTTTTATCTCCGGACCGGCCGTTGGCCCGGATATGCAGGTCAAGTCTCGCCATCACCTCCGCAGCGACGCCGTCTCGGAGCTCGAGGAGACCCTCGAGGAGGGACTCGGCGTCTCGCCCGACGGCGACGCCTACGAACGCGTCGAGTTCGAGGACACCGATTGGGAGGTCGTCCTCATCGACGGCGAACCGCAGGTCGCGTACTTCGACGAGGAGCCGTTCCTGACCGTCCGCGGCGCCAACGCCTACGAGCCCGACAAGCGCCTGGTAACCGTCGACGCGGGCGCCGTCTCCTTCGTCAGCGACGGCGCGGACGTGATGCGCCCCGGGATCACGGCGGCCACCGACGACATCGAGCCGGACGACCTGGTCGTCATCGCCGAGGAGTCCCACGGGAAGGTACTCGCAGTCGGCCGCGCCCGCGTCCCGGGCGACGAGATGGGCGGCGACGAGGGGAAGGTCGTCGACTCGCTGCACCACGTCGGCGACGACCTCTACGAGTTCACCGGCTGACGAAACGGACCTAGTTCTGCCCTAATCGGCCGCTTCGTCCAGCGAATCCGCCTCGTAAGCGCCCTCGTACTGGGCGAGCGTGTCTCGGTACCCCTGGACCGCCAGATCGTACGTCTCGCGCAGGTCCGCGATCGGCGTCTCCGTGGCGTCGATCCGTAGGTCGTTGTACGGCGGTTCGACGACGTAGGATTCGGTCGTCTCGACGACGACGGCCGCGCTCTGGACGGGTAGTTCCTCGCGCTTGTCGCCGCCCTCGCGGTCGCCGGCGGCCAGGACGTCGATCAGCCGTTTTGCGAGCGGTTCGACGTCGCCGTCCTCGGTGACCGCGGCCGGCCCGGTCGCGGGATCGGTCGCGTCGTGGACCGCGGTCGCCTCGTAGGCCTCCGCGGCCGCGTCGATGACCGTCTCGCCGGTCAGCATGTTGCCCGCGACGGTGTAGTGATCGCCCTCGCAGTGGCCGTCCCACTCGACGCACTCCGCGCCGGAGAAGGCGAAAGTCGTCTCCGCGTCGACGCCGTGTACCTGGCGCTGGGGCGCGCCGTCGTCCGCGTTGAGCAGCGACTGCAACGCGTCGTCAACGGCCAGGCCGTCGTCGATGTACTCGATCCCGCGCTCGCCGAGGTCGACGTTGACCAGGCTCTGGGTCGCGACGGCGCCGTCGTCGCTGACGAACGGACAGAGCGTGCCGACGCCGGGCAGTCGCGTCGTGACCGCGACGCCGAATCGGCGGTGTTGCTCGCCGTTCTCGGTCTCGTAGTCCTCGCGAACGCAGATGCTGAACGTCATCGATTACACAGTTCGAACCCGAAAAATAAAAAATCGACCGTCGGTTCGACGGGCGTCACTCGAGATAGCCGAGCGCCGAGAGCCGGTCCTCGATGACGTCCCCGTCGGCGTCATCCGCTGTATCGGCGGCGGTCCCATCCGTGGTCACCGACTCGACGACGGCCGTCGAGTCGACCGGTTCCGACCGCACGATCGGTTTTCGTTCGGAGTACGGCGGGACGTACCAGGGAACGGTGTTCAGGGCCGGCATCCGGACGTTGCTCGGGTGGAAGTACACCGAGACCGGAAACGGCGTCGCCCACTCGCCGACCGCGTTCCCGTGATCGGCCGTGATCACCGTCTTGCCGGGGAGGCGATCGGCCAGCGGCACGGCCTCGTCGAGCACCCGGTGCAGATTATCGCGGTAGGCTTCCCAGAAGACGCCCGCGTCGACCTCTCCGTCGCGCAGCGCCTGCCAGACCGACTCGAACTCGACGTCGGCGTCGTCTTCGAGCACGGCTCCGCGGAGGCCGCTCGTGATCCCGCTCTCCACGTCGAGTCGCGTGTCGCCGATGAACGGTACGTGTGGCTGCATGAAGTGCACGATCAGTCGCTTGTTCGGATGGGACTCGTGGGCGGCCAGCGCACGGTCGGCGAGGTCCGCCGGGAGCACGACGCCCTCGTCGTCGTTCCAGTCGTCGACCCAGGCGCGGTCGGTGTGATAGAACGACTCGTCGAGGACCCGCTTCTCGTGGGGGTTCGCGGTGACGTAGACGGTATCGTTGTAGGTCCGCCCGGCGAAGTTCTCCGCGAGGAACTCCGGCGACGAACTGCCGCGCGAGCGGAACTCGCTCACCTCGCCCTCGAGCGAGCGCTTGGTGTAGAGTTGCATGAAGAGGTCGTATCGGCACCCGTCCAAGATCAGGAGGTTGTCCCAATCCGCGTCCATGACGTACTCCCCGTCGTTGCCACGAATGCGTTTCTGAACGGGACCGAGAACCGACGATAAGAGCAGTTGTCGGCGCAGAAAGTCGTTCCCGAGCGCGGCTTTCGCCATCTCCGCTTTCTCCGTGAGTCCCATGAAAGATAATTCATTCTCCCTTCCTATAAAATTACGCAGATGATCTATATACGGAAACATTATTTGGAGAGGAATATCTCCGCTGTTGCGGGCTTCCGCCCACGATCGCAGCGCCGCGGCCGCCTGGCCGACCCGACAACGCTCGCCGCTCGCGATCGACGACCGGCCCCGCTCGGTCGCGTTCGCTTCGGTTGAACGGTCACGTCTGACGTAAGAACTATACAGACAGCGACGGACTCTCTCGCCTATGGGATTGATGAGTAAAATTCTCGGCGGGAACCAGTCCCGCACCGTCGAGGACTACGCCGAACTGGACCTCGAGGACGTCGCGGCCGAGTCGGCATCGGCGACGATGCAGGTACACATCGCGGAAGTGGGCAGCCAGGCGGACGCGATCGACATCAAAGACGCCGTCTACGACGGTGACATCGTCATCGCGGACATCACGCGCCTGCGCACCGAGGACAGCACCGTCGAACACATCGTCGACGAGCTTCGCCAGGTCGCTCAGGAGGTCGACGGCGATATCGTCCGGAAGGGCGACGACCAGATGATCATCACGCCTACGGGTGTCCGGATCAGCCGCGAGAAACTCGGCCAGAAGCTCTGAGGCCGGGCCTGTCGCTCGAAGGAGCACACGCTTGTTGTTCGATTCTCTCGCCTTCTTCGAGTTTTGGACCGCCGATATCTGCCAGTAAAAGAACGCGTCGTCGTCCGGCCTGCATGCGGGACCGGCGCGGCCGCGGCAGTCGACGAGCGCGATCTCGATCGATTCGATCGACCGCGAACCGCGAGTCGCTGTCGCTCGGCGCGGTGCCCGTTCTCGTGAGAGTCCTTCGTATGCCAATAATGCTTTCACGAGGGACGTTCTCGTCGGGAACATGGACGTCATTCACACGGCCCTGTGGGTATCGGACATCGAACGGACCCGGGACTTCTATATCGACGGGCTCGGCCTGCAGGAGAACTGGTCGTTCACCGGCGGTGACGGCGTCGAAAACGTCTACATCGGCGGCGAGAACGCCGAGTTCCAGTTCAAGTACGATCCGGACGGCGGGCCGGAAATCGAGTCGGGGACGATGGCCCACGTCGCCGTCGGCGTCGACAGTACCGACGACGCCTTCGAGCGCCTGGTCGAGCGCGCGGACCCGCCGGTTCGCGAGGAACCGACGACGATGGCCGACATCGATCGCCGCGTCGCGTTCGTCGAGGACCCGAACGGCTACGTCGTCGAACTGGTCGAACGACTCGACTGAGCGACAGTTTTCCGGTTCGCCGAGGATACCCAACGAAAGAAAATTACAGAACCTGGGGGCTACTCGGTTGACTGTCTGTCCGCTCGAAAGCGGAAATTCCACCCGGACGTGTTCGTGAAAACGGCAAAATACACACAGACGACGTGTCGAGTACCGGCACCGACTAAACGATAATACTTTTCCATTGGCGTCCGAAATCCCTGAGTATGTCTGACGACCTCAAGAAAGGGCTCGAGGGTGTGTTAGTCGCCGAATCGGAACTCAGTTCGATCGACGGTGACGCGGGCCGCCTGATCTATCGCGGCTACGCGATCGAGGAGCTCGCTCGCGGGACGAGCTACGAGGAAGCCCTCTACCTGCTCTGGAACGGTTACCTCCCGACCGAAGACGAGCTCGAGCCGTTCGCGGACGCGCTCATGAACGAACGCGAGGTCGACGACACCGTCCTCGAGACGATGGAGAAACTCGCCGCGGCCGACGAACGTCCCATGGCCGCCCTGCGGACCGCCGTCTCGATGTTCTCGGCCTTCGAACCCGAGAGCGACGCCGATCCAGAGGATCTCGACGCCACGCTCCGGCAGGGCCGGCGGATCACGGCCAAGATCCCGACCGCGCTTGCAGCCTTCGAGCGCTACCGCATCGGCGAGGAGCCGGTCGACCCCCACCCCGACCTGGGCCTGGCGGCGAACTTCCTCTACATGCTGACCGGCGAGGAGCCCGACGACGTCGCCGCCGAGACGTTCGACCAGGCGCTGATCCTCCACGCCGACCACGGACTGAACGCCTCGACGTTCACGTCGATGGTCATCGGCTCGACGATGGCCGACATCTACAGCGCCGTGACCGGCGGTATCTGCGCCCTCTCGGGGCCGCTCCACGGCGGCGCGAATCAGGACGTCATGGAAGTGCTGATGGAGATCGACGAGAGCAACCTCGATCCCCTCGACTGGGTCGAGCAGGCCACCGACGAGGGCCGCCGGATCCCCGGCTTCGGCCACCGCGTCTACAACGTCAAGGACCCCCGCGCGAAGATCCTCCAGGAGCGCAGCGAGGAACTCGCCGCCGAAGGCGACTCGAAGTGGTACGACATCACGAGCACCATCGAGGAGTACCTCACCGAGGAGAAAGGGCTGGTCGACAAGGGCATCGCCCCGAACGTCGACTTCTACTCCGGGTCGGTCTACTACCAGCTCGGTATTCCGATCGACATGTACACGCCAATCTTTGCGATGAGCCGCGTCGGCGGCTGGATCGCACACGTCCTCGAGTACCAGGACGACAACCGCCTCATCCGCCCGCGCGCCCGGTACGTCGGCTCCGAGGACCAGGGATTCGTCCCGCTCGAAGAGCGGTAAGCCCGAGCCGCCGTCTCCCCTCCCGGAGCGACTTGCTCTCACCGTCCGATTTCTTTCCGCTCGCTCGCACGCCCAGCCCGCTTTCTCCGTCCCGGGTCGTCAGTTCCGTCGTCGATATCCGAGCCAGCGACGGCTCCGCGCCGGTCGAACGAGCCTCCCCGATACGATACCGGACGCCACCTGCCGACGGCCGCCGGCAGTACCTGCAAGTCCCTCGACCCACAACGATCGGTCGTGGACGCGGACGTCTTCGTCTACGGCACGCTGACCGATCCCGACCGAGTCACAAGCGTCCTCGGCGCTACGGGCGAGGCAGACCGCGAGAGCGAGCGCGGGTCCGCCGACCCCCAGTACGAGTTCGTCGGCTAGGCGACCCTCGACGGGCTCCGTCGGGTCGACGGCCGGTATCCGACGCTCGCGCCAGGCGGCAGCGTCGACGGCCGTCTCCTGACAGTCGACGAGGCGGGCCTCGAGCGCCTCGATCGGTACGAGGGGGTAGACAGCGGTCTCTACGTCCGGGTCGCGGTGCCGGACACGAGGGACGCGACGTGCGCCGCGAGGGCCTCGTCTGCCGGGGACCGCGACGACCGCTGGGAAACCGCGGCGGACGGCGCGGCCAACGCCGCCGATCGACGGTGCTGGGTCTACGTCGGCGACCCGGATCGTCTCGGCGTCGACGCGGCCTGGCCCGGGTCCGGCTCGTTCTCCGATCGGGTTCGAAACTTCGTTTCGCGACCCGGAGTCTCGGTCCGGATCCTCGAATGACGTCCGTCTGTCTAGCGTCTGACGGCGTCGTTTCCCCGACGCCGTCTTGCGGTTTCACTTCCACCACGGGTGCATGAGATTTATATACTCCGCGTCCCCTTCTACACTCGCACGTCACACGCCGTGCATTCCCTGTATTCCCTGTCGTGCTGCCAACGTTGCAGCACATCCGCTGTTGGGGGGACGACGGTGCGGGCCGGCCACAGGCTCATCCGGTCCCCGACAGTAATCCTTACACGCTACGCCGAGTAGACGAGCGTATGCTCGAACTCTCGGATATTCTCGAGGCCGAAGAGCGGGTGCGAGAGACGTCTCGGCACACGCCGCTCGATCACTCGCACACGTATTCGGCGATGACCGGAGCCGAGATCCACCTGAAACTGGAGAACTTCCAGCGGACGGGCGCGTTCAAGATCCGCGGGGCGACCAACCGGATCAAGACGCTCTCCGAGGAGCAAAAGGCGGCCGGCGTCGTCACCGCGAGCGCGGGCAACCACGCGCAGGGCGTCGCGCTGGCGGCCACGCGGTCGGGCGTCGACTCGAAGATCGTCATGCCCGAGCACGCGCCGATCTCGAAGGTCAAGGCGACCAAGAGCTACGGGGCCGAGGTCGTCCTCTCGGGTCGGGACTACGACGCGGCCGCCGAGCGCGCCCACGAGATCGAACGCGAGGAGGGCCGGACCTACGTCCACGCGTTCGACGACGAATACGTGATGGCCGGCCAGGGCACGATTGGCCTCGAGATCCTCGAAGACTGCCCCGAGGTCGAGACCGTCGTCGTCCCCATCGGCGGCGGCGGACTCATCAGCGGCATCGCGACCGCCATCAAGGAGCAGAAACCCGACGTCCGCGTGATCGGCGTTCAGGCCGACGGCGCTTCGAGCGCCGCCGAGTCCCTGCGGAAGGGCGAACGCGTCTCGATCGACGGCGTCGACACCATCGCGGACGGCATCGCGACTCGCAGCGTCGGCGAGCGGACCTTCCCCTACATTCAGGAGTACGTCGACGAGGTCGTCACCGTCTCCGACCCCGAGATCGCGGTCGCTCTGGTCTACTTACTCGAGCGCTCGAAGACGGTCGTCGAGGGCGCCGGCGCGGTACCGCTCGCGGCCGTCCTCTTCGAGACGTTCGAATACGACGAGGACGAGGTCATCGTCCCCGCGCTCTGCGGCGGTAACATCGATCTCAACACGCTGACCAACGTCATCGTTCGTGGCCTGGTCGAGACCGGCCGCTACCTGAAGATCCGGACCGTCCTGAAGGATCGACCAGGCGCGCTCGAGGACCTGCTGGATATCTTCACCGAGCACCAGGCGAACATCTACGCCATCCACCACGACCGGACCTCACGCGAGGTCGAGATGAGCGACACCGAGGTCGAGATCGAACTCGAGATGCGCGGTCCCGACCACGTCGACGCCTTCCTCGCAGCGCTGCGCGACGCGGGCTACGAGGTCGACGTGCTCGCCTGAGCACCGCGGCCCGCGGGTTCGATCGGCTCCGCTCGGTCCTGCTCGGTCCTGTTCGTTCCCGTCGATCGGGCTCTCGGGTTCCCGATCGGACCGCGTCGTCGTCGACGCCGTTACCGGTTCCCAGCGCTCGGGAATCGGCGAACACCCGTCAAATGGCGAGTGACTATCCTCCGACTGGGCACCCATCTCGTGTCCCGTATCTACTGATTCACATGGTCGACCCAGTCATCGCCAGCCGGTTGCAGTTTGCGCTTACGACTATCGTTCACATCATCTTCCCCGTGATGAGCATGGGCCTGGCGCCCTTCCTGATCTACTTCACGTGGAAGTCGATCCGCTCGTCGGACCCGCTCTGGGAACGGCAGCGGCGGTTTTGGACCCACATCTTTGCGATCAGCTTCGTCGTCGGCACCGTGACGGGCTTGGTCCTCGAGTTCGAGTTCGGGACGAACTTCGCAGCGTTTTCGACGTTCGCTGGGGAGCTGTTCGGCGGCCCGCTGGCCGTCGAGGGGATGATGGCCTTCTTCCTCGAGGCCACCTTCCTCGGGGTCTTCGTCTTCGGCCGCGAGAAGGTCGGCGACGCGCTCTATATGGTGTCGGCGGTCGCCGTCGGCCTGGGGACCTGGCTCTCGGCGGTTTGGGTCCTCGTCGCCAACTCCTGGATGCAGACCCCGCGGGGGTACGAACTCGCCCGGGAGAGCGGGCAACCGGTCGTGACGCTCGTCGATCCCGTCGCCGCGTACCTGAACCCGCGGTTCCCGTGGATGTTCGTCCACATGCAGTCGGCCGCCGTCCTCTCGGTCGCGCTGTTTATGGCCGGCGTGGCGGCGTACTTCGTCTACCGATCGAGCGGTGGCGAGCGCGAGAACGGAACCGACGGCGACGATACCGGCGCGGACGCGTCCGTGACCGCGCCCGCCGACGCGAACGCGGCGGCCGACACCGCCGCCGACGATGACGCCCGCTTCTGGCGCACCACCCTCAAGATCGCGCTGGTCGTCCTCCTGCTGACCGCGCCCTTCCAGGTCGTCCACGGCGACTCCTACGGGCGCCACGTCGCCGAGACCCAGCCCCAGAAGTTCGCTGCCATGGAGGCCCTGTACGAGACCGAAGGGCCCGCCGCGCTCCACCTGATCGCGATCCCGACCGATCCGAGCGCGTTCACCGATCCCCGCGCCGAGAACCTCTGGACGGTCGATATTCCGGCGATGGCGTCGGTCCTGGCCAGCGGCGGCGATCCGTCTCACACCGTCCAGGGCCTCGACGAGTTCGAGGGCTCGCCGCCGGTCGCAATCGTCTTCTGGGCGTTCCGCGCGATGGTGTTGCTCGGCTTCTGGTTCGTCGGCCTGGCGGCCTGGGCCGCCTACCGCTGGCGCCGCGGCGACCTGTTCGCGGACCGGCACCTCCACCGCGCGCTGATGGCCTCCGCGCCGCTTGGCTTCGTCGCGGTCGAGACGGGATGGATCGTCACCGAGGTCGGCCGCCAACCGTGGGTCGTCCAGGGGCTGCTCCGGACCGAGGACGGCGTCTCGCCGGGACTCACCGGCGCCGAGGCGACGCTGACGCTGGCCGGCTTCGCGCTCGTCTACGCCGCCTTGCTCGGCGGCTACGGCTACGTCGTCCGGCGGCTCATCCTGGCGGGGCCGCCCGACGTCGAGTCGGCCGGTAGCACATCGTCGGCGTCGCCGACGGACCCGAACGCGGAGTCAGCGGCACCGAAGGTGACCGGCGATGACTGAGCCCGCCGGCCAAGCGCTCGCCGCCGTCGCCGCCCTCGGCCCGCTCGCCGGGTCGCTGCCCGTCGACCTGCCGACGCTGTGGGTCGTCGTCGTCTTCGCGTTCCTCGGCACCTTCCTCTTCCTCGACGGGTTCGACTTCGGGGCCGGCGCACTGTTCGCGCTCCGGCGCGACGAGGCCGAGCGCGAACGCATCCTCGCGGCGATCGGCCCCTTCTGGGACGGCAACGAGGTGTGGTTGGTCGTCTTCGGCGGCGGCCTCTTCGCTGCCTTCCCACCGCTGTACGCCGCCCTCTTCAGCCGCCACTACCTGCTGCTGTTCGCCGTCCTCGGGGCGCTCATCTGCCGCGGCCTGGCGCCCGAGTTCTACGAGCAGCGCGAGGACGACGCCTGGCGGCGCTGGTGGGGCCGGGCGTTCGTCGTCGGCAGTGTGGCGACCCCGTTCCTGCTGGGCATCTTCGTCGGGAACTGGCTGCTCGGGACGACCGTCACCGCGGCCCCCGAGACCGTACTCGTCGGTCTCGCTCTCGTCGCGCTCACCGTCGTCACCGGCGGCGCGTTCCTGGCTCTGAAGACCGACGGGGCGCTCGCGGCCGCCGCCCGGACGTGGGGCCTGCGCGCACTCGCCGCCTTCCTCCCGCTGACCGTCGCGGTCCTCCTCGCGCTGGCCGCTCGCCCGACCGTTCGCGACGCCCTGTTCGCGCCGTTCCCGCTGGCGCTCGTCGCCGCTACGGTCGCGGTAGGCGGCGGTTACGCCCTTGCAATCCGACGCGGGCGGGACCTGATCGCCTTCCTCGCGGCCGGCGGGTTGACCTACGCGCTGGTCGCGCTGGTCGCGGCGCTGCTGTACCCGACCCTCGATCCCGCGACGGGGCTGACCGCCGCTGAGGCCGCGATCTCGCCGCTTGCGCTCCGCCTGCTGACGCTGTCCGCGGCCCTCCTCGTGCCGCTGGTCTGCGCCTACTTCGCAATCCTCTACTCGACGTTCTCGGGGCCGGTCGAGGCCGAGGGGTACTGACGCCCCTTCGAAAGTCCGCGAGCCCTTCTGCAGTCCGTCGCGGACCTCGTAACTTTAAGCGCGACCGGATACACGTTTCGGGCATGAAACGAATCATCGAGACCGACGACGCGCCCGCGGCGGTCGGCGCCTACAGCCAGGCGACCAGTAACGGCTCGCTGTTGTTCACCGCCGGCCAGATCCCCATGACGGCCGACGGCGACCTCCTCGACGACGAGCCCATCGAGAACCAGACCGAGCAAGCCCTCTACAACCTCGATTCCATCCTCGACGAGGCGGATGCGACCGCCGAGGATATCCTCAAGGTGACCGTCTTCCTCGACGACATCGACGACTTCGATGCGATGAACGAGGCCTACGCCGCCTACTTCGACGACGAGCCGCCGGCCCGCAGCGCCGTCGAGGTCGCCGCCCTCCCGAAGGGCGTCGGCGTCGAGATCGAGGCCGTCGCGACCCTCGAGTGAGCGAGGTGTCGGCATGAGCGGCTACCCCGCTGATGCGATGGGTCTCGACCCCCGCACCAAGTCCGCACTCCTGTGGGGCGTCGTTGGCTGCCTGTCGTTTCTCGTGCTCGTTCAGGGCTACACCCTGTTCGTCGAGCCGCCGCTCTCGATCGCTCGCGGCCTAGCCGTCGGCCTGGCGGTCGGGGTCGGAGCGACGATCGGCGCGTACGTGCTCGAACCGCGGATCGCCGCACGGGCGGCGGATCGGCCCGAGCGGTGACCGGATCTCGTAACAGTTAAACGACGGACGCGGTTAGGATGACCTGGGCCAGGATGGCCGAACGGTAAGGCGCACGCCTGGAAAGCGTGTTCCCTTTGGGATTCTGGGTTCAAATCCCAGTCCTGGCGTTTCTCGGGACGAATAAGTTACGAATAGCGAGTACTCCGCGGGAGTTTCCTCCAATACACGAGTGCAGCCGCCCTCTCGGACCGTCCGTCGCATCTTTCTCGATTCCGACCAGGCGTCTCCTTTCCAGCGTTTGCGATCGATCAGGACGCTTCGGTGCCGATATCCGCGTTTACTGTTAGCAATTGTCCTGGTCTGTCGAACTATCGCCATATTAGATGGACATCCAACCAAGGAAAGTTTTATTATATAGGTCATCGTCCTCGTTTTCGGAGGAAAAGAGAATGAAGCGTTACGAGAACTACTACGAATGTCGTGATTGTTCAACTACGGTTCATCCCGCCTCCTACCGCGCGAGCTGTCCGGAGTGCGGCGGGACGCTTCGTTCTAATACCCGCTACGGACAATCGACCGGAAGCTGATAGCGAGGTATAGGCGCGCTACGGCCGCTTTCGTGGATGGTCCGTCGCGGCGATACGGCGGTAGCCGCTACTACCGGTCGATCGCGATTCGGCGATCGGCCAGGCGGTTCGAGTCGGACCGAGTACGGCCGCGAGCGATGGGTCGCGTCGCTATCGCTCGGTCGTAATAGAGCACAGTCGATCGCCGGTCGACTGTCGGCGGGAGCACGACGAACGAGGAAGTAGGGGGTACGGGGGATGGAGCGCGGACTACCGCTCGATTTCGACCGGAACGTCCGTCGCGATCCAGCAATCGGGGTCATCCGGATCTCTAAGTTCCAGACTGCCGCTCTGACACACCACCATTTCGTATCGGTCGTCCATGCTGACCCCACCGCCGACTCCGACGGGATCGGATATCGTAACGGGGCCCGTACCGGCGGTTCTACTGCGAGTAAGCACCTCATACTATCCGTTTCCGGCCGACCACGGACGACGGCGGTCGCCGGCGAGCGGCGGCGCCACCGGCTCGAGTCCGCATCGGCCGAGTCGACGTCGGTGCGAGCCGCGAACGGACAGCCTTTGCTCTTGCGTCCCGATCGATCGGGTATGTGTGGTCGGTACACGCTCGTCGTCGAGCAGGACGATCTCGAAGAGCGGTTCGGCGCCCGATTTCCGGAGGCGAAGGCATCGGGGTCCGACGCGGACGGGGGAGACGACGCGGCCGAACCCGCGTTTACACCCCGCTACAACGCGGCGCCCGCGCAGGCCCTGCCGGTGCTCACCAACGAGGAACCGGACGCGTTCCGCCGCTTCGAGTGGGGCCTGGTACCGTCGTGGGCCGACGGCGACAGCGGCGGGCTGATCAACGCGCGGGCCGAGTCCGTCGCCGAAAAGCCGAGTTTCCGCGAGGCCTACGAACAACGACGGTATTCTCCCGAGCCGACCGAGGGAGAGCGCGACACGCCTTCGGCGGGTCGGTGTCTCGTCCCCGCTGACGGGTTCTACGAGTGGGTCGAGACCGAGGGCGGGAAGCAGCCGTATCGCGTCACCTTCGAGGACGACCGGATCTTCGCGATGGCCGGCCTCTGGGAGCGCCGGGAACCGGACGCGACCCAAACGGGCCTGGCCGCCTTCGGCGGCGGCATCGATGGGGCCGAAACCGAATCCGGACCAATCGAGACGTTCACGATCGTCACGACCGAGCCGAACGAGGTCGTTTCGGACCTGCATCACCGCATGGCTGTGATTCTCGATCCCGACGACGAGCAGCGGTGGCTGTCAGGCGACGATCCGTCGGACGTGCTCGAACCCTATCCAGCCGACGAAATGCGCGCGTACCCCGTCTCGACGGCGGTCAATGATCCGTCGACGGACGATCCGTCGTTGATCGAGTCCATCGAGCCCGCGTAACGGCGCGAGAAAACCCGAGCGAGTGACACACGCGGTTCGATGAAACGAGATCGTACTGAGAGACGGTGAATCAGACTGTCAGTCTGGACGGAGCTGCTCTCTAAAACTGATATAATCCGACGAGGACTCCCCGGTTCGGTACCGCCGTTGCCCGAGCGTCGTGAACCGACCGGTCCTGATCGGGGGCCGCTTCCGCTCGTCGGTACGTCCGTCCCCCGAGATTCGTCGAGCGTGGCGTCGCCGGTGGCCTGACGGTTCGATCGTCGCGGGCGGGAATCTCGCAGCGGCGACGTCGAGAACAGGTGGTTTTTACTACACTATCGGATCGGTAACAACGATGGAACGGTGGAGTGCGAGTCGGCGGCGCGTCCTTCGATCCGGGAGCGTCCTCGCGGCGATCGGAGCGGCAGGGTGCGTCGGCGACGAAAGTGACCGAGAGACCGACGCCGGCGACGGCGACGAGACCGAAGAGAGCGGAGTCGACGAACCGGCGGTCGCCGCCGAGCTGACGCCGGAGAGCGGCGAGAGCGGCGACCGGTTCGGGACGGCGATTACGCTCGACGGCGGCGCAGCGCTCGTGGGCGCCCCCGGCGACGCCGACGCCGCCGGATACCGGGTGGGCGCGACGTACGGCTTCGAGCGGTCCGGCGACGATTGGTCGCGGCGCCGGGCGCCGGCACCGGATCGCGACGGCGCGGACGTCGAGTTCGGTGCGGCCGTCGCGCTCGACGGCGACACCGCGCTGGTCGGGGCGCCCGTCGACGACGGCTCCGGCGGGTTCGAGTCCGGATCGGCGTACGCGTTCGAGTGGGCAGACGGGGACTGGCGCCGGCAGGCGACCCTGACGCCCGACGACGGGGGCCCAGGGGGCTGGTTCGGAACGGCCGTCGCGCTCGACGGGACGACCGCGCTCGCGGGCGCGCCAGGCGACGGGCCGGGCGTCGCGTATGCGTTCGAGCGGGCGGACGGGGACTGGCGCCGGCAGGCGACCCTCGAACCCCAGGGCAGCGAGAGCGACGACCGGTTCGGGACGGCGGTCGCGCTCGACGGGGCGACCGCGATCGTGGGCGCCCCGGGTGACGGGCCGGGCGTCGCGTACGCGTTCGAGCGGACAGACGGAACCTGGCGCCGACGGGCAGCCTTCGAACCCGAGGACGCCGACAGCGCCGACCGGTTCGGCGCCGCGGTCGCGGTGGCGGGCGACGTCGTCCTCGTCGGGGCGCCCCGCCGCGATTTCGCCGCCGGCGGGGCGGGGGCGGCGTACGTCTTCGAGCGCTCGGGCGAGGACTGGCGCGGACGGGTGATCCTCGAACCCGACGGCGACGAGCGCGGGTTCGGCGCGGCAGTCGCAGTCGGCGACGGCACTGCAATCGTGGGTGCTCCCAACAGCAACGCCGACCCGGACGGGACGGGGACGGCGAACGCGTACGAGCGCCGCGACGGCGCCTGGCGCCGGCGGGCGAACCTCGCCCCCGAGGACGCCGACAGCGCCGACGGGTTCGGGACGGCCGTCGCGCTCGACGGGACGACCGCGCTCGTCGGCGACGACGCCCGCGGTCCGGGCGCCGCGTACGCGTTCGAACTGTAGCGGCGCGCGGGCGTCGACAGGCCGCGACAGCGGTCACTCGCCTATTTTGAATACATCATTCCCCACAATTATTTATCATATCTCGTTAAAGATTGGATTTCATGTAAGATGAATAAATCTATACGAGTCGGATAAACTCTCAGATCGACCGTCACGGTCGGACAGGCTCGATCGGCGACTCCTCGTACAATTCGTACGTGATGGAGGCCGTCAGCAGCCCGGTTCCGGAGACCGTCCCGAACTCGGCTGCGGTCCCCCACCGACAGGGCGCGACCGTCTCCTGGCGGCCGACCGAGGCGGCCGCACACCTCCCCGCGGATTTCCCGATAATAGAGCGTCTCGTTCCAACGAGTATAAGGATTAGGTTGACCTAATCCGCTGGCATGGAACTGACCAGGCGAGACGCGGTCGCCGCGTTGGCCACGCTCGGGGTCGGTGGGGGGACGCTGTCGGGCTGCGTAGCCCCGCCCGGGTCCGACCCGGTCGACGTCGAGCGGCTCCGCGAAACGCTGGTCGCGGCCGCCGAGGTCGTCTACCCGAGCGAGGTCTCCGGCACGGCGGCGTTCGTCGAGGCGTTTCTCGAGGGGCGGCTCGCGGACCCGGACCACACCGCGGGCGTCGTCGAGGCGGTCGCGGCGCTCGACGACAACGCCAGGGAGTGGTACGACGATCGGTTCGCGGCACTGTCGACCGCGGACCGCGACCGGGTCCTCAGGAACGTCGGTGCGGACGACGCCGACGAGGACCCCGAGGGGACGACCGCCGAACGGGTGCGGTACTACGTGATCAACGAACTCCTGCTGGCATTGTACGCCTCGCCGACGGGCGGTAAACTGGTCGGCATCGAGAATCCACAGGGCCACGCGGGCGGAATCGACACCTATCAACGGGGGCCGGGCGCGTGAGCGGGAGCCGGCCGCCCGCCGAGTCGGCGGGGTTCGCGACCGATGCCGACGGAGACGCGGACGCGGCCGCAGACATCGATCGCACCCCCGTTGACGGCGCCGACGTCTGCGTGATCGGCGCGGGACCCGCGGGCGGAATCGTCGCCGATCGGCTCGCCGCGGCCGGCCACGAGGTCGTGATACTCGAGGCCGGGCCGTGGTTCGATCCGAACGACAGGCTCGCCCGCCAGGAGCGGGCGATCCGACCCGCCTACGACCGCCCGGACGTCTGGGACGGCGACCCCGACCGCGACGCCTACGCGGCGTCGGGCGAGCGGTTCTACCCGTTGAATCACGCCCGCGTCAAGGGCGTCGGCGGCTCGACGCTCCACTGGCAGGGGATGGTGATGCGGCTCCACGAGGATGATTTCGACTCGAAGAGCGCCCGCGGCGTCGGCGCAGATTGGCCCATCGACTACGAGGACCTCCGGCCTTACTACGCCGCGGCCGAGCGCGAACTCGGCGTGGCGGGCGCCGACGACAACCCCTTCGCGCCGCCCCGCGAGCAGCTCCATCCGATGCCGGCGTTCCCGCCCTCCTACAGCGACTCGCTGTTCGCCGAGGCCTGCGACGAACTCGGGATCGCGATGCACTCCGTTCCGAACGCGCGCAACTCCGAAGCCTACGACGATCGGAGCGCCTGCGTCGGCTACGGCACCTGCCAGCCCGTCTGTCCCTCCGGCGCGAAGTACGATGCAACCGTCCACGTCGAACGCGCCGAGCGTAAGGGCGCGACGGTGATCGACCGCGCACCCGTCCAGCGCCTCGAACACGGGCCCGATGCGATCGAGGCCGCCGTCTACGCCACGCCCGACGACGAACGGCACCGCCAGGCGGCCGACGCCTTCGTCATCGCCTGCGGCGGCGTCGAGACCCCGCGGCTCCTGTTGCTCTCCGAGTCGAGTCACTACCCCGACGGCCTGGCCAACTCGAGCGGCCTGGTCGGGAAGTTCTTCATGGACCACCTGTTCGCCGGCACGGGCGGGGTCCTCGACGAGCCGACCAGGCAGAATCACGTCGGCTTCCTCACGAGCGAGTCCCACCAGTTCTACGACGAGGCCGACGACGAGTTCGCGCCGTTCAAACTCGAGTTCTTCAACTACGACGGCCCCTCGCCGGTCGAGCTGGCCCTGACCGGGGACGACTGGGGCGACGATCTCCTAGAGCGCCTGCGGAGCGAGTACGGCAACCACATCGGGATAGGCGCGCTGGTCGAGCAACTGCCCCGCGAGGACAGCCGCGTCGCGCTCGATTTCGATCGGACCGACGATCGAGGCAATCCTGTCCCGGACATCCGCTGGTCGGTCGACGACCGGGCGCTGCGGACCATCGAGCGCGTCAACGACATTCAGGAGCGGATCCTCGAGGAACTCGGCGCGGAAATCACCTGGCAGGTCGGCCCCGACGACACCGGGCCGGCCTACCACCACATGGGGACGACCCGGATGGGCGACGATCCGGCGGCGAGCGTCGTCGGACCGGATCTGCGGACCCACGACCTCGAGAACTGCTGGATCGCCTCGAGCAGCGTCTTCCCGACCGGCGGCGCGATGAACCCGACGCTGACGATCACGGCGCTGGCGCTGAAGGTGGTGGATTCCATAGAACAATCATGAATTATTCCCATCTTTATAGAAAAATATAAGTAGTTTTATGTATTGTGAATATCTTGCTGGGAAAGGATATAGTTTCTAATGTTACCATGGGAGCTTTTAATACCGCTCTCGGAGATATTGTGTTATGGATCAGAACCCAATTGAGAAAAACCCGATCACGAGAATTATTCTCGGATTAGTAGTTGTGATCGGTATGTCGATAGGAGCTCATATTATGATTGTATTTTTCTCCTTCTTGAAATTTCCATATGCACCATGGATCGGCGCAATAGTTGGATCAATTACTATTTTTCTCCTCTTCTCATTATTATACAGAGAATATTATGTTTAGGAGTGTCACCTAGCCCATTATATTAATATTTTAAACATTAATTTAAAACTTGAACTTAACTCATTTCTGATCAATATACTTATTATTTAATTGAGTACTATCTAGGTGTTCTCCGAAGTCTGAAGTTGCACCACCAGTTGAAGCCCCCGTGGATGTAGACGCCTCAAGTCGCACTCGCGCTTCGTATTGATGGCCAGCAGTTAAATTTACTGAGGTACCATCAGTAGCAGTTCCAATAATGTCCTTGCCACTAACGAACCAACCCACAACGTCCTCACTAACTAAGGATTCCTCCCAAGTAGTTTCATCAGTTAAGTCTTCTAGCGTCATGGAACCTACAACAAGGAGGAAGCGATCGGGACAGTGCTGTCCGACATCGAAGCCGTCACCGACGGCCAGACGAGATTCCCGCACGGCGGGACGGTTGCCCCCGTCGCCGCTCTGTTCCCTTCCGTCACGCATATACTGACACCACGAACCTGACGGGAGCGATGGGAGGGAACGATCACGGCGACCGAGGCAACCGACGAGGCCGATACCAGCGACGCCCGCCGTCAGAAACGATCTCCGCTTCACGACGGTCGGATTCTGTGATACTTCACCCTTTCGAGGATGATCATGTATGGCCTTCAGTACATAGAACATTTCACATAACTATAGCAGAATCAACTGATCGCTGATGTCACGTGCGACTATACGGCACTCGCGAAGGAGCAGCGGCATGTATCCTCCTCGCGCAGGACGCGCGTCGTGCTCAGTCCGACGCGTCCAGACAGACACGGTGCGCGAGGCAGGAACGTCGGAAACTCGTTGCTGCGAGAGTCCGAGCGACGATAAGGGCGTTCTCGTCGCACAGATGGCTATCAGCGCGTGAGTGCTACGACCGCGTATAGCGGTTCGATCCGACGATCACCACAGCCGTGGCGACGATAACAAACGCGCTGAACGCGTACCAGAGGACCTCCCCACCCCGGTCCAGATAATCCAGAACGCCGATAGCCGCGGTAACGGCCCCGACGGCGATCAGTAATCCGCCAACAAACCTCGCCAGACCGGTTCCGTCGACTACTTCCTCTGGATCGTAGCCAGCAACGAGTCGAACCATCCCTCGATACCGGATCTGGTATCCGAGCGCGACGGTGAAAATCCCGCTCGAAAGTACGATTGCAAGTCGTACGAGTGACATAAATATGGGTTTTATTTCCGTGGTAAAAATCTTCTATTATCACTTCAGAATTAGAGAGAAAAGATAACAAAATACGGAATTAGGCAAGTACCGATTGTTCTCTTCAACGATTGCAGTTAGAGGATGTCTTTTGATCGTTCTCAATTTAGGCGAGCCTAAACATATAAGGCGGGACGGCCGAAACGGCCACTAATGAGCGATGGGGACTGTACCACGGACGAAACGAACGTGAACGGATCCGACACCGATGCCGACGAGGACGAGTACACCTTCGAGGACGTCAGCGTCGTCATGGGAACCTACAACGAGGAAGCGGCCATCGGCAGAGTGCTCTCGGACATCGAGGAGGTCACCGACGGCCAGGCGGAGGTCGTCTGCGTCGACGGCTCCTCGGATCGCACGCCCGAGATCGCCCGCGAACACGGCGCGACCGTAATCGAACAGCGACCGCAGGGGTACGGCGTCGCCGTCCGCGCGGCGATCCTGGAACCGGACCGGCCGATCGTCGTGACGACCGACTGCGACGACACCTACCCCATGGAGCAGCTCCCGGAGTTCCTCGAACTGATCAACGAGGGGTACGACGTCGTCAGCGGCGATCGGCTCTACCACGGCGCCGACGCGATGCCGGCGTTCAACCGCTTTGGCAACCACGCCTTCGCCGCGATCGCGAGCGTCCTGATGGGCACTCGCGTCCACGACACGACGACGGGGATGCGCGCCTACCGCCGCGACGTCGTCGAATCGATCGAGTGGACCGAGAACACCGGGCTCTCGGCCGAACTCTTGATCCGCCCGCTGATGCGGGGGTACGACGTCCGCGAGCAGCCGATCGAGTACCGCGAGCGCGCCGGCGAGACGAAGCTCGATCCGCTTAAGGGCGGCGCCGAAATCGCGAAATCGGTCGTCAAAGTCTGTCTCGAAGAGCGGTTCGGGCAGTAGCTATTTCGAGTGGGCCGCTGACACCGACACATCAGTGCCGGACGCTCTGCGTGAGCACGAAGACCAGAAGCGCCATCAACAGCGACCCGAGCAGGGTCTCGGCGCCGGCGATAGCGCGGGCCCACCCCTCGACCGGCTGAATGTCGCCGTACCCGAGCGTGGCGAACGTGATGACGCTGAAATAGAGGCTCTTGAGGAACGTTTGGGCGAGGACAGGAATGGGCGTAGCGGTCGGATTGTCGATCTCGTACGTGATCGCGGTGTCGGTACCGACCTCGCGGATCCCGCCGGTCAGCGGGTACAGCCCCGCACACACGAAAATCAGGAGCAGCGAGGTCGCGACGACGCGCCACGGACTCGTCCCGTAGTGCATGATCCACCGCGAGCCCGCGAGCTTGATCGCCTGGAGGTAGTCGCGGGTCAGCCAGGCGTGGCGACGTCGGAAGTGCATCTCGCGCAGGTAGTAGGTGTGGACCCGCTCCGGAAACGCGTTCTCGTCGTAGAGTCGCTGGAGCTCCCGGTAGACCCACTGCACTGAGTCGGCCCGTGCCGTGAAGTCGCCGTCCGACGACGACGTCGCGATCTCGTCTTCGTACACCGTTCGGGTACCGAATTCCGTCTCGAGGTTGAGCCGGACGTCGGTCAGCCCCGCGCGATAGAGCCGCGCGTTTCGGAAGTCGGCACCGCGGAGGTCGGCGAAGACGAACACCGCGTCGTGGAGGTTCGCGCTCCGAAACGACGTCCCGTGGGCGTCGACGTCGCGGAACGTGGCTCGACGGAGATCCGTCCTCGAGAGGTCGGCGTCGTCGAGGACCGCGTTCGTGAAGTCCGCCTCGACGAGCGAGTGGTCCGCGAGAAACGACGACCCGCTCAGCGCCGCATCCTGGAAGTTCGCACCGTCGAGCCGCTCGTCCGACGCCGGCGCGTTCCGTTCGTAGGCCGGCTCGGGAACGACGGTTTCGGTGTGCCAGATACAGCGGTCGGTCTCTCGCCACGTCGGCCGCCAACAGCAAACCGCGCCGGCGTCGTCGACGCCGCTGCTGCTCGTGACGTACCCGCATCGATCTGTAGCCGTAGTCATAGGCGTTCGTGGGGGCAAGCCGAGTCCTAACGCTGGTGCCTGAAATACGCAGCTCCGGTCTCTCTTGGACGATCCCCGTCGATAGCTCGTCGCGGTCTGTCCGCGCCAGCGACGCGACGGACCGCCGCACGGGATCCGTAGCCGATGATCGGCCGGTCGAGACGTTAGCCGTCGGTCCCCCGTTCGTCCGGGACGGTCAGTTCGGTCCGAACGGAGACGCCGTTCGGCGCGCCGTCGGGGACGTACGCCGCTTCGCCGCCGCAGTCGCGGATCGCGGTACACCGTTCGACTCTCGGCGTCAGCGCGCGAACAGTCCCGTCATCCGCGCGGACCGGCAGTTCGAACCGGTAGCTGAAGCTGCCGCCTGGCCCGCGATCGACGAACACCGTTATGCGGACGTCATCCCGCTCCGAGAGTGGAATCGGTTCGCCGTCGGCGTTCCAGTCCGCTCCCCGTACCCGTACCGCGCCGTCGGTAGCGGTCAACCGAACGGTCGTCTCGTCGGAGACGTTCTCGGCGACGTAGGTGGCGCTCGTATCGTTCGTCGCGACGGTCGCGGTGAGGCTCTCGGACCTGGCGGGGACGGCGACAGTGGCGTTCAGTTCGACCGCGGACCCGGACGCGTGCTCGACCGGCTGGAGCCGGGCGTCACTGGGCGAGCCGGCGGTGGGCGACCAGGTGCCTCGATACGCGAGCCGATACAGCGACCGATCGGGGTATTCGTCGACGACGGCGAACGGCCGCTCGTCGATCGCGTACACCCGCTGTCCGTCGAAGTCCGGATCGTTGCGAAGCGCCTGGAACGGGTGGGTGAGCCAGTCGCCGTACGGTGTCGGGAGGAAGACCACCGCCCGTTCGGACCGGTCTATCGAATCCCCTTCGAGGGGCCCGTAGACGCGCTCGTAGGTGTCGGTCGCCGCCGCGTTCCGGTCGATCTTCCCGTCGAGGGTCGCCGCCGTGACGCCACCTACCGCGAGTCCGCTGACGAGCAGCGCCGCGACGAGCGCTGCGCGTGCGGCTCCCGGCGATAGGTGTCGGTCGGCCGTCCGCCGGAGGGCGGCGACCAGCGCCAGCGCGCCCACGGCGGCGAAGGCCGCGAACGGCAACAGGAGATCGAAGTGGTAGTACGGGCCGTGCGTGGCGATCAGCCCGTCGCCGGCCCGGTCGAGGTTCCCGAGGAGGTTGTAGTTCCCCCAGAAGTAGACGTTCCCGACGGGGATCGTGAGCAGTTGTCCGGCGAGGACGCTCTGGCGGGGCGAGAGCCCGCGCCGAACGGCGACGCCGAACCCGACCGCGGCGACCGCCGCACCGAGGACCCCGCCCGCGATCCACTCGGTGACGAACGCGGACAGCACCAGGCCGTTCGACCGTAGCGCCAGGCCGGCGCTGTAGTCAGTTTCGTGATTGAGGATCTGCCGATGCCCGAAGCCGAGCCCGTCCAGCGGGGCAAAGGCCTCGTAGGGAAACAGCAGCGGCGACCCGGTCACGACGGCGTTGTACGCCAGCGCGAGGCCGACGCCCGCCAGGCCGAGGGCCGCCGTCGCGGCCTGGCGCGGGAGCGCCGCGCGGAAGTCGCGTCGGAGCGTCCAGCACGCGTGGACGACGAACGGCGCGGCGAACAGCACCGCGGTGTAGGGGCGCGCGAAGAAGGCCAGGCCGACGACCGCGCCGGCCGCACCGGCCCAGCGCCGATCGCCCGTCCGGTCGGCCCGAAGGTAGCAGTAAGCGAAGGCCAGGTTGAGCATCGCCGTCGGCGCGTACGGTAGGAAGACCGCCGTCTCGATCAGGAACTGCGGCGAACAGAGGACGATCACGGCCGCTGCGATCCCCGTCCGACGGTCGAAGACCTCGCGGACGACCAGCGCGACGAGCGCGAGCACGGCGGCGGCGATCCCCGCGAGCGCGAGACGGGGCGCGCCGACCAGTTCGCCGAGCGCGAAGATCGTCGCGGGCACGGGCGCGTACTTCGGGTAGAGGCGTCCGCCGTCCTCGGCGAAGAACCACGGGCGGAAGACCTCCTCGACGGGCGGGCGAAGGAAGAGCCGCCCGTCCAGCAGCATCGCCGCCTGCTGGAGGTAGACGCCCTCGTCGTGGTTGAGCGAGTGGTACGGAAACAGGTTCGTTGCGAACAGCCAGACGGCGACGGCGCCGGCGAGGGAGACGGCGGCGACCGCCGCCCGCCACGTTCGGCGTCTCATCTCGGGCATCTCGGTTCGGTCGCGCTCGTACATACAGAGCGGTTCACGATCGACTCACCGTCCCTCCTGCGCCAACATCACGGCCATCGACAGGCCGGAAATGACGACGAGAACGAGCGCCGGCACGGCCGCCTGGCCGTAGAGGCCGGCCTCCTCGACCCGCCAGATGTAGGTCACCAGCGTTTCGAACCCCAGCGGGCGGAGCATTAGCGTCGCGGGCAGTTCCTTCATCGTCGTGAGGAAGACCAGCGCGGCGCCGGCGGCGATTCCCGGCAGAATCAGCGGCAGCGTCACCGACCGGAAGGCGCTCAGTCGCGACCGGCCCAGCGTACGGGCCGCTTCGACCAGCTGCTGATCGACCTGAAGCGTCGAGGTCCGGATCGACCCGATCGCCTGCGGCATGAACCGGACGACGTAAGCGAACACCAGCAGCGGCACCGTCTTGTAGACCGACGGCAGCACGTCGAGACTGAAACTGAGCAGCGCGATCGCCAGTACGATCCCGGGCGTCGCGTACCCGACGTAGGGAACGCGGTCGGCCAGCGCCGCCAGGCGCGAGTCGGACGTCGCCGCCCCAATCGCGATCGGCAGCGCCACGAGGACCGACGCGGCGGCGGCCAACAGCGCGACGTACGCCGAGTTGAAGCCGTACTCCCAGTCGAAGCTCAGCCGGCCGACCTGATAGCCGGGACCGCCCGAGAACAGCCACATTCCGAAGACGGCGATCGGCAGCGCGATCGACAGCAGGCCGATGACGGTCGGCAGTAGTATGGCCACGTACCGCCAGGCGCCGAGGTCGAGGTCGGCGGTCCCGCGGTGGCCGCCGCTCTCGTAGGCGCCCGATTCGTCGACGCCGATGCGGGACTCGATCGCGAGGATGATCGCCGTCACGGTCAGCAGCTGCACCGACAGCAACGCGGCGTAGTCGCGGGCGAAGGCGTTGTACCGGGCGTAGATGAACTGCGTGAACACCTCGACTCGCATGATGTTGGGCGTGCCGAAGTCGGCGAGAGCGTACAGCGCCACGAGCAATGCGCCGGCGGTGATCCCCGGGAGGATCCGCGGCAGCGTGATCCGGCGGAACGCCTCCCAGCGGCCGGCGTTGAGCGTCCGCGCCGCCTCCACGAGCGAGCCGTCGAGCGAGAGCAGCGACGCTCGCGTCGTCAGGAAGACGTACGGATAGGTGTACAGCGTCAGCACGAACGCAGCGCCGGCGAACCCGTAGACCGACGGGAGCGACTCGATTCCCAGCGGCGCCAGAAGGTCGGCGAGTTCGCCCTGCGGGCCGAACGCCGAGACGAACGCGAACGCCCCGAGGTAACTCGGGACCGCAAGCGGCAACGCGGTGAGCACGGTCCAGAACCGCGGAAACGGGATGTCTCCCTGAACCGTCAACACCGCAAGCGGAACCCCGAGGAGCACGCTCGCACCGGTGACGACCGCGACGAGCGCGACGCTCCGGACCAGCACCTCGACGGTCTGCGGAGCGACGGCGAGTTCGAGCGCCCGCCCGCCGAGCGCGACGGCGTCGCCGATCAGCCAGGCCAGCGGGAGCACGACAGCGGCCGCGATGGCCGCGGCGAGCAGGGTGAGCCCGACCCCGATCGCGTCGCTCCCGTCGTCGGCGGCCCGCTCGATCGTCTCTACGACCCGCTTCCGGCCGGACATGTTAGCCCGAAACGCCGGCCTCGTCCATTAGATCCAGGGTCGGTTCCAGATCCGCGAGCGCCGCGAGGTCGATGTCCGGCGGGCTCAGTTCGTCGATCGACGGGAGGCCGCCGACCGGCTCGACGCCGGCGATCATCGGGTATGCGAAGCTCCGCGTCGCGAAGTACTCCTGTGCCTCCGCGGACAGCAGGTGACGGATGAAGGCGTCGGCCAGTTCGCCGCGCTGGGTGCCCTGGACCTTCAGCGCGCCGGCGACGTTGATCAGCGCGCCGGCGTCGCCCTCGGTGAACGCGAGGTCGATCGGCGCGTCCGGGTTATCGTTCTTCACGCGCATCGCGTAGTAGTGATTGGCGAACCCGGCCGACAGGGCGCCGTTGGCGACCGTCTGTGAGACGGCGAACTCGTTGCTGTGGCGCTCGGTCCCCGCCTCCTGCATGTCGACGAGCCACTGTCGAGTCTCGTCTTCGCCCCGGGTCAGTCGCATGGCCGTCACGAACGACTTGAACGCGCCGTAGGTCGGCGCCCACCCCATCGTTCCCTGGAGGGCTTCGGTCCCAGGGAACTCCTGAACGGAGTTCGGGATGTCGGAGGCGCTCAATTCGTCGGTGTTGTACGGCACGGCGCGCGCGCGGCCGGCGACGCCGGCCCACGCGCTATCAGCGCCGACAAACTGGTCGTTGGCCACCTCGTCGACGGCCGCGTCCGACAGCGACTCGTAGGCGTCGTTCTCCGCGACGAAGCCGAGCGAGCTCGCATCGATCGACCAGAATACGTCGGCCTGGGTCGCACCGGCGTCGACCTCCTCGACGATCGTCTGGGCCAGCGACGCCGAGTCGTTGTCGTTGGGATGGACCTCGAAGTCGGGGTAGATCTCCTGTAGCATCTCCACGAACTCGTAGTAGATGCCGCCCTCCCCGCCGCCGATGTAAAGCGCGAGGTCCCCGGAGAGATCGGGGAGATCCTCGATGGACGTGCCGTCCGGTGCGGGGCGCCCCTCCGCCAGTGCACCGGAGCCGCGGAACTCCGAGAGCGCCGGCACCTCGGCGTTTTGCCCGCTGTCGAAGAGCCCGAGACAGCCGGAAAGCGAGGCGACGCCGAACGCGGATCCCACCCGTAACGCCGTGCGCCGCGAAACCGTGCGGTTACCACTGTCGTTAGCCATACTCTTTTTAGGCCAACCTAAAAACTTATAGGTGACGATTCAACGGCCCGCAGCGACCTTCACGCGCTCGTCCGCGGCCGTTGACAGTTCCGACAGACACTCGAGCCAGTCGAGCATGTGTTCCCCGACGTAGTTGAAGAAGGCACCGTTGTTGTAGTCCGACCAGTCGCCGTCGGCGAGTTCTCGGGCCATCGCCTCGAAGACCTCGTCGTAGGAGTTGGCGTCGCCCTCGACGTCGTCCTCAGACGGCCCCGCCGTCTGAGCGGCCCGTGGAAACTCCGGTTCCACGCTGTCGACAATCCGCCAGAGGTGCTCGTTGAGTTCGAGCCCCGGGACCTCGTTGTTGAGGTCGTCGAAGGTGCTCCGCGGGGCCTTATTGTGTTCACAGAGGGGCGCGCCGTTGTAGATCCGCTTGCCGAGCACGTCGCAGGCGCGCTTGAGGAAGACGCCCGACCAGATGTCGTCGAAGCGGCCGACGTCCCACTCGTTGTCGTCCATCGGGAGCTGGTAGAACGCGGGGATCACCTCGCGTCGGAAGGCCAGGTTCATCGAGCAGACGGTGAGGTAGTTGCCCCGCGCGGCGACGAAGTCGTCGTCGAAGTCCTCGTGGCTCGTCCGCGTCTGGGCCTGGCCCTCGAGGTCGCCGTCCATGAGGATCCGGACGGCGTCCAGGTCAGGGACGTTGGTCCACAGGCCCTGCGAGGCGACGACCTGGCCGCCCTCGACCTCGGTCGCGTCGGTCTCGACGGTCTCGCCCATCGCGGAGTAGGGGTACCCCCGCGGGTAGAGGCCGTGCTCGTCGGCGTTCTGGTAGAGGACGTTGACCCACTGCTCGTCGGAGGACACTTCCTCGATCTCGCCCTCGAAGGCGAGGTTCTCCATGTGCGTCCCGAAGAAGTCCTCCTCGGGGTGGGGCAGGGTGTCGTCGTCGATGAAGAAGCCGTAGTCGAACTCGTCGCGGGCCCACATGTAGAGCAGCCCGAAGCTCGTCTCGGCGTGGCTCGCCGCCGGAACGACGTGCTCGTACTCCTCGATGCCGCGTTCGGCGTACCACTCCTCGCGGCGGCTGCCGTCGAAGACCTCGCCCGAGACGCCCTCGTCCTCGAGCATCGCTTCCATCGCGTCCGTTTCGCAGAAGTCCTCGGTAACGAGCACGACGTGAAGTCGAGAGAGGTCGAACCCGTGATCCCGAGCGTTGTCGAAGTACGAGCGCATGCACTCGTACTCCCGGATCGTCGGGACGATGACGCAGATGTCCTGACTCATTGCCCGCTATCTTTTAGGCTTGCCTAAAAAACTGCCGGTTCCGCCCGTCGGCTCGGTCTCTGCATCCGCCGCGTCCGACAGCGAGAGGCCCAATGCGGCGACTGCACCCGTCCCGCCGACCAGCGTCACGCCGTTTTTCAGCGCGTGGTCGACGATCGCGGCGGCCAGGGCCGTGCTCGCCCCGACGGGAGTGAGCCCGACCACGAGCGCCGTGAACGCGGCCTCGTAGAAGCCGACGCCGCCCTGTGAAAGAGGGAGCACCTTCGCCAGGTTGCCCACGCTGACCGCCAGCGTCCCGACCGAGAGCAACGCGGCGATCGGAAGGCCGCCGTCCAGCGCCGCGAAGACGAGCACCGCGGTGAGCACGTCGAGCGCCCAGATCGCCAGGCTCGCGGCTCCGATCGTCGCCGCCGCCTGCGGCCGCCGCGCGACGACCTGCACGTCGCCCGCGAACCGGAGCGCGGCCGCGACGGCCCCCTCCAGCCGCGGGCGACCGCGGACCCGGGCACGGAGCCAGGCGCCCGGACCGCAATCGATCCGTGCGGACGTGACCACGACGAAGCCGACACCGATTGTCGCCGTGCTCACGACCCCCGCCGCCAGGAGCGCGGTCCGGGCGGCGCCGGCCTGCGCGGCGATTTCGAGCGGCCCAGCCGCACCCCCGAGCGCGAGCCACGCCGTCGCCAGGCTCGCCAGAACGGCGATGGTCGCGAGGTCGAACACGCGCTCGACGGCCAGCGACGCGAAGCCGGCGGTATAGGGCACGTCTCGGCGGGCGTTGACGACGTACGCGCGGGCCGCGTCGCCGGCCCGCGCCGGGATTGCGAGGTTGACCGTCTGGCTGACGAAGACCGCCAGCGTGCAGAAGGCCGTCCCGCCGCGGTGGCCGATCGTGGCCAGGACGTCCCCGTACCGACGGCCCCGAAGCGGCCAGGAGGCGGCGTAGACGGCGACCGCGGCCCCCAGCAGCCGCGGGTCGGCGCTGGCGACGTCGCCGACGACCGTTCGGACGTCGATATCGCGGAGCGCGACGACCAGGCCGACCAGTACGAGCGCCGTCCCGGCGATCGTCAGTCGGCGGCGAGTCAGGGACGCGGCGAGCCCGCGGCTCTCGGAGCCGGCGTCGTCGGACCGCGCCGATTCGGCGTCGCCAGGCGCGGCGTGCGAGCCCGGTCTCTCGCCCCCGTCGGTCATGTGCGAGTCCTCTCTAACCCAGATATTTAAGCCCACCTAAAACCCGGCAGGGCGGGCTCGATGAACGCTCTCGAGACGTTTCAGGAAAATCAAATGTCGGCGGGGACCGCCGCCGTCGGCCGCCGCCTCAGCGGAGTTCGTCGATGATCTCGCGGGTCGCGCGGCGGACCGCCCGATCGCTCGAGAGCCGCGGTTCCCAGCCCAACGCCGCAAGCTTCTCGATCGAGAGGCGCATCTTCGGCACGTCGCCGGTCCACCCGCGGTCGCCGCCGGTGTGCTCGAACTCGGGGTCGAGGCCCATCTCGTCGGCGACGATGGCCGCGATCCGGTCGACCGAGGTCGTCGTCCGCGTGCCGAGGTTGTAGGTATTCATCGCGTCGTCCGCGTGCGCGATGACGTGGAGCATGGCGTCTAAGCAGTCCTCGACGTGGAGATAGGACTTCGCCTGGCGGCCGTCTCCGAGGATCGTCAGCGTCTCGGGATCGTCCCGGAGCTTCTCGACGAAATCGGGGATCACCGCCCCGCGCAGGCGCGGACCGACGACGTTCGCGAACCGGAAGTTCCAGACGGTCAGGTCGTGGCTGTGGGCCCGCGCCGACAGCAGCCCCTCGTCGGCCAACTTGCTGGCTCCGTAGGCGCTGATCGGCTCGAGCGGCGCGTAGTCCTCGGGCGTCGGCCGCGGCGCCTCGCCGTAGACCGTCGAGGACGAGGTGTAGGCGATCTCGGTCACGTCGGCCGCGGCCATCGCCTCGAGGACGTTCCGGGTCATCCGCGTGTTATCGTCGAACTGCCCGTGAGGGCGGTCCGTGTCGACGTGCTTCGACGCCGCCAGGTGAACGATCAGGTCGACGTCGTCGAGGCGGCCCGCGAGCGCGTCGGGATCGGTCAGATCGGCCTCGACGAACTCGGCGCCGTCGGGGACGCGATCGGCGGTCCCGTTCGACAGGTCGTCGACGACGGTAACCTCGACGCCGTCGGCGACCAGGCGCTCGGTCAGGTGCGAGCCGATGAAACCGGCGCCGCCCGTCACGAGGACGTGCCGGTCCGAGAGAGCGCGGGAGTCGGACATAGTCGATGGTTCACCGACGCGGTGTTAACCCTGTTGGGTTTCGTCGGGTTTCGCCGTTGCTGCAGGCGTCGAACCGGCAGACGAGAAAAGCGAAACCGGCGAGACGGAATCGAAACTGCGATCGCGAGCCAGGTGGACGGCGCGGAGCGCGGAGGCTTAGACGCCGGTGGAGTAGCGGAGGATCCCGGCGAAGCCGCCGAAGGCGTTGTAGAGCTGTTCGCCCTTCTCGAAGTCCGTCGAGATGAACTTGGTCTCGGTACCGCGCTGTTCGGCGATCCCGATGAGGTGGTCGATGGCGTCCTCGCGGTCCTCCTCGTCGGCCTCGATCTCGGTATCGCACTCGGTGCAGGTGTGGGTCGGCGTCGCCTTGCGGCGGTCGATGACCTCGCGCTCGGTGGCGCCGCACTCCGGACAGTCGTAGGTGACGACGTCCTTCCGGAGGTCCTCGCTGATCAGGAGCCGGTCGACGGCGCCCATCACGAGGTTTCGACGGGTCTGCTCGAACCCGTAGGTCGCCAGGTCGCCCGCGTTGAGTTCCTTGAAGAACTCTTCCATCTCCTGCTTGTCCTTCATCACCTCGGCGTCGGCCAGGGCGTCCTCGGCGTTGTCGACCAGGTCTTTCAGGCCCGACTCGTCGGTGTAGGCGACGTCGAACTTGCCAAGGACCTGGTCCTGAAGCTCGTGGTGGAGGTAGTCGCCGTCTAAGAACTCGTCTTTGGTCGGCGAGGGACCGCCGACGAGGATGCCGTCGAGTTCGTGGCGCTTGGGGACGAACAGGTCGTTCGCCATCCCTGCGACCTCCTGGTAGAAGTTGTCGATCGCCTCGAGGCGCAGGCGGGCGAACCGCTGTGCGGACTGGCCCCCTTTGCGCTGCTTGCCGGGGACCAGCGAGGAGGCCGACTTGACGGGTTCGACGCGTTTGCCCTTCAGCCAGCCGACGTTAGCTTCGCGGCGGTCGAGGACGACCAGGCCGTAGAGGCCCTTGTCCGCCATCATCTCTTCGAGCGGCTCGGTGAGGAACTCCGAGTCGCAGTGGTAGCGGAACGACTCGACGGGCTGGGGCGGGCTCTCTAAGACGTTCGTCACCATCTCGGTGCGGCCGCCGCCGGAGTCGACGGCGCCGGAGAACAGCACTATCCCGTTCTCCGGCGGGTAGGTGTCGTAGTAGCGCAGCCGGTCTTTGATGCTCGTCAGCGCGTCCTGGACGGCCGTTCGAGTCTGCTTTGACTTGATGTTGGCCGCTTCGCTGTGCTCCTGGGTGACGTGCTGGACCACGTCGCTTATCTGTCTATCATCTGGAACGTAGATCGTCACGAGCTGCGTTCCGGAGCCGTCGTACTCCTTGAGATCTTCGAGAACCTTCCGGAACTCGTATTTCTTCCGGTCGGATTGCTCCTGCTCGCCCTCCTGGCTCATTGTCCGTACAAAACGGTGCTGTGGGTAAGAATCCTTTGACACACCCGTCGACGTGTGACCTGCTGTCGCGTCCGACCAGCGCCGTTGCCCGCCGACTCAGCCCACCCACGGGACGATCGAGGGCGGCTGCGACTGCCCGCGTCCCCGACGTGTCGGCGACGCGTAACGACGAGTGAGGTGAGGTCACGATTTAAGGTGTTGCCGTTCCACAGTCCGGACAGTATCCGAGTATGTCTCACGAGACGGTCTATGCTATCGCGAGCGGGAAAGGCGGCGTTGGGAAGACGACGACGACGGTCAACCTCGGCACGGCCCTCGCGGAGGCCGGCGAGCGCGTCGCCGTCCTCGACGCCGACCTCGGCATGGCGAACCTCGCCGGGTTCGTCAGCCTGACTCCCGACTCCACCACCCTCCACGACGTGTTAGCCGGCGACGCATCGCTCGACGACGCGACCTACCGCCTGGCGGACGACATCGTCGCCGTCCCCAGCGGCACCAGCCTCGACGACTACGCCGAGACCTCCCCCGAGGGACTGCGCGAGGTCGTCGACGACCTCCGCTCGCGGTTCGACTACGTCTTCATCGACGTCGGCGCCGGCATCAGCCACGAGACCGTCCTGCCGCTTGGCCTGGCCGACGCCGTCGTCCTCGTCTCGACGCCCGAACCCGCCGCCGTCCACGACACGAAGAAGACGGTCGAACTCACCGACCGCGCCGGCGGCGAGGTCGCCGGCCTGGTCCTCACCCGCACTCGCGAGGGCAGCGACCTCTCCCACGACGAAATCGCCGATCGCCTCGACGCATCCGTACTCGGTTCGGTTCCCGAAGACCCCGCGGCCCGCGATAGCGTCTACGCCGGCACGCCTCTGGTCGTCTTCGAACCCGAGGGACCCGCAGCCGTCGCCTACCGACGCCTCGCCGCGGACCTAACCGGTGTCGATATCGACGAACCGACCGCAGACGACGGCGCCGATGACGACGCGCCCGAGGTGACCGTGCCCGACGCCGACCGGACGCGATCGGACGACTCCGACTCGGAGTCGAGCGCGACCGGTCCGACCGACGCGGACGACGACGGTCGCGAGGCCGCACACGACGACGTTTCGAGCGCGATCACGGAGGCCGAGTCCGACCGCTAACCGTTCGATTCCCGGTTCCCTCTCGGCCGGGCGCCGTCGCCGCGGTCGAACACGGTCGACGAACCCTCGATAAACGCCGGTAAGCGGTGCCTTACACTGCCAATACGGTGTTGCTCCGACGATTACTATCGAATGCGGTGATTACTTCGAAGACGTGACTGTCGCCGTTGACTGACAGTCACGTCCGGGGTTTCGTTCGGCCGGTTCGCCGGTTCACTCGGACTCGACCCGTTTGGCAGTCGTTTCCGAGACGATTCTTGCGACCGGAACGATCCGAATCCGTCGGATCCGATGACGGACTCGATAACGAACTGATTACTAATCATGACTGTTCTCGATGGGTCTCCCATGGAGCGACGAAAGATCCTCCTTGGCAGTGGTGCCGCGCTCGCAACCGTCCTCGCCGGTTGTTCCAGTGACGAGACCGGCGACGAATCGAACCCGAACGACGACGACGAACCGCTCAACGACGATGACGGCAGTTCCGACGGTGACGACGGTGACGACGAACCGGACATCCCGGGGCTCGATCACGACAAGCTGAAGATCACCAGCGATAAGATCTCGATCGAAGACGTCAGCAAGGACGACGACAAGGTCGACATCGTCGCGACGACGACGACGACCGATCCCGACGAACTGATGGCGGAACTCGAGACCCTCGCGAACGACATCGCCGGCGCGATCACGGATCCCGAGGCGTTCGCGGGCGCGGTCAACAGCGTCACCTGGGTGCTCGAGAACGACGGCGCCAAGGTGATGTCGTTCTACATCGACGTCCAGTGGGCGATCCAGTACATCAACGACGAGCTCAGCGAATCGGAGTTCGCCGACCGCGTCCTCGCGACCAGAGGCGAGGTCCAGTAGCGATACGCCCGTCGGCCCAGCGACACCCGTGTTCTTTCGGTCCGAAGCGAACCCGAGAGCCGCGGGTGGCGGTGTCTCCGCGGTCTCGCGGTCGCGGTCGCTTACATCGAACGCGGTGCGTCCACGCCCAGAATCGCCAGCGCGTTCGCGACCGCGTGTTTCGAGGCGGCGACCAGCGCCAGGCGGGCCTCGCGGACGTCGGGGTCGACGTCGTCGGCGAGCACCGGACACTCCCGGTAGAAGGCGTTGAACCGGTCGGCGAACTCGCGGGTGTAGGTCGCGATCTGGTGGGGCTCTAAGTCCGCCGCGGCCTCGTCGACGACCGCCGGGAGCCGCGCGATCGTCTCGAGCAGGTCTCGCTCCTCGGGCGTCCCGAGCAGGTCGGCGTCGACGGCCGCGAGATCGAGGGCCTCCTCCTGCGTCTCGATGTCGGCCTCGGGGTCGATCCCCGCCTCCTCTAGGATACCACAGCAGCGCGCGTGGACGTACTGGACGTAGGGTGCCGATTGAGCCTCGAAGTCCAGTGCCCGATCCCACTCGAACGTGATCGCCTTCGTCGGCTGCTTGGCGACGATGTCGTACCGGACCGCGCCGATTCCGACCTGGTGGGCGATGCGCTCGATATCGTCCTCGTCCAGGTCGTCGTCGCGGATGCGGTCGTCAAGCCGGTCCTCGACCTCCTGGCGGGCGCGGTCGATCGCCTCGTCGAGCAGGTCGTCGAGATCGACGCCGGTGCCCCGCCGCGTGCTCATCTTCCCCTCCGGGAGGTTGACGTAGGAGTACAGCACCTGCCGGAGCTGATCGGTGTCGTTATCGAGCAACTCGAGGGTCGTCCGCAGCTGTTCGGCCTGGAGCTTGTGGTCCTCGCCCAGCACCGTCACCGCGCGGTCGTAGTTATCGAACTTCCACTCGTGGTGGGCCAGGTCCCGCGTGGCGTACAGCGAGGTGCCGTCCGACCGCAGGAACACGAGGTTCTTGTCGATGCCGTGGTCCTCGAGATCGAGCTGCCAGGCGTCCTCCTCGTAGACGGCCTCGTCGAGTTCCTTGAGGCGGTCGATCAGGTCGTCGGCCGACCCGTCGCGCATGAACCGCGTCTCCTTGACGAACTCGTCGAACTCCGCGGGCAGGCGCGCGAGACACTCGGTCATGCCGCCGAGCACCTGGTCGACGACCTCGCTGACCCGCTCGTAGGCCTCGTCGTCGCCCGCTTCGAGGCCCTGCATGATCGACTCGATCTCGGCCTCCGCCTCCTCGACCTCGTCCTCGGGCGCGTTCTCGAGGAAGGCGTTGCCCTTCCGGTAGTAGCGCACCAGGTCGTACTCGATGCGGTCGCGCTCGGGCTCTTCCGCTAAGTCCTCCTCGTCGAACGTCTCGTAGGCCCAGGTGAAGACCGCCATCTGCCGGCCGGCGTCGTTGACGTAGTAGTGGCGCTCGACGTCGTAGCCGGCGTAGTCGAGGACGTTCGCGACGGCGTCGCCGATGATCGGATTCCGCGCGCGGCCGACGTGGACCGGCCCCGTCGGGTTCGCGCTGGTGTGCTCGACGACGACGGACTCCTCGCGGTCCGGGAGGTGGCCGTAGCCGTCGTCGGTCGCTTCCTCGAGTGTCTCGGCGAGGTAGGCGTCGCTCGGCAGGAAGTTGAGGTACGGCCCCTGCGTCTGGATCTCGGCGACGTAGGTCAGGTCGTCGGCGTCGATCTCGTCGGCGATCTGCCCGGCGACCTGCGGCGGCGGCGCGCCGGCTTCGCCGGCGAGTCGGAACGCGACGCTCGAGGCGAGTACGCTCTCGACGTCGTCCGGCGGTTCTTCCAGCCCCAGGTCGTCAGTGGGAAAGTCGAGCGCCGAGAGCGCCCGTTCGAGGGCGTCCTCGACCTCGTCGCGTAGGGAGAGGAACATACCCGCCCGTATTCAGGGCGGGAGTAAAGGAATGTCGGGTTTCGTTTCGGCGGGTCGGAGCCGCGCCGTCACGGCGCGGCTCCGTCGTCGTCACCGGCAGCCGTCAGTCCATCGCCGGCTCGTTGAACGACAGCTCGCGGTCGAACTCCTCGTCCCGGATCGAGTCGGCCGGCAGTTCGGCCTGGACCTTCTCGATCAGGAGATCGATCGCCATTCGGTTCGCGCCCTCGGGGATGATCACGTCCGCGTGCTTCTTCGTCGGCGCGACGAACTTCTCGTGCATCGGTTTGACCGTCTCCAAGTACTGATCGATGACGCCTTCGAGGTCGCGGCCGCGCTCGATCACGTCGCGCTCGATCCGCCGCAGGATGCGGACGTCCGCGTCGGTCATTACGTACACCCGCAGGTCGAGCATCTCCCGAATCGCATCGTCGTGCAGGGAGAGAATCCCCTCGAGGACGATCACGTCCGTGGGCTCGACGGTGATCCGCTCGTCCTTGCGGTTGTGCACCTCGAAGTCGTACTGCGGCATCTCGATCGCCTGGCCGGAGAGCAACGCGTCGAGTTGCTCCCGCAGCAGTTCCCACTCGAACGCGGAGGGGTGGTCGTAGTTGACCTGTTCGCGCTCCTCGAACGCGAGGTGCGAGAGGTCCTCGTAGTAGTTGTCGAGCGGGATCCGCGTAACGGCCTCGCCGACGGTGTCCGCGACCGTACGCGAGACCGTCGTTTTCCCGGCCCCCGTGCCGCCGGCGATCCCGATGGCGAACGACGGTATACTCATCGTCCGAACCTGGATCGGGCCGCTAATGAATCCCTTGATCCCGCGCGCCTCTTTTGGTAGGTTACCGAACCGCGTCTCCGCGGCTCACTCGAACAGCGCGGCGGCCTCGCGGAACCGCCGCTCGTGGACCGGTCGGAACGTCTCGGCGGCGGACTCGAATTCGGCCGGCGTCCAGAAACGAGCGGCCGTGGCGTCGCTGCCCGCGTCCGGCTCGCCCGCGGCGTCGGCTCTGTCCGCCACGTAGTGGACCGTGATCACGTGTTTGCCGTCCCGCGGCGGCATCGTCGACGCGCTCAGAATATTGAGGTCGGCGGGATCGACGGCGACGCCGGTCTCCTCTCGGAGTTCGCGGGCCGCCGCCGTCGCCGGCTCCTCGCCGGTCTCGACGTGGCCGCCCGGGATCGTCCACTCGCCGACGCCTGGCGGGACGCCGCGCTCGACGCAGAGCACGGCCGGCTTCGGGCGGGAGCGGTCGACTACCGCGACGCCGGCACAGGGGACGGGGTTGTGCCAGACGATCGATTCGCAGGTCGGACAGCGCTTGCGCTTGCGTTCGTCGAACGTAGTCGATTCCAGGCGGGTCCCACAGTCGGGACAGAACGTCGGCGGTCGACTTACCATCTATCGGGTCGTCAGAACCGACGCATCATAGGGTTTTCAGTCCGCTTCCCGTCAGTGGCACGACAACGTCCGCGTCCTCGTCGAGGACGCCGGCCTCGCGGTACCAGTCGAGGGCCGCCGGCGCGACCGCGCTGGTCGGCTCGACGTAGAACCCGTTGCGGTGGAGTCGGTCTAACGCGGTCTCGATCGGGTCCGCGTCGAGCGCGATCACGTCGCCGTCGGTCTCCTCGATCGCCTCGAGGATCTCGGAGCCGCGGGCCGGGTCCGCGATGCGGATGCCGTCGGCGACGGTCTCGCCGTCGCCGTCCGCCGCCGTCTCGCCGCCAAGTGCGGCGACGACGGGCGCGTAGCCGGTCGCCTGGGCGCCGAGCAGTCGCGGCATCTCGTCGACGATGCCGGCCTCGTTGAGCAGGGTAAAGCCGCGGTACGCGCCGAGGAAGAGCGTCCCGTGGCCGACCGGCAGGACGACGGCGTCCGGGACGGTCCACCCCTGCTGGGCGGCGATCTCGAACGCGAAGGTCATCGTCCCGGCGTAGAACGCCGGGTTCCAGGCGTGGCTGGCGTACCAGCCCTCGCCCGTCTGGTAGGGCGCCTGGTCCGCTCCCACTGCGTCGCCCTCGACCGCGTCGAGACAGGCCGCCGTGACGTCCTCCCGGTCCCCCTCGATGCGGACCGGCCTGGCGTCGGCCCGCTGGATCGTCATCAGCTTCGACTGCTTGACGTCCGCCGGGACGTAGATGTCCGCGTCGATGCCCGCTCGGGCGGCGTAGGTCGCGATCGCGGCCCCGGCGTTGCCCGAGGAGTCGTCGATGACCTTGTCGACGCCGAGTTCGACCGCCCGCGAGAGGGTCGTCGTCGCGCCGCGGTCCTTGAACGAGCCCGTCGGGAAGACGTACTCGAGTTTGAACTGCGCGTCCCAGTCGGGGGCGTCGACGAGCGGCGTGAACCCCTCGTGGAAGGTGACGTGCGGTTCGATCGGCAGGAACTCGAAGAAGGTCCACAGCCCCTCGCTGGTGTCGAGTTCGCGAAGCGGCAGCGGGTCGCCCTGCGGGTGCGGCCGTTCGGTGAACTCCAAGGCGTGTCCGCAGGCGCACCGCCAGGGCTCGTCGGGTCCGGCTTCGTAGACGGCGCCGCAGTCGGGGCAAGTGAGATCGCCCGCCATCTTAGTACTCGTCGATGTCGGTGCCGACCGAGCAGACGTACTCGCCGGTGGCTACCTGCGGGAGCCGGCGCGCGCGCCAGAGGATGCCCTCGCTGTCGGCCGTGATCTCTGCCTTCGGCTCGCCGAAGGGGGTCGTCACCTCGAACAGGGTCTCGCCCGGTCGCACCCGGTCGCCGAGGTCCTTCTTGAGGTCGACCAGGCCGCCTGCGGGCGTGCCGTACTGCTCGAACCCCTTCGCGCGGGTCTGGGGGTCGACCGGTTGGTCGCCGTCGAGAAAGCCGTAGTACCGGAGGACGTTGAACACGCCCTCGACGCCCTTCCGGATGCTGGTCTCGTCCCAGCCGACGGCGCCGCCGAGTTCGGGGTCGACGGTCGGGATCCCCTTGTCGGGGGCTGCACGGGCCAGTTGCCCGTCCGGTCCCTTCTGGTCGAGAACGTACCCGCAGCCGAAGGCCTTCGCGAGCTCGAGACACTTGTCGTGGAGCCGGTGGCGCTTGCCACAGCGTACGCGGACCTCGTCTAACATCCGGCTGGTCGAGCCCTGATGGAGGTCGAGGATCATGTCCGCCCGGGTCGCGACGTCGAAGGTCGCGGCCGCGATCCGTTCGCTGGAGGTCCCGCCCTCGTTGCCGGGGTAGGCGCGGTTCATCTTCGTGTCGTCGATCGGATTGCGGTGCTCGGCGATCTGGAACGCGTGGTAGTTGACGATCCCGACGATCAGGATCGTACCCGAGAGCTCGGTGGGATCGAGCTGCGGCACGACGTGCCGGATAACGCCGATGCCGTTGAGTTCGTCACCATCACTGGCCGCCTGCATGTACAGCGTCTTCCCCGAGGACGCGCCGTTGACCACGGCAACAGGCAGTCCGAAGGTGCTCCCGTCCCGCGTCTCGCCCACCTCGAGACGGCCCGTATCGATCTCGCCGGGCCCCGCGCTCGCCGTTCCGAGCGTCGTCGTCATATGTCCCTCACGATGAACCCGTTCGCCTTTATACTATCCTTTGAGATCGAACAGACCGCTTCCCGGAACGGGGACGGCGCTCGGATTCGGTCTCTTCATGTTTATTTCTCGAATGAAAACCGGTCCCCGTTCTGATACCGCTGCGGGCCCGTGTCCATGCGAGCGGGTCGGCCGATCAACTACTCAGGACGGCCCGGAGCGCGAACTCGAGGTTCGCCGTCCGCTCCGTGACCCGCCGGTAGAAATAGGACTTCCACCGGTCGCCGTAGGGGACGTACTGCCAGACCTCGTACTCGTCGGCCAGGTCGTACTGCGCGTCCTCGCGCACGCCCATGAGCATCTGGATCTCGAAGTCGGTGCCGTATCTGTCGTGCAGCGCTTTCGCGTGGTCGATCATCGCCGGATCGTGGCTCCCGACCGCGATGCCGCCGTCGTACTGCTCGAACGCGTACTCGAGCAGGTCACGGTACTCCCGGTCGATCCGCGCCTCGTCCTTGTAGGCGACATCCGCCGGCGGGTCGTACGCGCCCTTGACGAACCTGACCTTCCCCGGCACGTCGGCCAGGCGCTCGACGTCCGCGCGGGTCCGCTTGAGGTTCGCCTGGACGCAGACCCCGACGCCGCTGTCGGATTCCGGATCCGACGAGGATCGCTCACCGCCCTCGTACTCGCGGGTGAGGTCCTCGTACGCGTCCAGGGTCGCGTCGGTCGTCGCGTGGTCCTCCATATCGATCCAGACGAAGACTCCGTGTTCGGCCGCCGCGTCGACGATTTCGGCCAGTTCCGCCCGGAAGACGTCCTCGCCGAGGTCCAGTCCCAGTTGGGAGGGCTTGACGGAGATGCAGGCGTCGAGCCCGGAGCCCGCGATGTCCGCGACGAGCGCCCGGTACTCGGCGGCGTCGGCGGCGACGGGCTCGCGTTCGTCGTAGTGCTCGCCCAGCAGGTTGACGATCGCTTTCACGCCGCGCTCGTTCAACCGGCGAACGTGATCGAGCGCCTCCGCGGGCGACTCCCCCGCGACGAACCTGTTCGCGATCGGCGGGATCATAGCGGTCGGAATGACCGCCAGCCGTAAGGCAGTTCCTCCGTTTCTCGCGTTTTCGAACGGGAACGAGAAATCGATGCCGAGCCGACGGCTGGGACCGCAGGCCGCGAGTCGGGACTACTCTCGTTCGATACCCAGCAGCCGCTCGCGCATCGTCCGCTCGCGGGCCGTCTCGGCGAGCAAGACGGAACACTCGACATCGTCGAGGACGTCCAGCACCAGCGACCCTTGGACGAACCGCGACAGCAGCCCTCGCTCGGTCGCACCGATCACCAGTAGCGTCGCGTCCGTGGCCGCGTCGCCGATGGCGGTCTCGACGTCTCGCTCGTCGACGATCAGATCGGCGTCGGACAGCCCGTTCTCGGCGGCCCACTCCTCGAGGAACCGTTCGCCCTCCTCGCGGGACTCGTCCCCGTCGACGGCGTGGAGGAGCGTCGCCCGGGCGTCGAACTCCTCGCGGAGCAACCGGACGACCTCCGCACCGAACACCGAGTCGGGGCCGCCGGCCGTCGGCAACAGGATTCGTTCGGGATCGAAGTCGCGGTCTTTCAACAGTAGGAAGTCGCAGGGAAGGTCCTGGGTCAACTCGTCGAGGCGCGGCTCGGCGCGGCCGTGAGCGGCGGGACCCCACCCCATCACGACCTGGTCGGCCTCGAAGGTGCGAGCGGCGTCGAAAATCTCCGCGAATGAGCGGTGGGAGAGCACCGTGTGCGCCTCGACCGGAACGTCGAACGTTTCGGCGTCGGCACGGGCCTGGTCGAGCAGCTTCTGGGACTCGGCGTCCATCCGCTCGGCGTGCTCGGCGCCCCGTTCGAGCGGCGTCTGGTCGGGGACCTGCACGATGTGGACCGCGTGGACGGTGCCGCCGCGTTGGGTCGCGATGGCGCCGGCGAGCGTGATGAGTTCCCGTTCGGTGCGGGGGTTCGCCAGGGGAACCATCACGCGGAAGTCGTCGTTCGCTCGCGAGGCGGCGGTTTCGGTGGCCTCGGGACTGACCGAGTCGGCCGCGGCCACCGCGGCGTCGGGCAGTTCGGCCGAGCGATCGAGGATCCAGTCGGCGAACACGCCGGCGTTCTCGACGCGCTGGCGCGCGTACAACAGGTACCACACCGCGGCGAAGACGACGAGCACCGCGGAGAGACCGATGACGCGCGGTTCGATGTACGCGATCAGCGCGAACGAGGAGACCGTCCCGACGATCGGAACGAACGGGTACAGCGGGACCTCGAAGTCCGGGTCGTAGTCGGCCGGATCGGCTTCCCGCATGACGATCAGGGCGACGTTCAAGAGCCCGTACACGATCAGGTGGAGGACCGACCCGGCGGTCGACAGCAATTCGAGGTCGCCGATCAGCAGGAAGACGATGATGAGCACGCCGGTGATCAGAATCGACTTGTACGGCGTTCCGAACCGCTGATGGATGTCGTTGACCGACGGCGAGATGATCTTCTCTCGCCCCATGGCGAAGTTGATCCGCGACGACGAGAGGATCGATGCGTTCGCGCTCGAGGCCGTCGCCAGGAGGCCGCCGAACAGCAACATGGCCCAGCCGAACGTGCCGAGGCCGATACCGCCGATATCGTACCGCCCAAACAGCAACTGGGCGGCCTCGACGACCGCCGTCTCGTTGTCCGCCACCAGATCGGTCGGAACCGCCGCCAGCAACACGAGGAGGAACAGCGCGTAAACGGTCGTGACGATCAGCACCGAGCCGATGACCGCCAGCGGGAGGTTCCGACCGGGATCTTTGATCTCCTCGGCGACGGACGTGATCTGGACGAAGCCGAGGTAGGAGACGAAGACGATGGCGGTCACCGGGAGCACTTGATCGGTCGTTCCCGGCGGTGCGAGGGGGCGAAGCGACTCGAGATCGCCGTTCAGCAGGCCGACGACGGTGAACACGGCGAGGATGGCCAGCAGCGTGAGGACGATGGCGATCTGGAGCCCGCCGGTCTCCTTGGCGCCGACGTAGTTGACGGCGATGAACAGCGTGGCGCCGACGAGCCCGATCGTCTGGGCGGCCGACACGGTGATCGGGCCGAGTGCGAGCGCCGGCGCGCCCACGAGCTGGTTGACGTACTCGCCGAACCCGTACATGTAAAACGAGGACGCGAACGCCAACCCCATCCAGTTAGCCCACCCGCTTATCGAGCCGAACAGCGGCCCGAGGGCGCGGTTCACGTAGAAGTACGCGCCGCCGGACTTGGGCATCGCCGTCCCCAGTTCCGAGGCCGACAGCGCCGTGAACAGCGCGGTGACTCCGCCGATGACGAAGGTGGCGGCCGCGAGCGGCCCTGTCCGCGCGACGGCGGTGCCCGGCAACACGAAGATGCCCGCGCCGATCATCGTGCCGATACCGATCGTGATCGCCGAGAGGAGCCCGAGGTCCTTCGCGAGCTCTTCGTCGGCGCTCACGCGACGTCACCTCGTTCCCGCCTGCGCGTCCGACGGCTCGGTGACCGCGACGGCCCGGTCACGTCCGATGCCCATCGGATCGGCGGATCGCGGACTCGGTTTCGAGCGTACATTGGTTCGAAAGGGGGAGTGGCGGGGGATAAACGCAGTGATCGAATTGCTGAATCCGCACCTTCGTGGGAGTACATTGAGGGTTCCGGAAAATCGCACCGCACACCTCGGCCGGCCGCGGCGAAACCGGAACACTGTATGGGTGCGGTTGTGATAACGCCGCCATGACCTACCGCCTCGACGAGATCGACCGACGGATCATCCACGCGCTGATGGACGACGCTCGCGGTATCTCGGCGCCGACGATCGCGGAGGCCGTCAACGTCTCGCCGGGAACGATCCGAAACCGGATCTCGCAACTGGAGGACGAAGAGATCATCACTGGCTACCACGCGAACATCGACTTCGAACGCGCGGACGGCAGCCTGGCGAACCTGTTCATGTGCAACGCGCCGGTCTCCGAGCGAGAACCGATCGCCCGTCAGGCGCAGGTGATTCCGGGCGTGATCAACGTCCGGGAACTGATGACCGGGCGACGGAACCTCCACGTGCTGGCGGTCGGCAGGGACACGGACGATCTCCGGCGCATCGCCCGGTCGCTCTCGGACCTCGGCGTCGAGATCGAGGACGAGGTGCTCGTTCAAAACGAGACCTGGCAGTCGTACGCGCCGTACGGACCCGACGAGGATGCCCACCGCGAGACGGTCACGGACTTCATCAGCCTCTCGGGCGACGCGGAGGTCGCCGAGGTCACCGTCGATCCCGGGGCGCCGCTCGCCGGCGAGACCCTGGAACGGGCCGTTCGGCGGGACGTGCTCGACGATGACGCGCTCGTGGTCGCGATCGAGCGGGACGACGCCGTCCTGACCCCCCACGGCGACACCGAGATCCGGGCCGACGACATCGTCACGGTCTTCTCGCGGGGCGGGATCGACGACGGGACGGTCGCGGCGTTTCGCGGCGACGGCGAATCGGTGTAGTGGCTCGTGACGGAGCGATCGGCCGGATCTCTTTTTCTCTTCGTTTCTGATTCAGATCGGCCCGGGACCGCCGTTTATGGCACCGTTTCGACCGCTGGACCGCAATCCGCGGACCGAACTGCGATCCCCTCTCTGTAGTCAGTAACTGTATACGTGCTGCATGGTTACTGTGGACAAGTTATTTATAATTGTTCATCCTGCCCCTACGTATGACGGCAGGACCGCCGATAGACGAACTCCACTTCGAGGACGCACCGACCGTCGATTCCGTGCCCGGGCCGAGGACCCGGGAACTGCTCGAGAAGCAGCGCGAGATCGACAGCAGCGCGGTCGCCTATCCGAACGACATTCCGATCGCCTTCGAGGAGGGGAAGGGCGCGACGGTCCGCGACGCCGACGGCAACACCTACATCGACCTGTTCGCGGGCATCGGCGTGCTCAACGTCGGCCACGCGAACCCCTACGTGCTCGAGGCCGTCCACGACCAGGCGGACAAGTTCGTCCACACCGTCGACTTTCCGACCGAGGCCCGCCTCGAACTCATCGAGAAATTAGACGAGATCGCCCCGGACGGCCTCCAGGGGAACAACCGGGTCGTCTTCGGCGGCCCGACGGGCAGCGACGCCATCGAGGCCTCGATCAAACTGTCTAAGTACAACACCGGCGGCGACGGCCTCATCGCGTTCCGCGGGGCCTACCACGGCGCGACCACCGGCGCGATGAGCGTCACCTCGAACAAGAAGTTCAAAGGCCACTACACGCCCCTGCTCTCGGACGTCGTCCACGCACCGTATCCTCACCCGTTCCGTCAGGACAAGTCGCCCGAGGAAGCGGTCGATCACGCCCTCGAGGAAGTCCAGGCCATCGTCGAGGACCCCTACGGCGGCCTGGCGAATCCGGCCGGAATCGTCGTCGAACCGATTCAGGGCGAGGGCGGCATCGTCACGCCCCCGGAGGGTTTCCTCCAGGGTCTGCGCGACATCGCCGACGACAACGACGTCACGCTCGTCTTCGACGAGATCCAGAGCGGCCTCGGTCGCACCGGCCAGTGGTGGGCCAGCGATTGGGAGGGCGTCGCGCCCGACGTGATGACCTCCGCGAAGGCGCTGGGCGGCGTCGGCTTCCCGCTCTCGGCGACGATGTACAGGGAGGAACTGGACACGTGGGGCTCGGGCGACCACGCCGGCACCTACCGCGGCCACGTCGTTGGGATGCGCGCCGGCACCCGCGCCATCGAGTACATCCAGGACCACGACCTGCTGGCCCACGCTCGCGACCTCGGCGAGTACATTCAGGGTCGGCTCCGGGAGGCCGCCGACGAGACGGACCGCCTGGCCGACGTCCGCGGCAGGGGCCTGCTCATCGGCGCGGAGTTCGTCGACGCGGACGGGAATCCGGACGGCGACGTCGTCGACGCGATCCAGCGGTACTGCTTCGAACGCGGCGTGCTCGTCTGGACGGCCGGCCGCCACGGCAACGTGCTCCGATTCCTCCCGCCGCTGGTGCTCACGCATGACCTTGCCGAGACGGCGCTGGACGTTGTCGTCGAGGCGATCGAGCGAGCGACCGCAGACGCGGCGCAGACGGCCTAAGCGAACCGCTTTTACGAGTCACGCCACTGATCACGATGACCGACACCGACCGAATTCGGACCGACGACGCACCGAGCACCGACAATCCCTACTCCCAGGGCGTCCGCGCCGGCGACACGCTCTACGTCTCCGGCTACGGCCCCGTCGATCCCGAGACGGGCGACGCAGTAGAGGGCGACATCGAGGCGCAGACCGACCGGGTGCTCGACAACATCGCCGCGGTCGTCGACGAAGCCGGGGGCGACGGCCTGGCGGACGTCGTCAAGGTCACGGTCTACCTGACCGACCTCGACGACTACGAACGGGTCAACGAGGCCTACGGCGAGCGGTTCGACGAGATCCCGCCCGCTCGCGTCTGCGTGGAGGTCTCGCGGCTCCCCGAGGACGTCCGCGTGGAGCTGGACGCCGTCGCGTACCTGGGGTGATCGCCACCCCGTCGCGCCCGGTTCCCCTACTGTCACGTCGCACCCGGAATCGCTGCCCGGATTTCGGATCGATCGGCCGCATTCTACGGCGAACGTGCGTAAACTGCGGTCGATTATTGACCACGATTAAGTAGTTCCTCGTCCTAGTTTTGGGAAACGATGGCACACGAGGTCCGAAATCGGTTGAGCGAGTTACGTCGGGACTTCCACCGCCACCCCGAGCCGGGCTGGCGGGAGTTCCGGACGACGGCCCGCGTCGTCGAGGAACTCGAGCGGATCGGGGTCGACGAGATCGCCGTCGGTCGCGAGGTCCTGGCGACCGACGAGCGCATGGCCGTCCCCGACGCGTCGGAACTCGAGCCCTGGCGCGAGCGCGCCCGCCAGGCGGGCGTCCGATCGGACGTGCTCGAGCGGACCGCCGACGGCAATACGGGCGTCGTCGCGGTGGTCGAAGAGGGGGAGGGTCCCTGCGTCGGAGTGCGCGTCGATCTCGACGCCATTTCGATGCGGGAGTCGACCGAGGACGACCACCGGCCGGCTGCGGCGGGCTTTCGGTCGGAACACGACGGCTACATGCACGCCTGCGGCCACGACGCCCACCTGGCGATAGCGCTGGGGACGATCGAGGCGGTCAAGGACGGCGACTTCGAGGGGACGCTGAAGGTCTTCTTCCAGCCCGCCGAGGAGATCTCCGGCGGCGGGAAGGCGATGGCCGAGGGCGGCTACCTCGACGACGTCGACTACCTGCTCGCGCTCCACGTCGGCCTCGGCCACCCGACCGGCGAGTTCGTCGCCGGCGTCGAGAAACCGCTGGCGATGGCCCACGTGACCGCGACCTTCGAGGGCGCGAGCGCCCACGCGGGCAAAGCGCCCAACGAGGGCGGCAACGCGATGCAGGCCGCGGCGACCGCGATCCAGAACGCGTACGCGATCCCCCGGCACAGCGACGGGATGACCCGGGTGAACGTCGGCTCCATCGAGGGCGGCACCGCCAGCAACGTCATCGCCGAGGAGATCACGATCGAGGCGGAGGTCCGCGGCGAGACGACCGGTCTCATGGAGTACATGCGGACGGAACTCGAGCGCGTGCTGTACGCCGCCGCCGAGATGCACGACTGCGACGTCACGCCCCGTGTCGTCAGCGAGTCGCCCCGCGTCGACAGCCATCCCGCGCTCCGTGACCTGATCGGGAACGTCGCCTGGGGGGTCCCGGGCGTCGACCGCGTCGTTCCCGCCACGGACTTCGGCGCGAGCGAGGACGTGACGTACCTGATGCAGCGCGTCCAGGACAACAACGGCCTGGCCTCGTACGTCCTGATCGGGACCGACCACCCGACGAGCCACCACACGCCCACCTTCGACATCGACGAGGAGAGCCTCGATATCGGGGTCGCGGTGCTCTCCGAGACGGCGATCGAACTCGCCAGGCGGCGGCCGTAGCGAGCGCGGCCGTCGACCCGAATATGACATTCACATGTCGGGTTCGTGGGATCAGTAACGTTAATCCGCCCGCTCTCCATCTACCTGTGTATGAGTCAGGACGACGTGCCGGAGTCGCTGCGAACGGCGGCGGACTCGGATCGCCCGCGCGGAATCCTCACCCCCTCCGATCGTGATTTCTTGCTCGGCCGGAAGACCGACTACACGGACCACTCGAAAAAACAGAAGCGAAATCGGATTCGACGCCGCGTTCGGAACGGAATCCTCGATTTCAGCATTCTCTTCGAGTACTTAGAGGAACGCGACCGGGAGACGGTCTTCGATCCCGACGACGAGGAGCGCGACGCCTACACCCAGGGGATCACCGACATGCTCGCCTTCCTTCACCTGGGGACGATGGGCTACTACACGCCGTTCAAGGACATGCTCTCCGAGGGCGTCGGCAAGGCCGAACAGCGACTCGCCGGCTCGAACTATCGGATGGTCAACGTCGAGTTCAACGTCGAGCCCGTCGGTCAGATCGACGTCGACGAGGTCGTCGAGAAACTCGAGAACGAGGAGTTCGCCCAGCTCACCGACGAGGAACTGCGCGCGTTCGTGCGCCTGCTGACGATGTCCGACGCCTTCTCGCCGGCGGACACCCGCGAGGAGATCAAAGCGCGCGTCGACGAGTTCAGTGAGAGAGTCACTGAGAGCGCCGAGTCCCGCGAGCAAACGTTCGAGGAACTGACGAACGAACGCTGATGGACACTGGCGAACGCTAACGGACGGCGGATTCAGCCGATCACGCAGCCGTCGCCGGCCGTCTTCGACCTGGCTTTGCAGCGACCCTGAGATCCGAGCACTGCGGACCACGCGAGGATCGTCCCGTCCGTAATCCCACGAGGCGTCGCCTCCCACTTCGGGAGCGACTCGCGCCGCTATCACCTCGTTCTCGATAGCGTAGATCGCAGTAATTAGGCTTGAATCGGCCGTTATATACGTTCGGTCCGGTCCCGATTCGTGGCCGTTCGTTCGATCCCGAGCCAGGAGCTCCTATTCGTCGTGAGACCGCTATGTAAACATAATCTGTATATGTTTCCCGCTAGAGGGAAACGTTTATTGTATACACTGACGACCAAATCGGTATGCCATCACGCAGCATGGTAAACGGTAGGTGGAGGCACGACCGATCAGCACGCTACCGGCCGGTTCCGGGAGGTGAGACGGGATGAGCGACGGCGAGGAGGAGCGAGGGACGGGGATGGTCGATCAGTTCCTCGAGGAGATTGACCGGACCGTCTTCCTGTTCGGCGCGTTGCTGACGGTCGGCGTGATCGCGGCGTTCTTCATCAGTCCGACGACGGTCGAAAACGGCATCTCGTCGCTGAACGACTCGATGCTCGGTGCGTTCAACTGGGCGCTGTTGCTGATCGTGTTCCTGATCGTCGTCTTCCTGTTGTTCCTGATCGTCGGCCCGTGGGGATCGATCAGACTCGGCGACGAATCGCCGGAGTACAGCTTCCTGTCGTTCTTCGCGATGCTGTACTCGGCCGGCTTCGCGGCCGGCGTCGTGTTCTGGGGCCCGACCGAGGCGCTGTTCTACTACGACAGCCCCTCGCCGCTGTTCAACGTGCAGAGCGGCTCCGCCGAGGCGATGACCATCGCGGTCCAGCAGACGCTGTTCCACTGGGCCCTGCCCCAACTCGCGGTGTTTACGATCATGGGGATCGCGATCGGCTACTTCGCGTACAACTACGAGTCGGTGCCGCTTCGGGTGTCCTCGGCGCTGACTCCGATCATCGGGGCCGAGAACTTAGACGGCCCGGTCGCGAAGGTCGTCGACATTCTGGCGGTCTTCGCAACCATCGGCGGCGTGGCGACGTCGCTGGGCTTCATCGGGAGCCAGTTCGTCACCGGCCTCGACTATCAGTGGGGCATCAGCATCGGGAACGTCGGCATCCTCCTCGTCGTGACGATGATGACGCTGCTGTTTACGACCTCGATGGTGCTCGGGGTCGACAAGGGGATCCGCCGCCTCTCGAATTTCAACATGATCCTCTTCGTCGTCCTCATGATCGGGACGTTCATCGTCGGCCCGACGCTGTTCCTGATCCTGCTCGGCACCCAGGCCCTCGGCGGGATGGTCTCCGACTTCGTCTCGATGAGCCTCTTTACCGGCGCCGGCGCTTTCGGTGCGGGAAATCAGGAAGCGACGGAGTGGATGAACGCCTGGACGGTCTTCTACTGGGCGTGGGCGCTCTCGTGGTCTCCGTTCGCGGGCCTGTTCATCGCCCGCATCTCCAAGGGTCGGACCGTCCGCGAGGTCGCCTTCACCGGTATCGTCGCGACCTCCGCGGCCACCATCCCCTGGTTCACGTTCGTCGGCGGCACGTCCGTCTGGGCCCAGCACAACGGCGTCGCCGACTTCAGCGCGGTGATAGCCGGTGACGCCGGCGCGGAGGTCTCCGGCTTCATCCTCTTCGAGACGTTCCCCCTGGGATCCGTGTTCATGCTGGCCTTCATGATCCTCGTGACGACCTTCTTCGTCACGTCCGCGGACTCCTCGACGCTGGCCGTCTCGATGATGACGACCGGCGGGAAGGCCAGGCCGTCGACCATCAACCGGATCTTCTGGGGTGTCGTCCTCGGCTTGACGGCTGCGATCCTGATGATCCTCGGCGGCACGGGCAGCGCGAACACGCTCCAGCAGGCGGCGATCATCACCGGCACGCCCTTCGCCTTCGTCTGCTTCCTCGCGATGCTCTCGCTGATCAAGGACTTCGGCTCGGAGTACGGCCGCGTGCTCCTTCAGGACGAGACGGTGCTCGTCGGCTCGAGCGCGCAAACGGAAGCCGAATCGTCGCCCGCCGGCCCGGGCGGTCCCGTCGAATCGGACGACGACTGAGTCGTCCGCACCCTCCACCGCACCGATCGACGAGTCGTAGCCCGTCGCCGCGGCCGTCATGCTGTGTTTTCCCCGCCGGTATCGGGACCGATCCGAGGCAACCCATAACAAGTTTTAATGTACGAGGTACACATAAACTGTGTATGAATAGGGACACGGCGGAACCCGACGCGGACGCGCTCCCGGGTCCGAACGCGCAGCAGTGGGTCGACTTCCACCAGTCGTACTCGGCGCCCAGCGAGTACTCCCACGAGTTCGTCTGGGACGCGACCGGCGAGGCCGACGGCCCGTTCGTCACCGACGTCGACGGGAACGTCCTGTTGGACTTCACCTGCCACATCGGCGCCGCGCCGCTCGGCTACAACAACGAGAAGGTCCTCGGCAAGGTCCGCGAGTTCGACCTGGTCGAACCGATGAAGATCGCCGGCCAAGACATGTACTTCGGCGCCGGCCCGACGCCCGAGGAGTCGGCCGTCCCGGGGTCGAGCCACCTCATGGAGAAACTCATCGAGGTCTCGAGCCAGTACGGGATGGACACCGTCTTCCTCTCGAACTCGGGGGCCGAGGCCGTCGAGAACGCGATGAAGATCACCGCCGACTACCGGGCACCGTCGAAGTACGGCGTCGCCTTCGCCGGAAGCTTCCACGGGCGCACGCTCGGCACCCTCTCGATCACGAAGTCCAAGGAGGTCTACACGCGCCACTACCCCCAGATCGACGGCATCGAGACGATGCCGTTCTGCGACTGCACCGGCGACTGCGACTGCGGGTTCTTCACCGGCGCCGGCTCGCAGCTCCGCAACGCGCTCGCGCCCGAAGGCGGCCACATCGACCCCGACGAGATCTCCTTCCTCATCCTCGAGCCGATCCAGGGCGTCGGCGGCTACCGGTTCCCCAGCGAGGCGTTCGTGCGGGAGGTCGCCGACGTGAGCGACGAGTACGACATCCCCCTGATCGTCGACGAGATCCAGTCCGGCGTCGGCCGCACCGGCGAGATCTGGGCCTCGGATCACTACCCGATCGAACCCGACGTCATCGCCAGCGCGAAGGCCCTACGCGTCGGTGCGACGATTTCGCGCTCGGAGGTCTTCCCCAGCGAGAAGAATCGGCTGGGGTCGACCTTCGGCGGCGGCGACCTGCTCGGCTCGATGATGGGCGCGTTCACCCTCGAAGCGATTCGGGAGTACGACCTGCTCGACAACGCGACCGAACGCGGCGAGCAAGCGAAGGAACTCCTGCGCGACGACGCGCCCGACTGCGTCGAGGACGTCCGCGGCAAGGGCCTGATGCTGGCCGTCGAGTTCGACACGCCCGAGCGCCGGAGCGCGGTCGTCGAGGCGGCCCTCGAGCGCGGGCTCCTGACGCTAGGCTGCGGGAAGAAGACGATCCGGCTGCTCCCGCCGCTGGACGCGACCGAGCGCGAGATCGAGTTAGGGATCGGACTCTTCCTCGACGCGATCGAGGCGGTCGGGCCGAGCGCGACGGTCGCGTAACGGGTCTCACGCCTCGGGTTCGTCCCGCCGGTCGGTTTTCGTCCCTGCCACGAGTACGATCAGCGGTTGCCCCGAATCGATCAGGTAAACGGATACTGTTTCAGATCCGGTCCACCACCGGAACGGTGGATGTCACTCGAACGAGTGCTCGACGACGGAGACACCGTCGAGAGCCGCCAACGCTTCGAGTACGCCGTTCAGATGATCGGGGCCGCTCCCTTCGATCCCGATCGTTACGGGCGTGCGGTTCGGGTGATCGACCGACGTCCGCCGAGCGCGCTCGAAGGCGTCCAGTTCGGCCCCCTCGGCTTCGACGGTCTCGGCGACGTCGCCGACCGTCGTCGGCCAGGCGTCGACGGCTAGCCTGGCCTCGGCGTAGCGCCCGAGTTCGTGGAGGCCGGTGCGGGTCAGTTCGGCGTGTTCGGTGAGGTCGACGTTGCCGCCGGAGACGACGACCGCGACGCGCTCCCCTTCGAGGTCGAGGTCGTCGGAGAGCGCGGCCGCCAGGGGCGCTGCGCCGGCACCCTCGGCGACGGTCTTGGCGCGCTCGGCCAGCAGAGTCACGGCGGTCGCGATCTCGCGGTCGCTGACGCTGACGACGCCGTCGACGACCTCGCGGGCGATCGCGAAGGTGGTCTCGAGCATGCGGGTGTCGGCGATCCCCTCCGCGACGGTGTCGACGGCCGCGAGTTCGCGGATCTCGCCGCGCTCGAGGGACGGCTTCGCGTGTGCGGCGCCCTCGGGTTGGACGCCGATCACGCGAATATCGGGATCGCGAGCCTTCAGCGCCGTTCCGATCCCCGAGATGAGCCCGCCGCCGCCGATGGCGACGAGGACGGCGTCGACGTCGGGGTACTGCTCGAGCAGTTCGAGGCCGACGGTCCCCTGGCCGGCGACGATGGCCTCGTCGTCGAAGGGGTGGACGAACGTCTCGCCGGTCTCGGCGGCCCGATCGAGGGCGTGCTCGTAGGAGCGCTCGTAGATGTCGCCCTCGACGACGACCGCGGCGCCGTAGCCGCGGGTGGCCTCAATCTTCGCCGCCGGCGTCACCTCGGGGACGACGATCGTCGTGTCGATGTCGAGCATGTCGCCGGCCAGCGCGACGCCTTGGGCATGGTTGCCCGCGCTCGCGGAGATGACGCCGGCCTCGCGCTCGTCGGTCGAGAGCCGGGCCATCTTGTTGTACGCGCCACGGATCTTGAACGAGCCCGTGCGCTGGACGTTCTCGAGTTTGAGCCCGATCGAGGCTGCGCCGCTCAGGCCGGCGAACGTCCGCGAGGTGTCCAGCGGCGTGCAGTGGACGACGTCGGCGATGCGCTCCCGGGCCGCCTCGACATCCTCGATGGTGACGGGGGCCCGGTCCGGTCCGTTCGACGCATCCCGCTCGGGCGGCTCGCTCCGTTCGCCGCCCCCGCTCATCCGTCGACCTCCGCGTTCGCGACGTCCGTGCGCGATCCGTCCTCCGGCTCCGCGTGCGCCACCGGATGTCTGCGCTCGAGCGCCCGGATCGCACCGACGAGGACGGCGACGCCGTGTTCGAGGCTCGTCTCGTCGACGTCGAACGTCGGCGTGTGGTGGCTCGTCGGGTGGTCGGTGCCGACGATCAGGTAGCTCGCCAGGCCGCCCGCGCGCTGGACGCGGTCCATCAGGAAGGTCGCGTCCTCGCTCGCGCCGAACTCGGCGGCCGGAAGCACGCTGTCGATCCCGTCGACGTCGGTCGCGACCTCGCTGACGACGGTCTGGAGTTCGAGGTCGCTGTCGGCGCGGGGCGACTCGCTGACGACCTCGACGTCGGCCCGGCAGTCGTGCATCGTCGCCGCCGATTTGACGGTGCGCTCGAGGCGGCGCTTTACGTACTCCATCAGCGCGGTGGTCTCGCCGCGGGCCTCGCACTCCATATGGGCGCGCTCGGCGATGATATTGCTCGCGGTCCCGGCCTCAGCCCTGCCGATGTTCACCCGGGTCATCCCGTCCGCGTGCCGGGGGATGCCGTAGGCGTTCTCGATCGCGGTCCCCATGGCGTGCATGGCGTTGGCCCCCTCGTTGGGGGCCTTGCCCGCGTGCGCGGCGCTGCCCTCGATCGTCGCGTCGACGTGACACATCGCCAGGGGCTTCTCGATCCCGGCGACGACCTCGCCGGTCGGGTGATCGAGGCCGACGTGGACCGCGAGCAGGTAGTCCAGGCCCTCGGCGAACTCGCTTTTCGCCATCGGACACCCGCCGCCGCTTACCTCCTCGGCGGGCTGGAAGAAGACGACCAGGCGACCCGCGAAGTCGCTGTCGGCGATTCGCTCGAGGGCGGCCAGGCCCCAGGTCATGTGGACGTCGTGGCCGCAGGCGTGCATCGTCTCCTCTATTTCGGAGCGAAAGCCCTCGGACGCGGGGTCGTGGGCTGCGTCGGTCGATTCCTCGATGAACAGCGCGTCGATGTCGACCCGAAGGCCGATCGTCGGGCCCTCGCCGCGCTCGAGGACGGCGACGGCGCCGGTGTTACCGCCGGCCATCCGCTCGAGCAGGGCCGCGTCGGCGCCGCGCTCGCGGGCACGCTCGACCCACGGCTCGAGGTCCTTGTCGGGGACGGCCATCCGATCGGCGGGGTCGTAAGCGTCCGGGCCGACGGCCAGTTCGTCGACGCCGATAGCCCGGATCTCCTCGACGAGTCGGGCAGTGGTGTAGAACTCGCGCCACGCCGGCTCGGGGTGGCGGTGGAGACTCCGTCGAAGGGTGACCAGGCGGTCCCGTACCGGTTCGCTCATGCGAGGTGGTGACGCGCCCCACTGACTTAATTGTACACAATCAGCGTTTACGTCGAGTACACAAAAAGATAAGAGAGAGGATGACAATCGTCGGATATCGCGTCGCGTGACGCACGAGGAACCCACTATGAGCACGAATCCAGCGAACCCGGATATCGTCGTCCTGCGAGAGGGGACGGAGGGACTGTCGATGGAGTCGTACGCCGAGACGCTGCGCGAGCGGCTGCCCGACCGAACGGTCGCGCTCGCGCGGACGCCGGCGGAGGAACGCGAACTCGTCGAACGGGCGCGGGTCGCGACGGGCATCTCGATCGAGGAAGACCGCCTCGAGCGCGCCGAGCGGCTCGAACTGTTCGCGTGTACCTTCGCCGGCACCGATCACCTCCCGACGGACGCCCTGGCCGAGCGCGGGGTCGCCGTGACCAACGCGGGCGGGATCCACGCGCCCGGCATCGCCGAGCAGACGATCGGCAACATGCTCGTCTTCGCCCGCCGGCTCCACGAGGGCTGGCGCCGCAAGCAAAACGGCGAGTGGCGCCACTTCCAATCCCACGAGTTCACCGACAGCACCGTCACGATCGTCGGCCTCGGCTCGATCGGCCAGGCGGTCGTCCAACGGCTCGAGGGCTTCGAGGTCGAGACGATCGGCATCCGCTACACGCCCGAGAAGGGTGGCCCGACCGACGAGGTACTCGGCTTCGAGGCGGAGGACGTCCACGAGGCCTTCGCCCGCAGCGACTACGTCGTCCTCGCCTGTCCGCTCAACGACCTGACCTGCGGCCTCGTCGGCGAGGCGGAGTTAGCGACGCTCCCACCGACCGCCGTCGTCGTCAACGCGGCCCGCGGCGGGATCGTCGACACCGACGCGCTCGTCGCTGCATTGCAATCGAACAAGATTCGCGGGGCCGCCCTCGACGTCACCGACCCCGAACCGCTCCCGAACGACCACCCGCTCTGGGACCTCGAGAACTGCCTGATCACGCCCCACACCGGCGGCCACACGCCCAAGCACTGGGACCGCCTGGCGGACATCGTCGCGCACAACGTCGAGGCGCTCGCGACCGGCGACGACCTCGAGAACGCGGTTCGCCGGCCGGAATCGGACTGAGAGCCGGTCCGCTCGAATATAGATCTAGACTCCGCACTCGGCCGCAGCGATCACTCCTCCGGTCCCGGCTCGTTCTCGTCCGCGTCGAAGGAAACCGCCGTTCCGTTTTCCCCGGACGAGTCGTCGGACCGGTTCGCGTCGCCGGCGGTTCCGGTGGTACTGGGGGCGTCGGCTTCGGCGAACCCGCCGCTCAAGACCCGCGTTAACGCTTCCTCGAGCCCCTCGTCGGTTTCGGTGACCCGCTCGGGCTCGACCTCGGCGACGAAGCCCGAACTGATGTTCGGCGACGTGGGAATAAAGACCACCTCGCGGCCGTCGTCGGTGACGCGGCCGGTCTTGAACGCCGTCATCTGGAGGCCGTCCCAGCTCTCGACCCTGACGGCCGACTGGAGCGTCTCACCCTCGCCGAGCGTAGTCTCGGCGGTAACTTTCGACGCGTTGTAGACGATTCGCAACCCGGGAACCCGGTTCGCCAGGCCGTCGACGCTCCGCGCGAAGACGTCGCCGATCGTCGTCCGCGTGAGCACGCCGGCGCCGAGCGTCACCAGCGCGACAACGCAGAGCGGAAGGACGACGCGGAGACCGGCGACGAGCAGCGAGCGGGTCGGCTCGTGGGCGACCAGGCCGCCCAGTGTGCCGTCGTCGAACAGGACCAGCGGCGTGACGCCGGTGACCAGTGCCGTGATTCGATACACGACGTACAGCGTGATGAGTATCGGCCCGAGCAGGATGAGCCCGCTCGCGAATTCCCGCTTCCACGACCCCATGATCGAACCGTGTGACCGCGGGACTATGATACCTCGCTTTCTCTCGGCCGCGATCGAGCGGGGGAAGGAAGCGGAACGGACCCGAAGTAGCGCGGCGGAACCCGCTCGAGTGGCCCGGATCACGCGGTAAACAGCCGCCGCGGGAAGTCGGCTAGCGTCTCCGCGCCGCTGCCGGTGACGCGGAACGTCTCGCTGATCTCCATGCCGACCTCCTCGGTCCAGATGCCGGGGATCATGTGGAAGGTCATGTCCTCCTCGAGGACGGTCTCGTCGCCCGGCCGGATGCTCGCGGTGTGTTCGCCCCAGTCCGGTGGGTAACCCAGACCCATCGAGTAGCCGATGCGGTCCTCCTTTTCGATGTCGTACCGCGCGATCGTCTCCCGCCAGGCTTTCTCGACGGCCTCGCAGGTGACGCCGGGTTCGACGGCATCGAGCGCGGCCTCGATCCCCTCGACGACGACCTCGGCGGTGTGCTCGAGTTCCGCGGGCGGGTCGCCGACGAACGTCGTGCGGGCCAGCGGCGAATGGTATCGGTGGCGACAGCCCGAAAGCTCGATGATGACCGGGTCGCCCTCCTCGAACCGCCGGTCAGTCCAGGTCAGGTGCGGCGTGCCCGTGTGCTCGCCGGAGGGCATCAGCGGGACGATCGAGGGGTAGTCGCCGCCGTACTCCTCGGCGCCGGTGATCAACTGCTCGTAGATCGCGGCCGCGGCCTCGTACTCCGGCACGCCGTCCTCGATCGTCTCCAGGCCCGCCCGCATCGCGTTCTCGGAGATCCGGGCCGCCTGGCGCATGTACTCGAGTTCCCGTTCGGACTTCGTGATCCGGAGCCAGCCGACCAGCAGCGTCGCGTCCTCGAACGCAGCCTCGGGGAGGTTCTTCCGCAGGCGCGTGTACGATTTCGCGGAGAAGGTGGCGGCGTCCATCTCGAGGCCGATCCGGCCGTCGGCGACGTCCAGTTCCTCGAGCACGCCCGCGACGTAGTCCATTGGGTGGAGATCGGACGGCGAGTGGACGTGGTCGTCGCTGTACGCGCGGATGCTCTCCTCGGCGAGGTGGGTCGTCGCCTGCGCGCCACCCGCGTCCATTCCGCGGCCAATCCAGATCGGTTCGTCGCGGTCGGGCGTGACCACGACGGCCTGGTGGACGTAGAACGACCAGCCGTCGTAGCCCGTCAAGTAGTTCATGTTCGCGGGGTCGGCGACGACGATGGCGTCGAGGTCCGCCTCGCGTAATCGCTCTTTCGTCCGCGAGACCCGGCGTTCGTACTCGCTCTCGTCGAAGATGGCACGTGACATGATACCAAGACCTATACACCTCACATCGATCAGGAATGCTAAAAACTTTTCGTGTATGGCGAAAACGGATAGTGTGTATATATCCGGCCGACGGAGCGATTTCGAGGGGGGTGTGAGTCGCGGTCACTGGCCCGCGTCGAACCACCGCCGATTAAGAGACGCCGGTTCGTCCCCGCGGACATGGCAGTACTCGAGACAGTCGCGATCGCGTTCTGGGCGATGTTGCCCGCCTACGTCCCCAACAACGCCGCGGTGTTGGCCGGCGGTGGCCGACCGATCGACGGCGGCCGGACGTGGGGGGACAGACGGGTGCTCGGCGACGGGAAGACCTGGCGCGGCACGGCGATGGGAATCCTCGCGGGCGTCGCGCTCGCGACGGTCCTGACGCTCGTCGCGGACGGCGTCGGCGCCGCGCTCGGGTTCGACGTGCCGGCGTTCACGCCGCTCGCGGCGATCGGCCTGGCCGCCGGCGCCATGCTGGGCGACATCCTGGCCTCGTTCCTCAAGCGCCGGACCGGCCGCCAGCGCGGCGCGATGTTCCCCGGACTCGACCAACTCGACTTCGTCGTCGTCTCCCTGCCGCTGACCGCGTTGCTGGCGACCGACTGGTTCCGGACCTGGTTTACCCTCGACGTCATCCTCGTCGTCGTCGTGCTCACGCCGATACTGCACGTGACGACGAACATGATCGCGTACAAGCTCGGGCTGAAGAACGAGCCCTGGTAGCGCTCTCTCCGCTCCGTCTTCCTCGCAGCGAATACACTACTACTCCAGCGCGTCTTGCAGATCCGCGACGGCGTCCTCGTAGGCTTCGTGCGCGCGCTCTACGTCCACCGGCTCGGTGATCATTCCGAAGAAGCCGTGGATCACATCGTCGTAATGGTGGTACTCGACGGGCACGCCGGCCGCCTCCAATCGCTCGGCGTAGGCCGCCCCGTCGTCTCGCAGCGGATCGAACCCGGCCGTGATGACCGTCGCCGGCGGCAGCTCCGAAAGGTCGTGTGCGAGTCTGGGCATCGCGTAGACGTTCCCCTCGTCGATCTCGCGTTCGAAGTAGTGGTCGCGGAACCAGGCCATGTCGGCTTTCGTCAGGAAGTAGTCCTCGCCGTTCTCCTCGTAGGCGTCCGTCTTCGTCACGTCGCCGGTTCCGGGATAGACCAGAAGCTGGTAGGTGATCTCCGGACCGCCTCGGTCCCGGACGAGCAGCGAGAGGCCGGCCGCTAAGCTGCCGCCGGCGCTGTCGCCGGCGACGGCGATCCGGTCGGGATCGGCACCCAGATCGGGCGCGGCCTCGGCGGCCCACTCGAGCGCGGCGTAGCAGTCCCGCAGCCCCTCGGGGAAGGGGTGTTCGGGCGCCAGGCCGTAGTCGACGCTGACGACGGGATACCCCGACTCGGCGGCCAGTTTCCGACAGGTGCCGTCGTGGGTGTCGACGCTGCCGATGACCCAGCCGCCGCCGTGGAAGTAAAGGATCAGGGGTCGCTCGTCGCCCTCGGTGCCCGGCTCGTAGATCCGAAGCGGAAGGTCGCCGCGGGGACCGTCGATGGTCCGGTCCTCGACGCTCGCAAGTTCGATCTCGGGCTCGCCGGAGGCGCGCAACTCCTCGAACATCCGGCGGGCCTCGGCGGCCGAGACCTCGTCGAACGACGGCGCGTCGAGCGAGTCGTACAGTTCGAGGAACTCCTGTACCTCCGGATGGGGTTCGTCCGCGCTGGTCGGTGTCATCGTTCGATAGGCTTCGGTTCCGTGACAAAAAACCTACCTGCGCCGGAAACCCGTTCGCCGTCGTCTCCGGGCCACCGATCCGTCGCGCGCCGTCCGGGCCGAACGAGGACGCCGATGCCGCGGGCGACGCCGGTCGGTTCCACACCGCTTATTTCGGTTCGGTGCGCTCGTTCGGGCAATGACGAACCAGGCACTCATCGACGCCCTGCGCGACGCCGACGCGGTCGAGTTCGGCGAGTTCGAGCTCTCCCACGGCGGGACCAGCGAGTACTACGTCGACAAGTACCTCTTCGAGACCGATCCCGAGTGTCTCGAGTTGATCGCCGAGGCCTTCGCCGAGCGAGTCGACGCGGACGACAAGCTCGGCGGCGTCGCCTTAGGCGGCGTGCCCCTCGCCGCGGCCGCCAGCGTCGCGGCCGGCGTCCCCTACGTCATCGCGCGCAAGCAGCGCAAGGACTACGGCACCGCCAATCTGATCGAGGGCCGCCTCGAGGAGGGCGAGGAGGTCGTCGTCGTCGAGGACATCGTGACGACGGGGACCAGCCTGGTCGAGGCCGTCGAGGCGCTCCGGGACGCGGGCGCGACCGTCGAGCGCGCCCTGGTCGTCGTCGACCGCGAGGAGGGCGGCCGCGAGAACGTCGAAGAGGCAGGCATCGAGATGGAGTCGCTGGTGACGGCGAGCGAGCTGTTGGCGGATCGGAACTGAGGGAACTGCGCCGGCCGGTCTTCGGGCCGCTGACTGCTGACCGCTAAGCGCTACTGCCCGTAGGACTCGAACTTCTCGACGACCGTCTCGAGTTGCTCCTCCGAGAGCGTCGCCGGCTCGAGGCCGGCCGCCCGCGACTGGAGGTACAGCCTGGCGAGGCTCTCGACGTGGTGGGTGTTCTCGAGGGCGGTCGCGAGGTCGGGCGCGGTGACGACCAGGCCGTGGTTCTCGACGAGCGACGCCGTCGCGTCGGCGTCGTCCATCGCTGTTACGATGTTCTCGGCGAGCGCGTCGGTCCCGTAGGGGGCGTACTCGGCGACAGGCACGCGCTTGCCGACCGCGACGATCATGTAGTGGATCGGCGGGAGCGTTTCGCGGGCGACCGCCAGCGTCGTCGCCCACGGCGAGTGGGTGTGGACGATCGCGCCGACGTCCTCCCGGCGGTAGATGGCGCTGTGCATCGGCACCTCGCTGCTGGGGGCCATCTCGCCGTCCAACTGCTCGCCGTCGGTCCCGACGATCGGGACGTCCTCGGCGTCGAACCCGTCGTACGGAACCCCGGTCGGCGTGACCGCGAAGGCGTCGCCGTCGCGCCCGTCGCGGACGCTCAGGTTCCCCGTTCGGCCCGGCGTCAGCGCCGCCAGGTCCGGCGCGCGCTCGACCACCGCCTGGCGTTGGTCCTCGAGGATCATCGGATCACCTCCAGCACGTCGCGGAAGGAATCGATTCGGTGATCCGGTTTGCGGTGGCTTTCGAGAGTCGGATCCGCGCTAGCAGGATCGTCACCGCCGCTATCGGCGTCGCCGTCGCCGTTGAACAGGACCGTCTCGATGCCGACGGCGTTCGCTCCCTCGATATCCGAGCGGATCGAGTTGCCCACCATCACCGTTTCCGAGGGGCGTCGATCGAGTCGCGCCAGCGGGTGCGTGAACATCAGCGAGGCGGGTTTCTCGCGGCCCAACTCCTCGGAGGTCACGAGCAGATCGACGTACTCGTCGAGACCCATCGCGTCGAGTTTCTCGAGTTGGATCCGCGTCGTGAGGTTGGTCACGATCGCGACGTCGACGTCCCGATCGGCGAGCGTCGCGAACGTCTCCGTGACGCCCGGAAACGGTTCGAGTTCGTCGACAAAGGCGGCCCAGTAGGCCTCGCCCATCGCCAGCGCGTCGCCGGATCGATGCGTGCCCGCGTGGCGCTCGAGGGCCCGCTTGAAGTAGAGGAACCGGTCGTGACTGGCTGCCGTCTCCGCCGCGTCGCGTTTCACGTCCCGGCGCCCCTCCCGGTAGAACGCGTCGAACGCCTCGCGGTCGAAGTCGTACCCCAATTCGCGGGCGGTCCGCCAGGCGGCCTCCTTGCCCGCCTCGTTGCAGGGCGGGTACGGGTAGCACGTATCGTCGAGGTCGAAGAGGACGGCGTCGACTGCCATCGCCATAGCGTACCCGTTCACGGGCAGCGAAAAACCAGTATCGGTCATCCCGGCTGCTCGAGTCGTTGACGCCGGTTGCGGTCGATCCGCCCCGCCCTTGATCGATATCTGGATCGCGGCCACGCCGCCGGACGACCGGTTTCGACCGTTCGCGGACCATCACAACGCTTTTATCCCAATCGAGACTACGCGTAGCCACGATGGTAGGTGTCCGTTTTACACGCCGGGCTCGTGCCCGCTTCTAACTCACACCTACCGTTTGTTGCGTCGGCGCTGATCGACCGGCAAACGGTGAGACCGGCCCGCGCGACGACGGACGCGCCACCGGCGTTTTCCACGCAGTTACAACACCCACACTAGCCACAGCCATGTCAGAATCAGATTCACGAGCGGACGAACGGATCGCGGTCGTACTACCGGACGGCTCGGAACTCGAGGTCGACGCGGACGCGACCGTCGAGGACTGCGCCTACGAGATCGGGCCGGGCCTCGGCAGCGACACGGTCGCCGGCAAGCTCGACGGCGAGCTCGTCGCGAAAGAGGAGCCGGTCTACGACGGCGTCGAACTCGAGATCATCACCGACGGCTCCGAGGAGTACCTCGAGGTCATGCGCCACTCCGCGGCCCATTGCCTCGCCCAGGCCGTCGAGCGCCACTACGACGACGTCGACCTCGCGATCGGCCCGCCGACGGACGAAGGGTTCTACTACGACTTCGACAACTTAGACGTCGACGAGGAGGACCTCGCGGCCCTCGAAGACGAGATCGAGGAGATCATCGCGGCCGACTACGACATCGAACGCGAGGACGTCTCGATCGAGGAGGCCGAGGAACGCCTGGCCGACGAGCCCTACAAGCTCGAACTCTTAGAGGAGTTCGCCGACGAGAACGACACCGTCTCCTTCTACACGCAGGGCGAGTGGGAGGACCTCTGTGCCGGCCCCCACGTCGACTCGACGGGCGAGATCGGCGCCGTCGAACTGCTGGAGATCGCCGGCGCCTACTGGCGCGGCAACGAGGAGAACCCGATGCAGACCCGGATCTACGGGACGGCCTTCGACGACGAGAGCGACCTCGAGGACTTCTTAGAGCGCAAGCGCGAGGCCGAGAAGCGCGACCACCGCCGGATCGGCAACGAGATGAACCTCTTCTCGATCCAGGACGTCACCGGCCCCGGACTGCCGCTGTATCACCCGCCGGGGAAGACGGTCCTCAAGGAACTCGAGGGCTTCGTCGAGGACTTAAACGAGGACGCGGGCTACGACTACGTCGAGACGCCCCACGTCTTCAAGACGGACCTCTGGCACCGCTCGGGTCACTACGAGAACTACGCCGACGACATGTTCATCTTCGACGTCGGCGACGACGAGTTCGGCCTGAAGCCGATGAACTGTCCCGGCCACGCCGCCATCTTCCAGGATCAGTCCTGGAGCTACCGCGACATGCCGATCCGCTACGCGGAGAACGGCAAGGTCTATCGGAAGGAACAGCGCGGCGAGCTCTCCGGCCTCTCGCGGGTCTGGGCGTTCACCATCGACGACGGCCACCTGTTCGTCCGGCCCGACCAGATCGAGTCGGAGGTCGAGCAGATCATGGACATGATCACGGACGTCTTAGAGACGTTCGATCTCGAGTACGAGATGGCCCTCGCGACCCGCCCCGAGAAGTCGGTCGGCTCCGACGAGATCTGGGAGAAGGCCGAGTCCCAACTCGAGAGCGTCCTCGAAGCCCGCGACCTCGACTACGAGGTCGAGGAGGGCGACGGCGCGTTCTACGGGCCGAAGATCGACTTCGCGTTCGAGGACGCGATCGGGCGCGACTGGGACGGCCCGACGGTCCAGCTGGACTTCAACATGCCCGAGCGGTTCGACCTCTCCTACGTGGGCGAGGACAACGAGGAACACCGCCCCGTCATGATCCACCGCGCGCTGTACGGCAGCTACGAGCGGTTCTTCATGATGCTCATCGAGCACTACGAGGGCCGGTTCCCGCTCTGGCTCGCGCCCGAACAGGTCCGCGTGCTGCCGATCTCCGACGACAACCTCGACTACGCTTACGAGATCGCCGCGGAGTTCGACGACTTCCGCGTGGAGGTCGACGACCGCGACTCCACGCTCGAACGGAAGATCCGCGCGGCCCACGACGATCGGGTCCCCTACCAGATCATCGTCGGCGACAACGAGGAGGAGGCCGGCAACATCTCGGTCCGCGACCGCTTCGAAGACCAGGAGTACGACGTCGAGATCGACGCGTTCAAAGATCACCTCGCGGCCGAACGCGACGAGCAGCGGACGGACCCCGACTTCCTGCAGGACTGAGCGCGGTCGGGTTTCGACCGCTGTCCGTTCCCGCCCTCATCCCGTCTCCGCCCCCGTTCCCGCGAGCACGAGGGCTCGCCGTCGCGACGACAAGATATTCATCTAACATCTCGAAACTGATCGTATGTCCGCCCTCCACACGACGAGACGCGCACTGCTCAGGGCAGGGACCGCGTCGACCGGCGTCCTCATTGCCGGCTGTGCCGGCGGTTCGAACGCCGACGGTTCGGACCGCGCGGACCCGACGGAACGGGTAACCGATCCCGAGACCGTCTCGATCCGCGGAAGCACCGACGCACCTATCGTTCGGAAGACGGGTCCCGACACCGACCGGGACGCCGACGGTATCTTCGTCCTGAGAGAAGCGGCGGACGCCGACGCGCTCGCGTACGACCGCGATTCCGACGGCGCCGACGACGTCGACGACCTGCTCGCGGAGACGGAGTTCGACGACGAGTCGGTGATCGTCTACCAGGACCACGTCGACGGGTGTTACGAACGGCGGCTCGAATACGTTGAGAGCGGTACCGCGACGGTCGAACTCCAGTTCTGTCGCGTCGAACGAGACGCGGTGGTCACATGCGAGCGCGACCGCAAACAGGTGCAAGCGACGTTCGTCAGAGCGCCGTTCGCCGACGACTCCGAACCGACTCGCCGGAGCGTCGGCGTGCGCTCATCGTGCGGAACGAGCCTCGAAACCGACGGTAACGGAACCGTTGCGGGTGGCGAATGACGGTTCGTGCAGGACTCGAAGCGTAGTCACTTCGACGCAGTCGGTGCGTCGCGGTCGACGAGCGCGCGGACCGTCCGTCGGCCGAGAAAGCGCGGCACCCGATCGGCGTACCGCTCGTAGTCGTCGCCGTACCGCTCGCGAAGCCAGGGTTCCTCGGCGAACGGCAGTGCGAGCCACCAGGCCAGGTAGATCGCACAGACGACGGCCACCAGCGCGGAGTTCGCCACCAGCGCGAAGCCGATCGTCGCGGCGACGTAGCCGACGTATTGGGGGTTTCGGGAGTAGCGGTACCAGCCGCCGGTCCGCAGCTCGCCGGCGAGCCCTTTCGTCTCCTCGACGCCCAGATCGAGTCCGGCGGCGATCGCGACGGCGTAGCCGGCGACGAACAGCGCCGCGCCGGCGACGAGCGAGGGACCCCGCGGCAGGCCGAGCCCGTTCCAGTCCAGGGAGGTGAGAGCGAGCACCACGACGTTGAGCCCGTGCGAAATGCTCCAGTGGGTATAGTATTGCCAGTCCCGCTCGCCTGGCGGCCAGTAGTCGACCAGGCCGAGCGCACTGGCAACGATTCCGGCCAGATTAGTCAGGCCGAGGCCGACGCCGGCGGCGAACGCCGCGAGCGTCGCGGCGTCGCTCATCGTCTCACCACCGGCCGGCCGGAGATCGCTGTCGGCGCTTCTGTACCGACTGGTTCGAACAATACTGCGTCGAGACGGGCGGTCGCGAGTCGGCGCGATCGGTGAACCATACGTATCTGTCGGGGGTGGATCGCCGTGTGAATTGTCGCGGACGGACTAGTCAATTTATAAGGGTATGGCCGTCGTCACGTTCGGCACCGACCGATCGCCGATGAAGTACCTCGACGTGCGCCTCTCCCAGCCCGACCGCATGCTCCATCCCATGCAGCGGTTCATCCGCGAGGGGGACGCGGTCCGGTACGAGGAGCTCCGGGCCTGGAACATCGCCGCGCCCGCGGACGGCCTCGAGTACGAACTGTTCTACGCCGAGGCCGACCGCGACGCGTACGTCGACGCCATCGAGGCCGTCGACTCCGTTCGGTGGTACGATCTCACGCCGATCGACGACGGCTCGTTTTACGTCTACATCTGTCAGGAGACCCGTCCGGAAGACGTCCGCTGGCGCCGGGCGTTCGCCGCTCTGAACCTCGTCGTCGTGCCGCCGGTGGTCTACGACGCCGAGGCCGCGTTCGAGATGACCGTCGTCGGCGCCGGCGAGGACCTGCGGGCGATGCTCGACGGCCTTCCCGACGCCATCGACGTCACCGTCCGGGCGATCGGCGAGTACGATCGCCGCCACGCGCCGGTAAGCGGCGAGCTCACCGAGCGCCAGCTCGAGGCCGTCGCGGCCGCGGTCGACGTCGGTTACTACGAGATCCCGCGTGAGGGCGGCGTCAGCGCCGTCGCCGACGAATTGGACTGCGCACCGAGCACCGCCGCGACGCTCCTCCAGAAGGCACAGGCCCGAGTCATGCGTCGCCTGGTCCGCCGACGCGGACGTAGCAGCGCTCGCGCCCAGTCCGGAAACGAGCCGTTCTCGGACGAGTAACGAACAGAGCGGGCGTGGTCCGCGGTGAGCGAACGCGCACGTCCGCGCGGTGCGACCACGTTCGTGGTTATCATGCGGAGAATTCCGATCGTAATACCCATAGTTGTGGAATCGTGCATATCGGTATGAACCGCGCCGAGAAAGCGGCCCTCCAACTGCGGGCCGTCGACGTGTTGCGAATGCTCAAGGAGACGCGGACCTACGACGAACTCGCCGAGACGACGGGACTCCCGGCGGGCGACCTCAACCGGTACGTCAACGGCCACGTTCTCCCCGGTACCGACCGCGCCCGCGAGGTCGTCGAGGAACTCGGTCGGGAAGCCTTAGCCAAGGAACTCGACGCGCGCATCCGAGTCGACGACGAGGGGTACGTCGACAACTCCGCGACCGTCTTCGACCAGCCGTTCCTCGACCTGGTCGCCCCGGTCGTTGCCAACGGATTCGACTTCGATCGCCCGGACGTCGTGCTCACCGCCGCAACCGACGGGATCACGCTCGCGGCGTCGCTCGCGAGCTACTACGGCGTCCGCTGTGCCTACGCGAAAAAGCGCAAGGAGACCGCCGTCGAGGAGTTCATCGAGGCGCGCCAGCGGCTCCAGTCGGGGATCGAACTCACCTACTACCTGCCCGCCTCGGCCATCGATCCGGGCGAGTCGGTTCTGGTCGTCGACGATCTCATCCGCTCGGGCGAGACTCAGGAACTCCTGTTGGACATCGCCCACACCGCCGAGGCCGACGTGGCCGGCGTCTTCGCACTCATCGCGGCCGGCGAGGACGGAATCGAACGCGCGCGCGAACGCACCGACGCACCGATCGGCGCGCTCACGAGCGTCTGACCGACCAGGCCGATCGCGAACCGACTACGGGCCGAAACCGGAGGGAAACGCTCGTATCCAGTCGCGGTCCGACCCGAAGCGAGTCGGCCGCCGCTCGATCGGCGATGATCGTACTGCGCAGATCGTGCCACCCTTTACCACATTATTAATCATTAGGTTTATGGCGGTCCCGACGGTTTGTGGTGGTACGCCCATGACGGAGACAGTCATCCTCGGCGTGATCGGTTCCGACGCCCACGTCGTCGGGATCACCATCCTCGAACAGGCGCTTGAGGCAGCCGGCTTCGACGTCGTCAACCTGGGTGTCCAGACCTCCCAAGACGAGTTCGTCGACGCCGCGTCCGCCACCGACGCCGAGGCCGTACTCGTTTCGTCGCTCTACGGCCACGCCAAACAGGACTGCGAAGGATTCCACCGGCGGCTCGCCGAGGCCGACCTCGACGTCACGACCTACATCGGCGGCAACCTCGCCGTCGGCCAGGACGACTTCGGGGAAACCCGTCAGTTCTTCCGCGAGCTGGGATTCGACCGCGTCTTCGACTCCGAGACCGACCCTGCGGAGGCCATCGAGGCCCTGAAAGCCGATCTGGACCTGCACTCGACCGAGACCGAGCGGGAGAGCCGGTCCGTCTCCGCGTAAGCGTCGCTGCCCGGTTTTCGCGGTCCGTATCGCCCTACCGCCAAGTGCCGGTCATCGCCATCGCTATCGCCATCGGCGTCGCCGTCGCTTCCAGTGTAGCGTCTCGAATAGTGATCGATCAGCGGACGATCGTCACCGGTACCGGTGACCGGCGGGCGACCGTCTCGGCGACGCTGCCGAGTAGAATGCGGCTCGCGCCCGTCCGGCCGTGGCTGCCGACGACGATGTGATCGATGTCGTGTTCGGCCGCGTAGTCGACGATCGAACGCGAGACGCCGCCGACGACGTGGTCCGTTTCGATCTCGACGCCGTGCTCGGCGGCCTGGTCGCGCGTGGTCTCGAGGATTTCGTCGGCCCGCTCCTCGTGGTGATCCTGGATCTCGTCGTAGTTGGCCATCGCGGTGCCTTCGACGCCGCTGACCGCGTAGAAATCGCCCGGATCGAGGACGTGGATCGCGGTGATCGTCGCCTCCGGGTACTCCGTGCAGGCGAACTCGATGGCCTCAGTCGATCGGTCCGAGTCGTCGACCGCCACGAGGACGTGCTGTGCCATGCGTGACGGTACACCGTCCGGCGGAATAAGTCTCCCTGCCGTCTCGAACGAAACAGAGTGCCGATTCGGCGAGGACTCGGCCGGCTGGCGCTCGAATCAGGTTGACGGTTGAATCCGGTCGATCGACCCGACCGAGCGCACGGTCTGACCGATCGGGGGGTGATGTTCTGGGGACGTAGCAGAGGGACGAACCGGTGAATAGCCCACGGAGCGGCCGCTTGCGCTCACGAACTCGGTCCAATAAAAATCGACGTAAAACCGTCTGCGACGACTGCGACGACTGCGGAGCGTTACTTGGCGCGACCGCGACCGCCGGTGTTGGACGGACGGACCTTCTCGGCGCCCTTGCCGCGGTTGTTGAGACCGCGGTTGTTCTTCCCGGCGTTGGTGAGCCCGCGGAACGCGCGGTTCGTGTGCGCGTCGTCGCAGATCCAGTTGAGGTCGTCGTCGTTCTGGATGGCGGGGTGGTTCGGATCCACGAGGATCACTTCGAACCACTTCTGGCTGCCATCTTCACCGACCCAGTAGCTGTTGAGCACGCGCAGGTTGGGGTACTTCCGGGAGACGCGCTCCTCGCCGATGCGCTGGATGTTCTTGCGCCGCCCGATGCGGTTGACACCCTGGCGCTTCGAGCGCCGACCGGCCTTGAAGCGGCGCTTCCGGGCCGTCCCTTTGCGGACGGACACGCGAGCGACGACGATGCCCTGTTTGGCCTTGTAGCCGAGTTCGCGCGCCTTGTCCAGTCGCGTCGGGCGCTCGATCCGCTCGATCGCGCCCTGATCGCGCCATTCCTGCTTTCGCTGCCACTGCAGTTCCCCGAGCTTGCCGTCGTCGGGGTCCTTCCACGCTTCCTTGATGTGGGAGTAGAAGCTTTCTGCCATGTATTATCACTCGCGGGCGTTTCCTGGTTCAATCCTGACCGGGGCCGGCGCCCCGCGGATCACATCCCGACCTGTGACGCGGCGTCGTACAGGTGCCCGCTGATGCCCGCGAACCAGCGAGTCTACCGGACCTACCCAACTCTCGAGTATAAGGGCTTCGAACGACGCCGACGGTAACGCGGTGCTTGCGTCCGAGTTCGATGGGTGTTCTCGCCGCGCGAGCGCGTCCCGACGATCGCGCCGCCTGGCTGACCCGTTCGAGATCGGTTATCGACGCCGTTTTCAACAGATTCGAACCCGACAACCACAATATTTTTAAATTCGTTCATTGAGGAATATTCCGGATACGCATATGATGCAACCATTGGAGTTATCGAACACTAATAGGCGGCAACCGACGGTCAATAGTCGATCGGACGGGACAGCGCACAGGACGGTACCGGACGCACCGGCGGTTGCTTCGAAGATCGATGAGTAACGACAATCCCGCTTCCCGATCGACGCGCCGACGGGTCCTCGAAGCGGTCGGCACCGGCATCGCCGGTACCGTCGCCTTCTCCGGAACGGGCGCAGCGCTCGATCGCGAACTCGTCGATGACGCGCTCGACGGACTGTTCACCGTCGGCGACACGCTCGTCGACGACGGCCTCGAAATCGAGAGCGATGCCCTTCAGGAGGTGGTGATCGTCTTCGAATCGCCCGCGGATCTCGTGCAACTCGAAACCCTCGACGTCGAGATTTCGTTCGGGTTCGACGAGCTTCCGATCGGCTACGCCATACTTCCGGGTTCGCTCATCGAGACCGTCGCGAGTTGGGACGCGGTCCGATACGTCTCCACGAACTACGAACTCGAGTACTTCAACGCCGACGCCCGTCAGGCGACGAACGCCGATGCGATCCAGGCTGGGGATGGGCTCGAGACGTCCTACACCGGCGAGAACGTCCACGTCGCCGTCATCGACTCGGGGGTCGACGGGGATCACCCTGATCTCGAGTCGAACCTCAACGCGAACTACCAGTACGTCGGCATCCCCGGTATTCAGGACGAACCCCTCTGGTGGCAGGACCTCGGCTCCGTCGACACCGACGCGAGCGGCCACGGGACCCACTGTTCGGGGAGCATCGCCGGGACCGGCGAGCGGAGCGACGGCGAGTACACCGGCATGGCTCCCGACGCCGACCTGACGGTGTACTCGGCGGGTGCGGGCGGACTGTTGATCGTGTACGTCGTCGCCGCGTACGACGATCTCCTTCGCCGGCAGCGCGAGGGCGAGCACGATATTCAGATCGTCTCGAACTCGTACGGATCGAGCGACGACCAGGCGTTCGTTCCGGACGACCCGGTCAACGTCGCGACCTGGCACGCCCACGAGGAGGGCATCCTCCCGGTCTTCTCGGCCGGCAACAACGGCCCCGAGCAGGGGACCCTGAACCAGTACGCGACGGCCCCGCACGTCCTTGGCGTCGCGGCGACCGACGACGAGGGAACCGTCGCCGACTTCTCCTCGCGCGGGCGCCCGCAAGATGGTTCGTTCGACGCGGCCAACTACGATCGAGAAGCGGCCTACGAGAACCTCACCGCGTTCCACGAGGGTACCGAACCGGAGATCGACGGCCCGCTAGGCGTCTACCGGAACGGCGTCGCAGCCAAGGGCGCGGACGTGATGAGCACGCTCAACCCGCTCGATCCGTTGAACCTCATGGAATCAGACGGGGAAGAGTACTACGGCCTGGCGTCCGGAACCAGCATGTCCTGTCCCGTCACCGCCGGCTGCGCCGCGCTAGTCTACGACGCCGCCATCGAGCGCCACGGGGATGCGCCCGATCCGATGGACGTCCTCGTAACGCTCGAGGCGACTGCCGACGACGGGCGCGACGCGTCGTACACCGCCGAATCGGTCGGAGCGGGATACGTCGACGCCCATGCGGCCGTCGAACGAGCCGAAGCGGGCGACTTCGCGTCGTTCGACGAAATCGACATCGCGCCGGGTAGCGCCCAGCAGTAACTCCGCTCCCCTCCACTTTTTCTGACTGCCCGATTCCGAGGCGCGTCCGCCTGAGCCGCGACTACCGGAGTGCGGTCGATCGTCGAAGACCGGAGTTCCCTCCGAATGGTCCGGAGCAGTGAGACCGTTGCCGACGGCGAGTCGCCGTCATCTGCTCGCGCTCGGCGACACCACGGCAGTCGTCACGGTCTCCACACCCACGACCTCCCGTCCAGTACGACCCGCTCACTACTGCGCCTGGCGCACGAGGGAATCCACGGTCTCGAACTGGCCACCGAGTTTGATATATCGGTATGAGATTTATCCTCCGACACGGCAGTTATTCCGGCCGGCTGACGGAGAGCTACGTCACCGTGCTGGCGGTTCAATCGCTGAATTTGGGCCGCCGCCGTCGAACGCGCGGGCGGCGAGAAGAGCTGTGTGTCACCGCTGCTGGTGAGATACGGCGCTCAGACGATCGAGAATCGAGACGTGTCGCGGCCGGGTCGGTCGTTAGACGTAGGGTTCGATCGATTCGAACGACTCGTCCGCGATGGCCCGTGCGACATCGTCGGCGGCCAGGTCGTCGGGCACGTGCTGGGGGTACTTCCGGCGGAAGTAGCCGATCAGGTTGGTCACGTCTCGCTCGAGGAACTCGCTCGCGTTCTCGTGGTCGGTCGGAACCGCTTGCGGCCAGTCGAAGATCTTCACGCCCTCCTCGTCGACGAAGACGTTGTACTCGCTCATGTCGGCGTGGACGTACCCGTTCGCGTACGCGCGTGCGACTTCCGAGAGGAGCAACTCGAGGACCCCCAGCACTTGTTCGTCCTCGAGTTTGGTCCGCGAGAGTTCGACCCCGTCCATCTTCTCCATGACGATGGCGTGGCGGTTCTGGTCGATCGGCCGCGGGACCGCCACGTCGGGGTAGAGCTCCTCCAAGATGCCGTGTTCCCGTTCGGCGGCCTTTCGGGCGGTGTACATCCAGGAGACGTGCTCGTTGTCCGACGTGTAGTCGCGTTCCTTGTGGATCTCCCGGAAGTTCGTGTAGCCTTCGCGGTGGTACTTCAGCGCCAGCGGCTTGTACGAGCGGACCTCGTAGACGTCGCTCTCCTTGCCGACGCCCAGCGGCGAGCCAAATTCGGCGATCGTGTCCCGCTGGACGAGCGCTCGCAGCGCCAGGGCGTCGTAGCCCTCGAACTGGAGGGTATATCCCTCGTACTGGATGGTCTTCTTCTCGATCAGCCCGCGCTTGAGACAGCGTTCGAGCCGGTAATCAACCTCCTCCTCGGTCAGGTCGGAGAACTTCGGGAGCTTCTCCCGCTGGACCCACTCGGAGAAGCGCATCCCCTGTTCGACCCCCGAGAGGAGATAGAAGTCCTCCGCCTCGAGTTCCGGGAGCAACCCGGCGACGTTTCGCACCATACGACGGGATAGCCGGCGTATACGTAAAAACGGCGTGACGCCCGGCGGCACCGCGGGACCGCCCTCGTTTCTCGTCGCCGGCGACGTGGCCGCCATCGAGCGCTAACGGCGGGGACTCATCGCCGTCGGACCGGTTGGGAACCAATTCGAACGCACACGGCCGTCCGAATGACCGAATGAACCACATATAGATATACGAAATCCGTCGTTCGGCGGAATCACTTTCCCCCTCGCCGATGTGTGCTCGTCTATGACCAGCCTGGCAGATCGGGACTGGCGGTTGATCCGGGACGACCCCCGGGACGGCGCGACGCAGATGGCGATCGAGGAAGTCGCCGCCGAGACGGCGCTCGAGGACGACCTACGGACCGTCCGCGTCTACTCGTGGGAGCCGAGCACACTCTCGCTGGGGTATCGCCAGGCGGCCGACACCGTCGACTGGGAGTTCTGCGAGCGGGAGGGGATCGACGTCACGCGCCGCCAGACCGGCGGCGGCGGGATTTACCACGACCGCTATGCCGATATCTCGTACACGATTGTGGCCCCGGCCGACGAGGTCCCTGGAAACCTGATGGCGTGCTACGAACTGTTCTGCGAGCCGATTTTGGCGGCGTTCGACCGGATGGGCGTCGACGCCGCCTTCGCGTCGGCCGAGCAGGACGCGATCTATCAGCCCTCGTGCTACCTGCGCGATATCAATCCGGCCCACGACATCGTCGCGCCCGCTTCGGCGGGCGCAGATGCTGGGAAGATCAGCGGCAACGCCCAGTACCGCCAACGGGACGTCGTCATCCAGCACGGTTCGATCAGCTACGATCTCGAACCCCGGAAACACGCCGGGGTGTTCGACACCGACCTCGACGAGTCGACGTTCACCGACCGCGTGACGAGTATCCGCGAACAGGCGGGGATCGATCGATCGGAAGCGGTCGATGCGATCGCGAATTCGTTACAGGACTGGTGTGACGCCGAGGAGTCGGCCTGGCGCGACGACGAACTCGAAGCCGCCCGCGACCTGGCCGATCGGAAGTTCGGGTCCGACGCGTGGGTCCGCGATCGCGAGGTGCTCGAGGCGAGCGGACGGTAACGACGGAGCGCTCGCTCCCGCAGCGGTGCGGCTGCGGTGAGCCGAACGGCGAACGGATTCCGCATTCGAATGCACGGACGGTCGGGTCGCGGGTGCCCGATCGGCGTCCGAGGCGGCACTCGATCGAGCCGCTCCGTTATACCTATCACGGCCCGGTACTGACGGGAATCCATGACGATGAAGGTCGGCGCACACGTTTCGATTTCCGGCTCGCGGGTCTCCTCCGACGACGAGACGCCGCCGTACGACGACATTCGTAACGCGGTCCACCGTCAGGTCGCCTTCGGCGGCAACTGCGGGCAGATTTTCACCACCTCGCCGCAGGTCTGGCAACACCCCGAGATCAGCGACGAGGCCGCCGACGGCTTCCGGGCGGAGACCGACGAGCGACTCGACGGGCCGTGGGTGATCCACTCCGCCTACCTCGTGAACCTCTGTACCCCGAAGGACGATCTCCGCCGGAAGTCCAAGGAGAGCATGCAAGCGGAACTTGACGCCGCCGACAAGCTCGGAATTCCGTACGTAAACGTCCACCTCGGCGCGCATACGGGCGCCGGCGTCGAAGGCGGGCTCGACAACGCCGCGAGCGTCATCGACGAACTCGACGTCCCCGAGGACGTGACGATCCTCATCGAGTCCGACGCGGGCAGCGGGACGAAGCTGGGCGGCGAGTTCGAGCACCTGGCTGGGATCATCGACCGCACCGAGACCGACATCGGGATCTGTATCGACACCGCCCACACGCTGGTCGCGGGCAATGACCTCACGACGCCCGAAGCGGTCGATGAGACGGTCGGACGGTTCGACGACGAGGTCGGCCTGGAGTACCTCGAGTACATCCACCTCAACGACTCGAAACACGACGTCGGCACGCACAAGGACGAACACGCCCTCATCGGCGAAGGCTACATCGGCGAGGACGGCATGAAGGCGATCGTCAACCACCCCGACCTGCGGGACCTGCCGTTCGCGCTCGAGACGCCGACGGAGGACGGCCGCGGATTCGCATGGAACATCCGGAAGGTCAAGGAGCTCCGGGAGGAGTAGTCCCGGCGGTCTCCATTAGTTCGAGAAATCGACCCGTTTTTACTCGCGACCCCGTTAGTGCGGCCCGTGCGCGAGTTTTCCGAATCCTATCTCAGCCGGACCCGCGAGGGGATGTGGGACGACTCCCGCCTGGCCCTCGAGCCGCTGGCCCTCGAGTCTCGCGACCGGATCCTCGACGTCGGCTGCGGGACCGGCGAACTGAGCCGCGTCCTCGCCGCGGAGTCGCCTGGCGAGGTCGTTGGCTGCGACGCGGATCCGGCCCTGCTCGCGGCGGCGAGCGAGCACGTCCCGACCGTGGCCGGTGACGCCCTGCGGCTGCCGTTTGCGGACGACGCCTTCGATCTCGTGGTCTGTCAGGCGCTGCTGATCAACCTGCCCGAGCCCGCGGCCGCGGTGGCTGAGTTCGCGCGCGTCTCGACGGACCTGATCGCGGCCGTCGAACCCGACAACGCCGCGGTCGAGATCGACTCGAGCGTCGACGCCGAGGGCCGCCTCGAGCGCCGCGCGCGGCGGGCCTACCTCGACGGCGTAAACACCGACGTGGCCCTCGGGGCCGACGCCCGCGAGGCCTTCCAGAACGCGGGACTCGAGGTGCTCGAGACTCGTCAGTACGACCACGTCCGGACGGTCGAGCCGCCGTACGGCGAGGGCGCGCTGACGGCCGCCCGCCGCAAGGCCACCGGCGACGGCCTGGCCGACGACCGCGAGACGATGCTCGCCGGCGAGTTGACCGCGGGCGAGTACGACGACCTCCGGGGCGCCTGGCGCGAGATGGGCCGGGACGTGATCGAGCAGATGCGCGACCGCGAGTACCGCCGCGAGGAGGTTGTTCCGTTCTACGTGACCGTCGGTCGGGTTCCGGGGGCCGAGAGCGGATCCGGTATCGATTCCGGGGCTGAGTCGGGGGCCGAGACGGAGTCCTAATTGCGATCGGCGTCGCGACCGCCATACCAAAGGTATCACGCTACGAACAGTACATATGGCTGCGATCGAACTCGAGGGACTCACGAAGGACTACGGCGAGGTGCTCGCGAACGACGGCGTCACGTTCGACGTCGACCGCGGCGAGATCTTCGGCTACCTGGGCCCCAACGGCGCGGGAAAGACGACGACCATCCGGACGCTGCTGGGGTTTATCGCGCCGACCGCGGGAACCGCGCGGTTACTGGGCCACGAGGTGACCGACGAGGGGGAACTCCTCGAAGCGAAACGCCGGCTCGGCTACCTGCCAGACAGCCCGGCGTTCGACGAGACGGCGACTGGACGTGAGGTCCTCGACCTGCACGCGTCGATCAAGGGCGATCGGCGCAGCGACGAGTTGCTTGACCGCTTCGACCCGCCCGTCGACCGCGAGATCCGTGACTACTCCCGCGGAAACGTCCAGAAGTTGGGGCTCGTGACGACGTTCATGCACGATCCCGACCTGGTGATCTTGGACGAACCGACCAGCGGACTGGACCCGCTCCTCCAGCAGCGCTTCGCGGAGTTCCTGCGGGCCGAACGCGAGCGCGGCGTGACGGTGTTTTTCTCCTCGCACATCCTGAGCGAGGTGCGCCGGCTCTGCGATCGGGTCGGGATTATCCGGAACGGGCGGCTCGTCACGGTCGAACCCGTGGAATCGCTGCTCGACAGGAGCGGGAAAGTCGTTCGCCTGCGCGCCACGAAGCCGCTCCCGCGCGACGCCCTGGCGATCGACGGCGTCCACGACCTCGAAAGCGACGCCGACGCCGCCGGCGCTGGCGCTTCGGAGGGAGTCGCAGACGACGATGGGGGCGGAACAGAGACCGAAACCGGGACCGAAACGGAGCCGGAAGCAGGCGCGGGAACGAGAACGGCGACGGGCAGCGAGTACGCGTTCACGTTCACCGGCGACGTCAACGCCCTGCTCGATCGGCTTCGCGAGTACCGACTGCTCGACCTCTCGATCGAGGAAGCGCCGCTCGAGGACATCTTCATGCGGTTTTACGGCCAGGACGACGGCGACGAACGCAGGGTTCAAACCGACCGCCTGGCCGCCGGCGCCGACGCGCCGAATCCGACGGGCGACGAGGCGAGGGCCGACGCGGCCGACGAGCGGGGCCAGGCGGGTGAGGACGATGTTTGAACTGACCCGCTACGACGGCCGCCGGCGGATCCGGGGCAGCCTCTATCTCTCCGTGGGCCTCTCCCTGCTCGCCGCGATGGTCATCTGGGTCTATCCGTCGTTCCAGGCCGAGGTCGACCTTGACCAGTTGCTGGCCGCCTATCCGGAGCCGATCTTGCAGGTGATGGGCGTCCAGACGATGGCGAGCCTCGGCGGCTTCCTCGCCTTCGAACTCTACACCTTTGGGTGGATCATCCTGCTCGGCCTGTATCTGGCCTACAGCACGGCCGGGACGATCGCCGACGACGTCGACCGCGGGCGGATGGACGTCCTGCTGGCGATGCCGCTCTCCCGGACGCGTCTGGTCGGCGAACGGTTCGCCGCGATGGTCGTCCCGATCGTTGTCGCGAACCTCCTGCCGCCAATCGTCGTCTATGTCGGCGCCGAACTGATCGACGAATCCCTGAGCGCCGCGGACGTGCTCGCGGTCCACCTGCTCTCGATTCCCTACCTGTTCGCCTGCGCCGGGATCGGCCTGGTCGCGTCGGTCGCCGTCGACCGGGCGGGGATCGCTCAGCGGGTCGCCCTCGGCGTGACGTTCGCGCTGTTCCTGTCGGAGTCGCTGCTCTCCGGGACGGACGCCGAGGCCGTCGGCGCGATCGCGCCGATGCGGTACTACGATCCGAACGAGGTCCTCCTCGAGGGGACCTACGACCTCGCCGGCGCGGGGATCCTCGCGGCGATGACGGTGGTCCTCCTCGTCGCGAGCCAACTGTGGTTTCGGCGGCGCGATATCGGTTGACGGTGGCCGTCGGAGTTGCGGTATCGGCGCACTCAGCACGCTGTTGCGCCCGGTCGGTCCCATTGACCCGTTGCGCTCGAAACGAGACGCTACGGCGTCCCGTCAGTCGACGACTCGTCGTCCGGATACACCGTGTTCTCGACGAGCGTCCTGACGCCGCGGCGGAACCGCTCCGACGTCGCGTTCGGCGAGATTCCGAACCGCTCGCCGAGTTCCGCGAGCGAACACGAGCGGGGAATGTCGAGGTAACCGGCGTTGACGGCAGCGATCAGCGTTTCGCATTGGCGGTCGGTCAACCCAAACTGTGATCGGGGACGATTGCCGCCGTCGCCGTCCTCGCACTCGTGCAGTCGACGGAGTTCGACGGTCGACTCTTGCTCCCTGAAGAACGCGTGAAACCGTTCGACCGCCGCTTCATCGGGGAAGACGACGCGGAAGCGCCAGCCCTCGGCCGTCGCGGTCACCTCCCGTAAGACGCCGCCCTCGTCGATCACGAGCGGATAAACGCTCGCCTGCTGCCCCGCGGGCGTCAACTCGAATTGGTAGAGGCGGCGCCCGTCGAATTCGGCTACGGGAGACGGCGGCGTAACGGTCGGATCGTCCTCGAGTTCGTTCTCGAACGCCTCGAGATCGTCGCCCTCGACCCAGGCGAGCAATCGATGGTCGCCGTCCGCAGTGAGATCCGATCGCACCCACGTGAGTTCGATGTCAGGCGCGTGCGATAACGTCTCGCGGAGAATAGGATAATCCACCTGAAACGTAGTAAGTAGCATACTGGAGGTTCGTCGTCGTACGGATCGGGGTGTCTTGCCAGTTTTGACCTGCGCCTGAAACAGTCCGCCGCCTTACACATCGGCCCGAAAACGAATATAAAAGCCGTGAATATTTACGCATCGTAGCTATCCGACAGGACAGAGCATTGCCATCCAATGACAAACCGGAACGTGGACAGGGGCTCGGGAGTGACACGGGCGAACGCATCGTTCGAGATTCTGCGCGATCCCCATCGACGCTCCGTCTGCCGATACGTCAGCCGAACTGAGACGCCGATCGTCACCCGAGCGGAACTCGTCGACTACGTCGCCGAGCGGGCGTCGGACGCGGTCGAAACGGACGGGGAGACGGACCCACGCGTCGCCCGCCGACGCGTTGCGACGCAACTGCGCCACGTTCACCTGCCGAAACTCGACGATTTCGGCATCGTCGAATACGACCCCGATCGCGAAACGATCTCCGTCGATCGCGAGGCGCTAGCCACGCACCTCGAACGAGCACGGGGGGCCATCGCGGACCTGCAGGATCCGCTTTCCGAACAGTGAGACCACAACGACGGCGACACCACCGCCGATAGCGGCCGCGGCGACGCTCGCGATCGCGGCGTCAAACGACGTCACCGCGAACCGTCACGCCGTTCTGGCGCTCGCGCCAGGCGTGGAGTTCTCGGGCCGCCTGGTCGGCTTCGGCCTCGTCCATCCCGAGCATCTCGAGGGCGGCCGACAGCGTCGGGAGCGCGAGTTCGCTCTCCCGAAGCTTTCGAAACGCCTCGTCGCTGCGGGTGCCCTCGGCCCAGAGGCAAACTCCGCGGGGGTCGAGCAGTTGCGTGTAGTCCTCGCGGAGTTGCGCGCCTCGGAGTCGCTGGGTGACGTTGTCCTCGAACGGGGAGTTACAGACCTCGAGGTGAATCGGTTCGTCGTCGTCGAGGAGGTGGGCGGCGAGGCACCGCTCGGGCGCGGCGTGGCCGTTTTTGTTCGCTCGGAGGTACTCGGGATGCTCGCGGGCCCAGTCGCCCCGGACGGACTTGCCGACGCCCTCGACGCCGTGGGACTCGTGGAACCGCTCGTTCGGGTCCGCGGTCGCGTCCGACGTGTCTCTGTTTCCGTTTCCGTCGTCGTCCCCACCGCCACGCGCGGCCGGTTCGCTGTCGTCGCGTACGAGAATGTCCTTGGTGACGTACACGTCCAAGCGCTCGACGGGATCGAGCCCGAGCGCGACGTCGCCGAAGGCCCACACCTCACGGACGGGGACCGGCATCCGCTCGTCTTCGACGGTGTCGACGAGCCGCTCGAGGCGGTCGACCGCGTCACTGCGGTCAAATCCACTCATCGGTCGCCGTTGGGGCTCGACGCGCAAAGTCGTTTCTCAGTTCGCCCACCGCCGACGGGAACGGGGGCGCGATCATCGGCGAGCAATCAGTTCCGTCGGGCGTTCGGCCTCCTCTCCCCGTTCCCGGAGAGCCAGGGCGTCGATCTCGAACCGCGTGTCACGAGATCAGTTTTTTATCGCCGCCGAGCGAACGGAATCCTATGCGTCACCGGATCTTCAACGAGGACGGCGACGAGGAACTCGTCTTCGTCATGGGCTGGGGCAACCGCTGGACCCACGAGAACGTCAGCTGGCTCATCGGGCAGCTGACCGAGGCGGGCTACCGGGTCCACGCCTTCGAGCTCCCCACGAACATCGACGATTTCAAAGCTGACTGGCTCGAGCCAGTTGCCGAGTACGTTCGCGACCTCGACGGTTACCAGCTGCTGGGCCACAGCGCCGGCGCGCTCATCGCCCAGGCGTTAGACGGCGCGGACAACCACGTCTATCTGAGCCCGTGGTGGGGGTACGGCGACGAGTTCCCCAATCCGGTATTGGATGCGGTGTCGAAGCTTCCGACCGCGTTCCCCTGTCTGCCAGTCGGCGGCCTCGACCGGGCGGCCCTCGGCGAGCGCGCGACTGACCACCAGATCGCGACGACGCCCTCGTGGGTGTCGCCGGCGTTCGTCCGGGAGACGCGTCGGGCGCAAGAAGACCTGCTGACGATCGACCACGACGCCGTCGTCTTCTGCTCGCTTCGCGATCCCGTCATCAGCCTTCGACCGATCGGCGAGCGGGTCCCCGCCGAACACGTCGTCCTCTACAACGGCGGCCACGAACTGTTCTCGTCCGCAGTACGTGACCGGTACGTCGAGCTTCTGTTAGCCGTCCTCGAAGACGGGTCCGACGCCGTCGAGGACCGGCCGACGGTTCCGGCCTGATCCGGCCCGGTCTTCGGCGCCCGCGGTCGGCGGACGGCAGTTGGCAGTCGACAGTCGGCGTCGTCCGACCGCGGTCCGCGCATCGCAGAACGCGACGGACGAGCGCGTCGGACGGACCGCGACCGGGGAGACGAAACCGACATACGCGTCCGACGGCAAGCTGACCCGTAATGGACTGCAACCGGTGTGACGAGGAGGCGATCATGCACGCCGCCTACTCCGGGGCACACCTCTGTGCGGATCACTTCCGCGAGTCGGTCGAGAAGCGGGTTCGCCGCCGCGTCCGACGGGACGATCTGGTCCCCCAAGACGCGACGCCCGACGACCCCCAGACCTGGGTGATCGGCCTCTCCGGCGGTAAGGACAGCGTCGTTCTCACGCAGATCCTCCACGATACGTTCGCCGAGGATCCGCGCATCGAACTCGTCGGACTGACGATCCACGAGGGCATCGAAGGCTACCGGGACAAGTCGGTCGACGCCTGCGTCGAACTCTCCGAGGAGCTGGGCATTCGCCACGAACTGGTCAGCTACGAGGACGAATTCGACGTTCGGATGGACGACGTCGTCGAGGACGATCCCGAGAACATGGCCGCCTGCGCCTACTGCGGTGTCTTCCGGCGCGATCTGCTCTCGACGTACGCCGACGAACTCGACGCCGATCTCCTGCTGACGGGCCACAACTTGGACGACGAGGCCCAGACCGCCCTGATGAACTTCCTCGAAGGCGACGTCGAACAGATCGCCAAACACTTCGACGCCAGCCTCGGCCCCCTCTCGGAGCGCGAGGACCAGGAGGAGTTCGTTCCGCGCGCGAAACCGCTCCGGGACGTCCCCGAAAAGGAAGTCGCCCTCTACGCCCACGTCAACGACCTCCCCGCTCACATCACCGAGTGTCCCCACGCGAGCGAGGCCTACCGCGGCGAGATCCAACAACTGCTCTACGACTTAGAGGAGAACCACCCCGGGACTCGCCACTCGATTCTGTCCGGATACGAGGAGCTAGCCGCCATCACCGCCGAGGAATACAGCGGTGACGACGGTGCCGACCTCCGAGAATGCGCGCAGTGTGGCTCGACGACGACCCGAGAGATCTGTCGCAAGTGTTCGCTGCTCGAATCGCTCGCCTGAGCTCACACTGTCGTCGTTTGGCGGCCCGTCGCCCCCACCCCACATCGGAATCGTTTCTTCGTCGGGTGGCCAGGCGACCTGCGCCCGAGAGCGGGCGCGATGCCTGTGTTCGGTTACATCGATCTCGGAACCGGGCCACACGATCTCCTCGTATACGGTCGTAAACGGTCCTCTATCGTGTGATTTGGCCCGGGAAGTAGCGAGACGGGACATGGGAACGACTGTTCGAGTAGCTTCCGAGCCGAACCCGTGACAAATCGGTGCCGATCGTATCGACCGGCGAAGAAAACGAACGGCGACGCAGCCGGTGACCGGCCGTCGCGGTGTGGTGTGGTGTGTCAGTAGCGTGGTGGTGTGTCGTCTCGTGGGCCACCCGCCGCGTGCCGTCCTAGCGGATCACGTCGACGCCGTTCTGGCGTTCGACTTCCTCGCGGCCGCCGTCGCTCTGCGCGCCGAAACCGGAGCCCGCGTTCTCGACGTTGTTGCTCGCATCGAAATCGGTGTCGTTGAGCCCTTCGATGCTCGCGCGGGACTTATCGGCCTGTTTCTGGGTCGTCGGTCCGAGCACCTGCGCGCTCTGGACGCCGGTCATGATCGCCATGACGCGGACCTTGCCTTTGTAGTTCTCCTGGATACGGGCACCCCAGATGACGTTCGCCGAGGCCTCGAGGCGCTCGGTGATGTTGTCGGCGATACCCTCGGCCTCTTTCAGCGTGAGGTCCGGGCCGCCGGTGATGTGGACGAGTCCGCCGCTCGCGCCGCGGTAGTCGACGTCAAGCAGCGGGTGGTTCATCGCGTCCTTGACGACCTCGTCGGTCTTGTTCTTGTCCTGGGTCTCGCCGACCAGCATGACGGCGACGCCGCCCTGGTTCATGATCGTGGACATGTCGGCGTAGTCCAGGTTGATCAGCGAGGGCTGGGTAATCGTCTCCGAGATACCCTTGACGGTCTCAGCGATGATCTGGTCCATCACCGAGAACGCCTTGCCGATCGGCAGGTTCGGGACGTAATCGAGCAGGCGGTTGTTGTCGAGCACGATGATCGAGTCAGCCTGCTCGCGTAGCTTCTCGAGGCCTTCCTCGGCCTTGACCGTGCGGGCACGCTCGACATTGAACGGCGTCGAGACCATGCCGACGACGATCGCACCCTGCTCCTTGGCGATCTTCGAGACGACGGGGGCGGCACCCGTGCCGGTACCACCGCCCATCCCAGCGGTCACGAATACGAGGTCCGCATCGCCGAGTACCTCCTTGATCGTGCTCTGGGCCATCTCGGTCGCGCGTTCGCCCATCGACGGGTCGCCGCCGGCGCCGAGCCCGTTGGTGAGCGACTTGCCGACCAGGATCTTCGTGTCGGCCTCGATCATCTTGAGGTGCTGCTTGTCCGTGTTGATCGCCACGGTGTCGGCACCGTCGACGCCGATGTTATACAGCCGGTTGATGGTGTTGTTGCCCGCTCCGCCGCAACCGACGATAACGATCCGGGGGTCCCCGAACTCGTCCTCGTCCATCGAGACGTCCATCTCCCGGGCCTCTTCCTCTGCGTTCTCGAGGGCATCTTGAACGATATCCTGCATCGTTACACCTTGGCCCAGTTGCGCTTACCGGACTGCTCGCGCGGCGCGTCCTGTTCGTTGATCATCTCGCGGACGGCCGACCGAATCGCTTCGCTCCGGTTCGGGAACTCGCCCGAATCGACTAATTGTTCGACCTCTTCGATCTGCTGTTTCGGGATTCGCAGTGTCACACGCTCCATGGTTGTATTCCCCGTTGAGGGTAAGACGGTGGCGCGCCCCTGTCAGACGCGACGTGTCTTACGTTGGAACCGCCCGCCATCGGGCGATTTCCCGCCTCGGTGGCGGGTGTAAGACGATCCGTCTTACACGACTAAGTCGATGTCTGGCTTGAATAATAAAACTTTCGTCGGACGTGACTTTCCGTGTCTTACACCGGTCAGAACTGCTGCCCGTCAGTCTCCAACACGTCCGCCGCCGGCGTCCGACGACCGCAACTAGGACAGAATCCCCAGTCGGACCGGATCTCGTCACCGCACTCACAGAACAGTCGTCGTGCGGCCTTCTCGCCGCAGTTGGGACAGTAGACGTGATCGCCGTCGAGTTCTTCCCCGCACTGCGTACACTGTCGGTTCGCTTCGTCGGTGTCGGACCCCGCGTCGGCTTCCGATTCCGGCCGTTCCTTCGTGCCGTTCGGAGTCGGCGCACGGTCAGCCGCTGCGTCCGTCGTCTTACGCGGGTGCGCCTGGTCGACCCGAGCGCGGTTGTCGGACGGCGAGTTCGTGCCGTCGAGCGAGACCGAGACGGTGATGTCGCCGGTCGCGTCGGACAGTGTGGGAGCATGACTCGTGTGTGCGCCCGCCTGATCGAAGTGCGGTCCTAGACCTAACTCTCGTAGTCGCTGCTCGAGCCGTTCGTCGACCCGTTTCCGGACGAGGTCGTCGATCGCGCCCTGTCCCTGTCCGTCGAGATTCTGGGCTGTCTGCGGTTGAGAGTCATCGTTCCGCGGCGCGGCTCCCTCGAGATAGGACCGCAGCGCCTCCCGCATTACTTCGCTTTTGGAGGCGTCGAGGGCCTCGAGTCGCTCGACGAGGTCGTCGTCGGCGCGGAACGTGATCTTACTCATGCGCGAATTATTCAACGTGTTATGACGCCACCCATATCAATCATTCTGCCGATCACGGCCACGGTCACATCCCGCGTCGATCCGAATAATAACCCTTATGTGCATCTCGGCAACTACGTTGAAGTGCCCGCAAGTGACCGCCCTTAGCTCAGACTGGTAGAGCAGTCGACTGTAGATCGACTTGCCCCCCGTTCAAATCGGGGAGGGCGGACTTCTTACGAACTCTCTCGATCAGTGCAGTGAATCGATAGAATTTGAGGATCAGTTGCTGAACCTTGAATGCGGAGTCGCACGCTCGCGAGCAGGTGTGTCTGACACCTGTTCGGTGTGTTAGATCAAATGGAGTACGCGGTCGAAAGCGACATCGAGTGCGGCGTCCGAAAGACCGAGTCGATCACGCTGCCGAACTGTCGTCACTCCAATCTTGTCGATTGATCGTCACTCGGTCTGATTTTAGTAGTGTTTGGTAATACAATTTCTTTATTCAGTCACAAACTTGAAATTGAAGCAGCCAATTCGGTATAATAATAGGTATTTTGACTAGAATAGCAAACGATCACGTATGACACTTAGTGATGATTACGACGACCCGTTTACGGCTGCTGTGAGAGGATTCTCGCTCTTCGGATTTGACGAGGACACAGTGATTGAACGGGGATTGCCGGAAGGGCACAATCCCGAGACAGTACGTGAGGGCGTCATCACCTCATTTCAAGAGCTATATGGTTATCTCGGCGCTGAAGTGAATATAGAGGAGGCGTGGGAAAACATCGAGGAGACGTTCCTTTTCGGGCTTCCAAGCCGGTTCAGTGTCGATTACAAACTACATTCGCATGATCTCGCTGCGACGCTCAATACGGTTATTGGGATATGGGGGTATCGCGTCGAAGTATCTCTTCCGGCGCAGCCAGAGAAAAAATACCCGCATCTTTCGGGAGAACATCCAGAGGCATTCGTTGTCCGTCTTTTGGACGAGGAGACAGAAGAAACACGTGCCGAATATCCGCTCCGATTGTTCCCCCATGCAACGGAGACACTGGCGGTATCGAATCATGGTGCGACAGCCGCACTCCTTAACCACACCCTCCTGAACGAGATCGGGTTGGAACTCGTTATCGCTAACGAACCACTCGGTGACAACACTCCGTTCCTATTGCTCGAACAAACTCGGCTCGATGCTCTCGAAGAAGAATATGGCTCTGGCGTTCCTCTGTACCATCGAGAAAAGCCGCTTCTTGACCGCAATCCCCTTCTCAGTCGTGGAGGAGTGCATCACTACTCACCTGAGAACGAAATAGACCATGAGGACGAATTTAGAGTTTCAGAACCAGAAAATACTGTTCACTAGAAACATACCCGGAAACTAAGCAGCACTTCATTCAGTAACACATAAAACACCTGTAATGCCCGCACTTTTCACACCCAGAACTAAATAAAGAAACCGTGTTACCAACTATTGTTATTGGTTAGTCGTCGGCCTCCTCCTCTACCGCCAGGTCCGAGAGCGACCCGTCGACGGGCGTAAACTCCGTGCTCCCGCATTGGCACCCGTCCCGGCGACCGATCGGTCGAAACTTGTCTTCTTCCAACTCGAGTGCCGCGTAGAGCGCTCCACACTGCTCACAGGCGGCGATCGTTCGTCGATTACCGTCATCTGTCATCTAACGGCCCCTTGTCGGCACAGCGAGGACATATATCTACTTTGAGTACTCGAGGGGCACACGGATCGTTGCTACTGCCGTAACAACGGATGGGCGAACGCTCGCAACCAGAGTTCCGATCGGCGTGAATCTGCGGTCGTATGACGGTGGGTCGTATGACCCTGATTACGATCGTTTCTGGAACGCGGTGTGAGAAGCAAACGATGCTGACGGCAATAGGCTGGACGGATACGGCACTCGAAGGTCAGCCGTGAATCCGGATACGTAGCACACCGAAACGGGAACGGAAATCGAAACTGATGACGACGAACGACCACGCGAACGCCGGCCAGCCGCTTTTCCGATGGCTGGTGATAGCCCGACTATGAGCAACGACGGCCCGAGCCGCGACCGCGTTCAGGACCGTGCCGAACAGCGAAAATCCGAGCGCGCCGAACACAGCGAATCGATTCTCGACGACGTCGAGAGCCACCTCGGCGAGCTCGAGTATCCGATCACCAGCGAGGAGATCGCTTCGGAGTACGGCAGCGAGCCGATCGACATGCCAAACGAGACCGAGACGCTGGGGAGCGTCTTCGACCGGTTGGCAAACGAAGAGTACGATTCGCCGGAGGAGGTCCGCGAGGCCGTTTACGGCGAAATCACCGGCGAGGCGGGCAGTCCCAACGAGGCCAATACCGAGCGCGACCTCGACGAACTGGACGACGAGAAGCAAGGTTCGGTCGGCGAGAGCGGCGGATCAACCTACTGACCAGGTCGCCACTCCGGTCGGCGACGCCGATTCGTCCCGCGTGAGCCCGACCTGCAACACAGCGATCGCCGCGCCGTCGGGCGGATTATAAGAGCAGAACGGCTTTACGTCCCCATCACTTGATTTCGCGTATGGATTACGAATCGAGTCTCGACCGAGCGATGGAGGACGTCCCCGACATCGGGGGCGAGGAAGAACGGCTCCAGATTCCCGACCCGCAGACCCAGAAGGACGGCGCCTTTACGCGCGTGACGAACCTCGACGAGATCGGTGATGTGCTCTCCCGTGAGACCGAGCATCTCCACCGGTTCATTCAGCGCGAGCTAGGGACCAGCGGCAAACTCGAAAATGGCCGCGGCCGGTACAACGGGACCTTCTCCGAGCAGGACTTCAACGCGGCGATCGACGCCTACGTCGACGAGTACGTCCTCTGTTCGGAGTGTGGCCTGCCGGACACCCGCCTCGTCCGCGAGGACCGTACCCCGATGCTGCGCTGTGACGCCTGCGGTGCGTTCCGCCCGGTCACCAAGCGCTCCTCGAGCAGCCAGCAGCAACAGCAGCAAGACGCCGTCGAAGAGGGCGAGACCTATACGGTCGAGATCACCGGCACCGGCCGCAAGGGCGACGGCGTCGCCGAGAAGGGCAGCTATACGATCTTCGTCCCCGGCGCGGAGGAGGGCGACGTCGTCGACATCTACATCAAGAACATCTCGGGCAACCTGGCGTTCGCCCGGCTGGCCTGAGCACGGTTCGTTCGCCGTTCGTTTTGCGGTCTCCTTTCGGCGCGTGACTCCCGCCCGTGCTCGTAGCACCCGCCGTGACCGTCACCGGTTCCGAGGGACCGCGAAATTAAAGTCATCTTGTACTAGTTACAGTAGCGTGGGAGTATCGTTCGACCTCTTCGGGACCCTGGTGACCGCCGACCGCCCGGCCGACCCGGCCGCGGCCGTCGCGACCGAACTTGCAGAACGCGACGTCGTAGTCCCGGACGACTGGGCCGACGCCTACGCCGAGGCACACGTCGACGCGCCCGACGGCGCGGAAGTGCCGCTTCCGGCTCACGTCTCGCGCGCGCTCGCGAGCCGCGGCGTCGACTACGAGCGCAACGCCGCCAGGCGGGCCGTCGTCGCGGCGTTCGATCCGACCGTCGAGACCAGGCCGGGCGCGGTCGAGGCGGTCGACGCCGCCCGCGAGCGGGGGCCGGTCGCGATCTGCTCGAACTGCAGCGTCCCGGAACTGGTCGGGCGGACGCTCGTCAGGTCCGAGTTCGAGCGCGACGATTTCGACGCGATCGTCACGAGCGTCGGCTGCGGGTGGCGCAAACCCGCGCCCGAGATATTCGAGCTGACCGCCGACGAACTCGGGGTCGCCCCCGCGGACCTCGTCCACGTCGGCGACGATCCCCGCGCCGACGGCGGCATCGAAGCGATCGGCGGGACGGCGCTGCTCCTCGAGGACTGCCCACTCGAAGACGTGCCGGCGCGCCTGGCGTCCCCGAACGATCACAGCAGTCATGAGTAATCGTCGCCATCCGGAACGCACGGAACATACTATGGAGGCGACGCCGTGAGCCTGACGACGCTGGCGATCATCGGCCTCGCGTTCAGCCTCGATCTCCTGATCGCCGAGCCGCCAACCGCAGCCCATCCGGTGGCCTGGTTCGGTCGCCTGGTCGGCACGCTCGATCGAGAGTGGCGTCCCGACGACCGCGGGCAACGAGCGGTCGGGGTCGCGATCGCCGTCGGGGCTCCCCTGATCCCGGCCGCGGTCGCCGGCGGCGTCGTCCTCGCCGCGACCGACGCGCATCCGACGGCCGGCGGCGTCGCCGCCGCGGTCGTGCTCTTCCTGACGACGAGCCTACGCTCGCTGCTCGATCTCACCGAGGAGGTGATCGCGGCGACCGACGCTGAGCCCCAGAACAAGGGATCGGACGAGGGCGACTTCGACCAGGCCCGCGAGCGGATCCGCGGCCTGGTCGGCCGCGATACGTCGACCCTCTCGGCCGGCCAACTCCGCAGCGCCGCCGTCGAGAGCGCGGCGGAGAATCTCGCGGACGGCCTGGTCGCGACGCTGCTCCCGTTCGCGGTGCTCGCGCCGATCTCGCTGCCGGCCGCCGCGGCGGCCGCCGCTTGGGTCAAGGGCGTCAACACACTGGACTCGATGCTCGGCTACCCGTCGAAGCCGATCGGCACCGCGAGCGCGCGTCTGGACGATCTGGTGATGTTCGTCCCCGCTCGCCTCACGGCGGCCGCGATCGCCGTCGCCGCGGCCGACCCGTTCGCGCTCGCCCGCGCTCGGCAGTGGGCACGAGCGCCGCCCTCGCCGAACTCCGGGTGGCCGATGGCGACGCTGGCCTGCGTCCTCGGCGTCCGCCTCGAGAAACCGGCCGTCTACGTTCTCAATCCGGGTGCCGACCTCCCGACGCTCGCCGACGGCGAGCGGGCCATCTCGCTGGTCGGCCTGGCGGCCGTCGTCTCGGTCGTCGTGGCTGCCGTCCTCGCGCTGGTCGTCGACGAACTGGCCGCGGCGCTCGCGGTCGACCGCGGGGGCGCGGCCGTGACCGGACTCGCGCTCGCCTCGGTCGGCGGTTCCGCGCTCGTCTTGCTCGGTCGCTGGGCGACGGAGGTGAGCCCGGGATGGCGGTGATCGCACGCTGGCTCGGCGCCGTCCGCGGCGCCGTCGGGTTCCTGACGCGGCTCCCGGTGAGCCACCGCGAGGGCGACTGGGAGGCGTTTCGATCGACGCCGGCGGCGTTTCCGATCGTCGGCGCCGTCGCGGGGGCGCTGACGGCCGTCCCGTTGCTCGCGGCCGACGCGCTGCCCGCGCCGACCGTGGCCGCGGGCTATCTGCTGGCCGTCTACGCCGTCACGGGGATTCACCACCTCGACGGCGTCGCGGACCTCGGCGACGCGCTGGCGGTCCACGGCGACGTCGAGCGCCGCCGCGAGGTGCTCAAGGACACGACGACCGGCGTCGGGGCCCTACTGGCGGTGGCGCTCACCGTCGCCGCGCTGGCACTCGGCGGCCTCGGCCTGGCGGGCCTCCCCGTCCGTGCAGCAATCGGCGTCGCGATCGGCGCCGAGGTCGGGACGAAACTCGGGATGGCCGCGATGGCCTGTTTCGGCCGGGCAGCCACCGAGGGGATGGGCGCGCAGTTCACCGCGGCGTCGGGGCCCGCCTCCTTCGTCGCGCCCGCGGTCGTCGCCCTGCCCGCTGTCGCGCTCACCTGGCCGCGGCCCGTCCCGGCGGTCGCGCTCTGCGGCGCGGTCGCGGGGATCGGCCTCCCGTGGTACTGGGCGGACCGCCACCTCGGCGGGATAAGCGGCGATATCTTCGGCGCGGCCAACGAGATCGGCCGCGTCGCCGGCGTCCACCTGGGGGTGATCGCGTGGACGCTCTCGTGATGTGCGGCGGGAAAGGCACCCGCCTCGAGAGTCCCCACGAGAAGCCGCTGCACCCGATCGACGGCGACCCGATGGTCGATCGCGTGCTCGGGGCGCTCCGGGAGAGCCGGATCGAGGCGATCCACGCCGCCGTCTCGCCGAACGCGCCCGAAACGCGATCCCACCTCGAATCGGTCGACGGTGTCGCGACAATCGAGACGCCTGGCGACGGCTACGTGGCTGATCTGCTTGCCGTCCTCGACCGCTCCGAAATCGAGCCGCCGGTCCTGACCGTCGCCGCGGATCTGCCGCTGCTCGAGGCGGCAGTCGTCGATCGTGTGCTCGCAGCCCGCGGGGACGGCGGCGCCTCGCGGACGGTCTGCGTCCCCGCGGCGCTCAAGCGGCGCCTGGGCGTCAGCATCGACGCACGACTCGAACCGGAGGACCACCTTGCGCCGACCGGGGTCAACGTGGTCGGCGATCCGGACGATACCACGACTATGACCGACGTGTACTACGACTCGCGACTGGCAGTGAACGTGAACCGACTCGAAGACGCCCGTCTCGCGACCGAGCTGCTGCGGGATCGGCGGACGGAACCGGTGACGACGACGGAGTCGGAGACGTCGTCGGACGCGGAGACGGACGCGGAGGAGCGATAGCGATGCGCGTCCTCCTCCCCGCCGGCACGACCGAAACGGCCCTGATCGACGGCATCAGCGCCGCCGGAGCCGCCCCGGAGCTGATGGAACATACCCCCTCCGCGGACGTCGAGATCCTCGCGTACGGGGAGCCGGTCGCCGCGCCGGTGACCCCGGTGAGCCCGAACGGCTGTCCGACGCCCGCGGCAGTGACCAGGGCCGTCCAGGAGGTCGTCGGCTTCGATCTCGCCGCGATCGACGCCGGACTCGCGCGGTCCACCGCCGCGCCGACGGTCGATCTCGGCGTGGAACCGGGCAACGACATCCGCGAGGACGCGGCCGTGCCGGACGCGAACGCCGTCTTCGACCGCGCGTACGACTACGGGACGAGCCTGCCGGACGACGAGCTCCTGATCGGCGAAACGGTGCCAGGCGGCACGACCACGGCGCTCGGCGTCCTCACCGCGCTCGGGGAACCGACCGGCGTCTCCTCGTCGCTGCCCGAGAACCCGATCGAACGCAAGCGACGCGTCGTCGACGAGGGCCTGGCAGCGAGCGGCCTCGAACCGGGCGACTGCGAGGGCGCGCCGCTCGAGGCGGTCGAGGCGGTCGGCGATCCCGTCCAGCCGACGGTGGCCGGGATCGCGGCCGGGGCGCTCGCGGCCGAGACCGACGTGACCCTGGCCGGCGGAACGCAGATGGTCGCCGTCGCGGCCCTGCTGCGCCACGCGGACGTCGACGCGGGACTGTCGATCGCGACCACCTCGTTCGTGGCCGACGAGCGGGGCGACGACCTCGCGGCGGCCTGCGAGCGGTTCAACTGCGAGCTGACCGTGACGGATCCGGGCTTCGACGAGCGCGACCACGTCGCGATGGCGCGCTACCGCGCCGGCGAGGCCAAGGAGGGCGTCGCGATGGGCGGTGCGCTCTCGCTGGTCCCCGACGCCGACGGGCGGATGCGCGAGGTCAGGGACCGATTGGAAGCGGTCTGCGCCCGGCTCGGGATCGAGAGCGAAGGCGACGGGAGAAACGACGAACAGGTGGACGATGGGACGGCGACGGAGGACACTCGTGGATCCTGAGTCGATCCGCACCGCCGAACGGGTCCCCCACGGCGGCGAACCTGACCAGGACGTGCTCGACTTCTCGGCTAACACCAACCCCCGCACTCCCGAGGGCGTCGACGACGTCTACGCGGCCGCGCTCGAGGAGTCCCGCCGCTACCCGGACGACGACTATTCCGAGTTCCGCGCCGCCGCGGCCGAATTCGTCGGCTGCGAGCCGACGCAGGTGATCCCCACCCCCGGCGGGCTCGCCGCGATTCGCCTGGCGATGGAACTCACTCTCGAACCGGGTGACGAAGCCTTAGTTCCGTATCCGAGCTTCGGCGAGTACGCCCGCGAGGTCCGGCTCCAGGGGGCGACCCCGCGGTTCGTCCGCTACGACGACCTGCCCGACCTCGGTCCGACCACGCTCGAGGCGTGCGCGCTGGCCGTGATCTGCACGCCGAACAATCCGACCGGGGACGCGATCGGTCCGGACACGCTCGCGGCGTTCGCGGCCGAGTGCGCCGACGCCGGGACAACTCTACTCGTCGACGAGGCGTTCCTCGGATTCACCGACCGGGCGTCGGCGGCGGAATTCGGTCGGGAGAACGTCGTCGTCGCCCGTTCGCTCACCAAACTGTTCGGCCTTCCGGGGCTCCGGGCCGGCTTCGCCGTCGCGACCGGCGAGCGACGCGACGCGCTCGCGACGGCTCGGCGCGCCTGGTCACTCGGAACGCCGGCGGCCCGCGTCGGCGCGCACTGTCTGCGCCGGGACGAGTTCGTCCGCGAGACGCGCGAACGAGTCGCCCGCGAGCGCGAGCGGATGGCCGACGCGCTCGGGACCGAATTCGACGTCCACCCGTCGGACGCGCCCTACCTCCTGTGCGACGTCGGCGACCGCGACGTCGCGACGGTGATCGCGGACGCGCGGGCCGACGGCGTCGCGATCCGGGACGCGACGACCTTCCGGGGGCTCGACTCGCACGTCCGCGTGGCGGTCAAGGACCGCAACGCGACCGATCGGTTGCTCGCCGCGCTGGACGTATGACGGAGTCCGACGGCGCCTACGACGCGATCCGACGGGACGGCGTTCTCCGAATCCGGCGCCCGGACACCGAGTGGCTCTCAACCGGCTGGAACGGCGGCCGGCGGAGAGCCGACTGCGCGTACAACGTCTCAGTGCCCAACGGGTGGGATCGCACGGATCTCGGGGCGTACGTCGACGAACGGCTCGCGCGAGCGGGGTTCGAGCGGCCGTCGGAACCGGAACCCGCGGACGGACCGGCGCTCCTGACCGGCGTCGATGTCGCGGACGCCCGCGGCGCGCGCCGCGGGTCCGTGACGGTGTACGCGACCGCCGGGATTTCGAACCCCGCCGCGCTGCCGATGGATCCGGACCCCGCGGCGTCGGATCGCCCAAGCGAATCGACTCCCGATTCCGGGCGGGAGGACGGGCCGAAGTGGGGCACCGTCAACCTCGTCGTCGGCACGACGCGCGCGCTCGCGCCTGGCGCGTTGGCGAACCTGGTCGCGGTCGCCGCGGAGGCGAAGGCGGCGACGCTACTGGCCGAGACCGGGTTTCCGGGCACCACGACGGACGCGATCGTCGCCGGTCACGATCCGTCGGGTCCCGAAGCGGCGTTCTCGGGCAGCGGTACCGAGGTCGGTGCGGCGGCCCGCGCCTGCGTCCGTGATGCCGTTCGGGCGTCGCTCCGAGCGCACTACGCGGACGTCGACGCGGACCTGCCTGCATCGGTCGCCGACGCCACTTACGGCGTCTCGACGAACGGCCGCGCCGAGGTCTTTCGACCGGCGCGTGCCGATGGCGATCCCGAACCCGACAGTTAAACCGCCGCGAACCCTACCGACGGCCGATGGTAGAGGGTGAGGACGACGATAGCGACCCGACAGCAATCCGCTCGATCGCGCTCTCCCCGGAGGACGCGGTCGACGCGTACGTGTACGGCCGGGAGAACCCGGGCGAGGCCGTCCTCCGGGTGACGCCGCCGTTTCACGGCCGGATGCGGGCTCGCATCCACGTCTACCGCGTCGACGACACCGAACTGACCGGCGCGGTCCACCTCGCGCCCGCCGACGTCATCGCGGACGAGGTCGTCGCCGACTACCCCGCCCTCGATCTCGAAGCGGAACTCGCGGACGCGGACGTAGACACAGATGTGGATACGGATACTGATTCGGAACCGGGATCGGACGAGGCCAAACGGCTCCGCAAGCGCCACGCCGAGGCCGTCGGGGCCTGGCGAGCGCGAGCGACGGAGGCGATCGTCGACGCGGTCACGATCGAGACCGACGACGGGCCACACCGCGTCGAAATCAAACCGCTCGGCTAGGTGATTCCGGCGAGTATCTCCGATCTCTCCCGCACTTTCACTTTCACTCCGGACGGATCGGGTTAACGTACACTCAGACTAACTGAGGAATATGCCACTGATCGTCGAGGGGAACGACGAGCGGACCGATCGAAACGAGGTCGAGCCGATCGACTACCGCGAATTCGAGGCGACCGATCGGGATAGACCGGGCCAGCAACGGATCGACGTCACCGATCTACACGCGGCGGGGATCGAGGAGTTCGTCCGGACGACCGTCGGGACCGACGCTGTCTCGCTCGAGCACCGCGGCGCGCGAACGTACCTGCTGCTCGAGGAGTGAGACGGCAGTTCGGAATCGGATCGAGTCGAATTGATGAAGGCATTTTCGGCATCCCGCCGTGACAGAGTCGTCACCGAGTCGACGTACCCGACGTACGTCCCGCCGGTGCCCGAACGCCCGGCCGAACCACCCTCACGGATCGGTCGGGATCCCGACCGGTCCCCCGCAGCGTTTTGCGTCGGTCGGTGGGACCACCGCGTATGTCCGACGAACGAGCGGGCGATCCGACCCGATCACCCGCCGCGGCGACGCGACGCCGAGTACTTTCGCTCGCGACGACCGCCGGTCTCACCGGGACGCTCGGCGCGATCGGCACGCGAGCACCCCGACCGGCGACGGCCGCGGCTCGTGCGACCGACGATTCCGCTCGCGTCGTACAACCGGACGCGGAAACGCAAGGTGAGGACGACGGTTCCGTCGCGGACCTGCCGCTGTTCGACGCCCACACGCACTTGATCCCCCACGAGACCCTCGATAGGGACCCCCTGGACGCCGACGGCCTGGTCGCCTGGCTGGACGCTCGGGGGATCGACCGCGCCGTCGTTCTGGCGCTGGATTCGCCCGAGAGCTACCCCGTTCAGGCCCCGAGTTGGTGGGTGCTCGAGCAGGTGTCGTCGTATCCGGATCGCCTGGTGCCGTTCTGTACGGTCGATCCGCGGACACTGGTCTACGAGGAGGAGACGGTCAGAAACCTGCTCGAGGGGTACGTCGACCGCGGCGCACGCGGGTTCGGCGAGCTAAAGCCCGGGTTGGCGATCGACGATCCGCGGCTCGAGACGATCTACGATCTCTGCGCCGAGTACGACCTGCCGATCCTGTGCCACTTGGACGACAAGGCGATGCTCGACGAGCCGGGCCTGCCGCGGTTCGAGGACGTGGTGGCCTCGTATCCGTCGGTCGACTTCATCGCGCACGCTCACTTCTGGTGGGCGCATATCTCCGCCGACGTCTCGGCCGCTGACCGAGGGCGATACCCCGAGGGAGCGATCGAACCGGGCGGCCGCGTCCCCGAACTGCTCGACTCGTACGACAACGTCTACGGCGACCTCTCGGCCGGCTCCGGGTGGAACGCGCTGACTCGCGATCCCGAGTACGCACAGGACTTCCTCGCGAACCACCACGAGCAGCTGGTCTGGGGGTCGGACTACATCTACCCCGGTCAAGAGATCCCGCAGCTCACGGTGTTCGACCGGTTCGAACTCGACGCGGAGGCCTGGCGGGACATCCGCGCTCGGAACCTCGAGAGCGTGATCCGATAGCCGGGCGGTCGCCGTTCGGCGATGCGAACGTGTCTCGTCTCCTCGAAAAACGAGATACGGGTCCGTTCAGAGCTGTTGGATTCGGATTTCGTCGTCGGTGATCGACTCGACGCGGTCCGCCTCGAGCGGATAGGTCTCTGCGTCGTCGTCACCCAGCCGAGCTTCGATTTAATCGTATCGGTTATGCCGGGGCTGAGATCGACGTGGGCGGTTCCGCCGCTGATATTTTGAACGATTCCAATCTCCTCGCCGTTCGCATTGACGACTCGTTTCCCTTCGTCGTCTGTGAAGCTGGCGCACATGCGGTCTCCGATCCGTCGAGCGGCGGGGTATACACTGCCCTTGCATTTGTCTCGCGTCCGTGAGGCTTCGCTCATCCGGGACCGTCGCTGCCGGCGATACTACGTGCGTCCGATCAGAACCGCTGCAGCCGGATTTCGTCGCCCGTGATCTCGTCGACGTAGTCCTCGTCGAGTTGGAAGTTCTCCATCCCGTCGGCGACGTCTCGATCGCGGCGCAGCCGCGACTTGATCGAGTCCGTCATTTCCGGGCCCGGTTCGACGTACGCGACGCCTGCTTCGACGTCCTTGACGACGCCGACCGCCTTGCCGTTCGTGTTGACGACGCGCTTCCCTTCGTCGTCGACCGTCAGGTTGGCGCACATGGTTCCGGTTCCGTCTTGACCGAGCGGCGGGGAATACGTCCGACCTACATGTGCGTGGGCCCAGGACTGCGCCGCGATTCCGTTTGCATCTCGCGATCCCGGCCTGGTGAATCCGGTCGGGGTGACGGTGACGGGATCACCGACGTGGTCGGTGGCGGACGGGTAGAAAGGCACTTCAGGGCGACCACCTTCCCACGACACGTGAGCGCTGACGCAACGCGACGCGTCGAGGTCTACCCCGACCGTGAGGTCGTCGTCGAGTTCGACCCCGACCTCACCTTCGAGTGCGTCGACGACTGCACCTGGTGCTGTCAGCACGGCGTGTTGCTGTACGACAAAGACCTCCTCGAACTCGCCCAGCGGGCGAACCTCGCGGAGACCACGACGGACTTCCGCGGCGAGAAGTTCGTCACCCGCGAATCGAAAGCCCGCGACGACCACGTCGCCGAAGACGGCTGCGCCTGCGCCTTCCTCCGGGAGGACGGCCTGTGTTCGCTGCACTTGGAGGAGGACTGGAAGCCGACCAGATGCTCCGTCTTCCCGCTGGGGGTCTGGAAGGAGGACGGCGACCTCCACGTCGACATTCGCGACTCGGCCCACGAGCACTGCGAGGGGCTGAACGTCAGCGAGCGGTCGGTCATCGACAACCTCGAGGCGTTCCTGCCGGAACTCCTGTGGGAACTCGAGAACCCGGATTCGGACCGCGAACTGTAGTCGCCAGGCGGCACAGCCGGCGAAAAACGGACGGCCGGCTGCATGCGGGACGATACCACGCCCTTCCAATGGTTTAAATGGCTCCCCGACGTAGGTAAGCTGTGACAGAAGACTCCGGGCGACGGAACCTCCGTATGCCCAACAACGATGAAGTATTCGCCGTCGTAACCGAACACCTCGGTGGCAACCACGTCCAACTTCGCTGCGAAGACGGCAAGGAACGGCTCGGCCGCATTCCCGGGCGCATGAAATACCGCACCTGGATCGAGCAAGACGACATCGTCGTCGCCGAGCCCTGGGACTGGCAGGACGAGAAAGCCACCATCGAATGGCGATACACCGGCCAGGACGCAGATCAACTGCGTCGCGAAGGCCACATCGATTGAACCCCGTACTCGGGACCGATTCCTACTAGATTTCTCCGCACAGTTACGACCGACTAGCGGCCGCGCTCGCTCTCGCGCGCTTGCAGTACGTACTCCGCGACCCCGCCCGACGATAGCAAACGGCTTGGCTCCGGCTATCGGATCGCCGATCGGACGCGGTGAAGAAACGGGACGTCCTAACAGAAGTATACCCAGTAGGTATGCCCCTGCGAGCACGTCACGGTGGTGTGGTCGCCGAACGCCGCGACCGAGTGGCTGACGTTTACGTCCGCGTCTTCGCTAGGGAGCGAAACGGTCGCGTCTTCTCCGCAGTGCGGACACGCGACAGTCCGCGTTGCTGTGACTTGCATTCTTTTTCTCCGTGGTACCATACGACACGCACGAGCATAACTCCGCGTTCGCCGATCGAAACCGTGCGGCTCGATCCGGCGGACGTGTCCTTCGGACGCCCGCCGCCGTTCTCCGTCGCCGACCCTACATAGGTATGACATACGTTTAACACCGGTCCCATGTTCAGATCCGGGTATGCAATCGCTGGTCGGCGAGTCGATCGCGGTGATCGGGAGCGGTATCGGTGGGCTCTCGACGGCTTGCTACCTCGCCGACGCGGGTGCCGACGTGCACGTCATCGAGAAGAACGAACAGGTGGGCGGCCGGGCCAGCCGACTCGAGAAGGACGGATTCCGGTTCGACATGGGGCCCTCCTGGTACCTGATGCCCGACGTCTTCGAGCGCTTCTTCGCCGACTTCGACCGGACGCCCAGCGACTACTACGACCTCACGCACCTCGATCCGCACTATCGGATCTTCTTCAAGGATAGCGCGGAACGGAGTTCCGCGGACGATGCGAGCGGGCAGCGCCCGCGAGCACACGGCGACCGCGTGGACGTGACGCCCGATCTCGAACGCACCAAGGCCGTCTTCGAGGAGTACGAGGACGGTGCGGGCGAGGCCCTCGAACGCTACCTCGCGAAATCCCGCGAGAACTACGAGGTCGGAATGGAACACTTCGTCTACGAGGACCGGACGCGCCTGCGGGACTACCTCGACCTCGACGTGGCCCGCCAGGCCCGCGGGCTCTCGTTGCTGGGGTCGATGCAAGGCCACGTCGAGGACTACTTCGACCACCCGAAACTCCAGCAGATCATGCAGTACACGCTGGTGTTTCTGGGCGGTTCGCCCTCGAACACGCCGGCGCTGTACAACCTGATGAGCCACGTCGATTTCAACCTCGGCGTCTGGTACCCCGACGGCGGGATCGCCGCGGTCGTCGACGCCATCGCGGAGGTAGGGAGCGAACTGGGCGTCACCTACGATACCGACCGCCCGGCGACGGCGATCAAGGGCCGCGAGGGCGCGTTCGTGGTCGAGACCCCGGACGGACCGCTGCGGACCGACCTCGTCGTCAGCAACGCCGATTATGCTCACACCGAACAGGAACTGTTGCCGCCGGAGCAACGGGGCTACGACGCCGACTACTGGGAGAAGCGGACCTACGCTCCCTCCGCGTTTCTGCTGTATCTCGGTGTCGAGGGCGACGTCGACGAACTCGCCCATCACTCCCTCGTGCTTCCGACCGACTGGGGAGAGCACTTCGAGCAGATCTTCGAGGACCCGCAGTGGCCCGACGATCCGGCTTACTACGTGTGTGTCCCCTCCGAGACCGACGACGACGTCGCGCCCGACGGCCACAGCGCCCTGTTCGTCCTCGTCCCGATCGCGCCTGGCCTCGAGGACACGCCCGAGATCCGCGACCGGTACCGGGACGAGGTGCTCGCGGACATCGCCGACCACACCGGGACCGACCTCCGGGATCGGATCGTCCTCGAAGAGCGCTTCTGCGTCGAGGACTTCGCGAACCGGTACAACAGCTACGACGGGACGGCGCTCGGCCTGGCCCACACCCTCAGACAGACCGCGCTCTTTCGCCCGCCCCACCGCTCGAAGGCGGTCGACGGCCTCTACTTCGCCGGCGGCGACACCACGCCCGGCATCGGCGTTCCGATGTGTCTCATCAGCGGCGAACTGACCGCCGAGAAGGTGCTCGAGGATCGCGGATGATGCCGGCTCTCACCGCGACTCTCGATCGATGAACTCGGAATCCGCGACCGCCGACGAGACCAGCGCGGGCGAGCGGCTCTCGTACCTGCTCACGCTCTCGCGGCCGCGCTTCTGGCTGTACCTGGCGGGCCCGGTCCTCGTCGGGGTCGCCTACGCCGCCGAGTCCGTCGGCGACCTGGTCGCCCCGGCGACGGTCGCGCTGTTCGCCTACTTCCTCCTGCCGGCCAACGTCTTCCTCTACGGGATCAACGACGTCTACGACCGGGCGATCGACGCCGCGAACCCGAAGAAGGAGGACCGCGAGGCACGCTACCGGGGCCAGGGTGACGTCCCCATCGCCGTCGGACTCTGTGCGGCCCTGCCGCTTGTGCTCGCGCCGCTGCTCCCGCTGGCCGCCTGGCCGTGGCTGATCGCCTTCCTCGTCCTCGGCGCGGCCTACAGCGCGCCGCCGGTCAGACTCAAAACGACGCCGCCGCTGGACTCGGTCTCGAACGGCCTCTACATCACGCCGGGCGCGGCCGCCTACGCCGCCGTCGCGGGAACGCAGCCGCCGCTGCTCGCGATCGCCGGCGGGTGGCTGTGGGCAATGGGGATGCACACGTTCTCGGCGATCCCCGACATCGAACCCGATCGAGAGACCGGGATCCGGACGACCGCGACGGTGCTGGGCGAGCGCCGTACCTACGCCTACTGCGGGGCGTGCTGGCTCGCGAGCGCGGCCGCCTTCGGCGCGCTCGACGCCCGGCTGGGTGCGCTCATGCTGGTCTATCCCGCGCTCGTCGCCGCGATCGCGACGGCGAGCGTGGCGGTCGACCGCGCGTACTGGTGGTTCCCGGCGATCAACACCGCCGTCGGCGCCGTCCTGACGATGGGCGGGCTCTGGAGGCTGCTGTATGGATAGCGGCAGCGGCGAGAATCCCGCGAGCGCGAGTTCGGAGGCGAACGAGACGGCGGGACCGACGGGGAATCGGTCCCGCGAGGGCGAGGGCGACGCCGATACCGAGCGGGCCGCCGTCCAGCGCCGCCTCGAGGCCGTCGTCCGCGAGAACCGATTCACCATCGCCGTCGTCTTTCCCGTCGTCGGCGCGGTGACGTTGGTCGCGAGCGCCGAGGAGGTGCTCCCGCCGGCGCTGGCGTACAACCCCCTCCTGATCCTGTTCGGAACGCTGGTGATGCGCTCGCCGCTGGTCGTCGCCCTCTTGCCGCGGATCGATCGGCGGGCGCTCGTCTCCCTCGGCATCCTGACGGCCTACACCTACGCGATCGAATTCGTCGGCGTGCGGACCGGCTGGCCCTACGGGACCTTCGAGTACGGGATCCGCCTCGGGCCGATGCTCGGCGGCGAGGTCCCTTTGGCCCTCCCGCTGTTTTTCGTCCCGCTGGTGCTGAACGCCTACCTGCTCGCGCTACTGGTCCTCCGCGAGCGGGCCGCCAGGCGGGTCCCGCGACTGCTCGCGGCCATCGCCGCCGTCCTCGCGGTCGACCTGGTGCTCGATCCCGCGGCCGTCGCGATCGGCTTCTGGACGTACGTTCCGCCAGGCGGCTACTACGGCGTTCCCGCCTCGAATTATCGCGGGTGGCTGCTTTCGGGAACCGTCGCCGTCGTCCTCGTGGATCTCGCCTTCGATCGGGCGGCCCTGCTCGAGCGCGTCCGGACCTGCGAGTTCGCGCTGGACGACCTGGTGAGCTTCGTGTTGCTCTGGGGCTCGATCAACGTCCTCTACGGAAACTGGGTAGCCGCCGGGGTCGCCTGGTTGGTCTGTCTCGGCCTGTTCGGGACCGGTCGCTACGACCTCGCGATGGTCCGGACGGCGCTGCCCGGCGGCCGATCCTGACCGTCGCCGGCGGTCGGACCGAACGAATATGCCGGCGTATCGCTTTTGCGTGTGAGGATATTGTCATCCGTATGGCGACAAAAGAGCCGGTCGAGTGTCCGGTCTGCCGCGAGGAGCCGGCCGCCGATCAGCAACTCGAGGACCACTTGCTCGCCGAGCACAGCAAGCGCAAGTTAGCGAAGTTCATCGTCGCCGAGACGACAGCGCTGTCGACCGACGATATCTCCGAGTAGCCCGAGTCTCGACGCTCCGAGCGACGCGCGGTTGGCGTCGGTTGGCGGCCGACGGTCGCGCAGCCTCTACCCAACGGCGCCGCGATGCCGTCGCCGAACGGGATGCGGTGCGACGGCGGCGAGCGTCAGGGTGGGCCACGCCCCGCGCCGACCGCGGTCGTTCGAGCCATCCGGCGCTCCACGTCGATGGAACGGCGCTCGCTTCCGCTTTCGATCCGCTTCCGTTACCGAGTCGCCACGCTGTCGCCGTGTTCGGACCGGTGGCGGTCGGGTTCGGCCGTCGGCACCGCCGACACCCGCTGGAACACCGCCTCCGGGTCACGATGCCAGTGCCAGTGCCAGCGCGTCTTCGCGAGACACCACAGTTTCCGGGTCGTCGACAGCGACGGCTCCCGGGAGAGCACGTCGTACCCCTGCGAGCGGATGAAGGAGTGGTGTTCGGCGTAGAGGACCGCCGCCAGCAGGACCGGCAGCTGACAGTCCGCGGGGAGATACCGGATGCCGGCGACACCCTCGCGGTAGAGGTCTTCCGTGCGCTGGAGTTCGGCGGCCATCGCCGCGGCGAACGACTCGGAGTACTCGAGCCGTCCGATCTGCGCCGGATCGACGCCGTGTTCCCGAAGGGTCTCCTGCGGGATGTAGATCCGGTCGCGCTCGACGATATCCTCGCGGACGTCCCGCAGGAAGTTCGTCATCTGGAACGCCTCGCCCAGTTTGATGGCGTGGGGGAGGGCGGTCTCCTCGGCTTCGGGCTCCATGATCGCGGTCATCATCACGCCGACGGCGGCCGCCGATCCTCGCATGTACGACTCGAGGTCATCGTAGGTCTCGTACCGGCTCGTGTCGATGTCGGTCGCCATCGCGTCGACGAACGAATCGACCTCTGCGTCGTCGATCCCGTACCGCACCCGGAGCTCCCGAAACGCCTCGAGCACCGGGTCCTCCGGCGGTCGCTCGCCGAGCGCCTGGTCCCGCAACTCCTCGAGCCTGGCGCGTTGCTCGGCAGGGGCGACGCCGTCGGCGTCGTCGACGACCTCGTCGGCGATCCGGAAGAACGCGTAGAGGACGTGGGTGGCGTGGCGAACCCGCTCGGGGAGAAACCGCGTGGCGAGGTAGAACGTCTTCCCGGTCCGCCTCTGTATCGCCTTGCTCGCGTTGATGTGTTCCCGTTGCATTCTCTGTCTCTATTTTTGTCCCGTGGGCGTGCGCTGCGACGGCGATTGGGTGTAACTGCTACGACAAGAGTGAACAAAATAACACCCCCTTGCTACGGTTCGAGCGTCGCTGAACTGGGGGGTCGGACTCGATCGAACAGCGCCGCGAGCACCGTCCGCCGGGGCGGTCCCGTCGCCGGTCGGGACGCGACTCCCGTTCGACGGACCGGAACGGGATCGAGGCGGAATAGAGGCAGATACGTTAGATAACGGTTTTGTGGCCGTTCGTGGACGGTTCGCACGGAGATTTGGCGTGGTGAGACGCTGATCCGCTCCGACGACCGACGCAACGGGACCTGGTGACCGCTCACGAAGCGGCGCTCGCGGGCGACACCGCGGAATCGGTGCTCGAAGGCGGTGGCCGAACTGACGAGGAAGATCTCCGACCGAGATCGACGCGACCGGACGGTTCGGCGAGACCGAGACGGATCGAACCGATCGAGTCGCGTCGTCCACGCTCTCCCCTGTCAAACGCGGCGTGGTCGCTGCCGATCGTCGGAAGACGATCGGCTGACCAGTCCGTCGAAACGCGAGACAGTCGGGATACGGTAAACGAACACATATGGTAGTCTATGGCATATGTCGAACCATGGCGAGCAACTCAGCTACGCGGCGACTGTCACGGTGTCGGAACTGCGGCTTCGAAGCACCGCCTGGCGGGGAGGAATGGTTGCGGATCGAGGTCCCGAAACTGGGCCGGATGACGCAGTGTCCGAACTGCAAGAGTACGGACGTCATCACCAGTCGCTGACCGCGATTCCTCCTCCCGACTGGGATTCCGAGCGACGACTAGCGCCCGCCCCGTCCGATGGACCGTTCGGGATGGCCGAGCGTGCAGACAGACTCTTGACCGTCTCGCCCGTACCACCGCCCATGAGTAACGAGGCAGACCAGGCCCCGACGAGCGACGAGGAGTGGCGCGAGCAGTTGAGCGACGAAGAGTACCGCATCCTCCGCGAGTCGGGCACGGAACAACCGTTCAGCGGCGAATACGTCGATCACAAGGACGACGGCACGTACGCCTGTGCCGGCTGCGGCGCCGAACTGTTCGACTCCGAGACGAAGTTCGAGTCCGGCTGCGGCTGGCCGAGTTTCTACGACGTTGACGACGACCGGATCGAAACGCAACTCGACACCAGCCACGGAATGCGCCGCACGGAGGTCCGGTGTGCCAACTGCGGCGGCCACCTCGGCCACGTCTTCGAGGACGGGCCCGAGCCGACGGGCAAGCGCTACTGCATCAACTCCGTCGCCCTCGAGTTCGACGACGAGTAATCGGCGACGTCGGCGTCGCGCGGTCCGGTCCTACGTTTCGGTGGACATCCGCGACGCGGGCAGCGTGAACGAGAACGTCGCCCCCTCGCCCGGTTCCGACTCGACCCAGATGTCGCCGCCGTGGCGTTCGACGATGCGCTCGCACAACGCCAGGCCGATGCCGGTGCCGTCGTACTCCTCGCGGCTGTGGAGCCGGTCGAAGACCGTGAACACGCGGTCCTGATCGTCGGGATCGATCCCGATCCCATCGTCTTCGACCGAGATGACCCACTCCCGGCCGCGCCGTTTGGCGTCGACGTGAACGCGCGGGGGTTCGTCCCCGCTGTAGGTGATGGCGTTGCTGAACAGGTTCTGGAACACCTGGCGCACCTGGCTGGCGTCGCCCTCGACGCGGGGGAGTTCCGCGGTCGTGATCTCGGCGTCGCTCTCGTCGATCCGGACCTGCAGATCCGCGAGCACGTCTTCGACCACGTCGTTCAGGTCCATCGGCTCGAACGGATCGCCCTGCGTTTCGATCCGCGAGTACGCCAGTAACCCGTCGATCATCTCCCGCATTCGCTCGGCGCCGTCGACAGCGAACGCGAGGAACTCCTCGCCGTCCTCGTCGAAGGCGTCGCCGTATCGTGTCTCGAGGAGTTGGAGATAGCTGGTGACCATCCGCAGCGGTTCCTGCAGGTCGTGGGAGGCGGCGTAGGCGAACTGCTCTAACCGTTCGTTCGACTCCTCGAGCGCTCGCTCGCGTTGTTTCCGCTCGAGTTCGTACACGACCCACTGGGACAGCAGGTGGAGGAACGTCCGTTCGGCGTCCGAGAAGCCCCTGTCGCGCGAGTCCGAGGACACGAAGAAGAACGTCCGATCGGGTTCGTTCTCGAGTTCGATCCGCGTCCCGAGATACGTCTCGACGCCGAACTCCTCGTAGGCGAGGGTGTTTCCGAAGCCGGCCCATTCGGGATCGGTAACGCCGGCCGACGTGTCGCCATCGAAAGTCAGCCGGCAGTAGGTCTCCGAAAGCGGCGCCTCCGCGCCTGGCGTGAGATACTCGTGATCGCCGTTAGTCGCTTCCACTTCGAACGAATCGGTCGCCGGATCGACTCGGGCCAGGCCGCCGAGGTCGAGGTCGAACCGGTCACAGCCCAGATCGAACATCGTCTGGAGCTTCTCGTCGAACGAGCGGTCGGGATCGGACGCAATCTCGTACAGCGTTCGCTCGTGGTGCTCCCGTCGTTCGTGTTCGAGCTGGTATTTCAGCCACTGGCCCAGCAGGCGATGGAACGTCAGTTCGTCGTCAGTGAACTCCTCGTCGCGCTGTTCGGAGGATACGAAGAAGAACGTCCGATTGTCGCCGCCTTCGATTTCGATGTGGGTCCCGAGGTACGCGCGGATACCGTACTCCTCGTAGACGGTGATGTCGTCGTAGCCCTCGGCCTGGGGATCCGAGACGTATCCGGCGGCTTCGATTTCGGTAGCCGCGGTGCAGTAGGTCTCCGACAGCGGGAGCTCGATGCCGGGTTCGAAGTGCTCGTGGTCGTCGCTGACGTACTCGACCTCGAACCAGTTGTCGTCGACGTCGACGCGCGCCATCGCTCCGAGCTCGAGATCGAATCGCTCGCAGCCGAGTTCGAAGAGGTCGTGCAGCTTCTCCTCGAACGAGCGGTCGGGATCGCCCGTGATCTCGTTTTGTCGCTGGAGGTGTTGGCGTCGCTCCTGTAGTTCGACGCGCGCTTCGGTTCGATCCAGCAGCGTGCCCATCATCCGATCGATCTCGCGGTCGGGCTGATCGGGGCCGAAGAACTCCTCCGGCGGCGTGTAGTAGAAATTTTGACAGACCGTGTTGTCGTAGATCAGGTGCGGGTGAGTCTTGATAACGTCGCGGATGATCTCCGGTGAGAACCGTTCGCGGTTGTACTGGCAGAGCGCGATGCCGTTCGCGTCGGGGAGCAGGCGATTGAGCTTCCCCTCGTACTCGATGAGCTTCTCGAGCGGCGGATCGTCGCCGAACACCCACGACATCTCGCCGGTGATCCGCAGTCCCTCGTAGTCGGCGGCGGCCTCCTCGATGGTGTCAGAGATAAACGCGATCATGTCGTCGGGCTCGAACCGCCCGTTGCGGAGATACGACTCCTGAGCGGTGTACATCGTCAGCGCGCCCGACTCGAGCGCGGTGTCGACGTCGACGCCGGCGTCTCGCAGCGCCGCGAGAATCTCGTCGGTGCCGTTCTCGTCGGCGATGTAGACGCACCGCTCGCCGCGTTCGAGTCCGTGTTTGATGTACGGAATCGCCGTCGCGAACTGTTCGGCCTGCGATTCGTAGATAAGCGCGAGATGGTCGTAGGAGTCGTGTCCCGCGACCGCTTCGACGGGTCCGGTAAACTCCGGACTCGCCCGCAGCGCTTTCAGTCCCGTTTCGAGTCCGAGAACGTCGTCCGCGGTATCTTGCATCGGTTGGCTCATAGATGGTCAAGTAGTGGTCGGTTGGACAGCAGCGCAAACGACGGACCACCGTGGTCCCAGACCGCTAGATGTATTCGTGGAATCGGGGCCCCGGTCGCGTGTTTCAGCCTCCCCGCTCGTCACTACTTCCAGTAAGCGGATACAGGCGGATAAATACGCCGGTCACCCTACGGGGCCTCGTTCGTGCAACGGGGCGGCGTCTCGTCAGAATTCGCCGTCCCAGACCGCACAAACCGCGGTTTCGGTGCCGGCCGCCGAAGCGGATCGAGCGCTCACCTCCGCTCCGCGGTCGATATAGCGACTGCAGGCAGCACGCTTTTCGAGAAAACCGTCCCACTGTTTTTCATGTCCAACGAACGACCGACCGCCGAGGAGTTGCGCCAGGGCATCACCGTCGAGATCGTCCAGGGCGACGAGAACGTCCAGGCCGAGGACACGGAGCCGATCATCGGCGAGGTCGCGACGATTTACGGGGACGAGCCCGAGGGGCCGCAGGTCGAACTGAAAAGCGGCGTCGTCGGCCACGTCCAGTCGATCGTTACCGACGAATAATCGGACTCGATTCACTCTTCTTCGACGTCGTGACGCCGCGAGCGATTCCATTGCCGGCCAAAGCGGTTTCCGACGCGCCGTGGAGTCCGGTTCCGTGGTAGTGGTATGAAACGCGAACGGCTCGCCGACCTCGCCCGCGACGTCGCCGCCGTCGCCCGCGAACGCCAGCTCGGAGTCGTCGCCGCCGGCCTGGCCTATCACGTGTTCAACACGCTCGTCCCGCTGGTGATCCTGGCGCTGGTCGCCGTTTCGCTCGTCGACGCGCTCGAGCCCGTCCTCAACGCGCTCGTTCGGGGAACGGGGCTCGAGGGCGCGCCGTCGGACGCCAACCTCGCGGACCTGGCCGGCGACGGCAGCGCGCGGACGCGGGCGGCGCTGTTGGCGACGGGGATCCTCTTCTGGAGCGCGACGCGGCTGTTCCAGGCGGTCAACAGCGCGTTTACGGGCATCTACGACGCGCGCAAGGAGCAGTCGTACGTCACCGCGGCCACCACCGTCACGCTCGTCACGGTGTGTAACGCCGTTCTCCTGACCGTCACGGTCGCCGTCGGCGTCGCGCTGGTCGGCGTCGTGGGCGTTCGCCTCCCGGCCGGTGATGGTCCCGTACTGGCGTTGCTGAGCCCGCTCGCGCTCGTCGCGCTCCTGTTCGCCGTCTTCCTCCCGATGTACTACCTGTTTCCCACCCCCGACGTCTCGGTTCGCGAGATCGTTCCAGGGACCGCCTTCGCCGCGCTCGCCTGGTCGGTCCTCGCGGTCGGATTTCGACTGTACGTCGCCGCATCCGAGAGCGTGGCCCTGTTCGGCGTCGCCGGGGCGGTCCTGATCGTCCTGACGTGGGTGTATCTGGGCGGGCTCTGTCTCCTGCTGGGGGCGGTCCTCAACGCGGTCCGCGCCGACCGCGTCGAACCCGAGACGGAATGGCTCCCGTTGCGGGAGGTGTGGTCGAAGTACGCGTGACGCGTCGCTGCCCGATCCGTCGTCTGATTCCCGCCGTCTAACTTTCCTGCCGATCGGTTTAGAGGCCGCAAAATGAAGGCGAATAGATTGAATATTCAACCACATATCTGAGAACTATCGTCACATTCATAGCAGGCGAAGTAATATTGGAAACCATGACGCCCGACCTAACGCCGATCGGAAGTCGAGCGGGCGAGACCGGTGATATCGTCGCAGCGATCGACGAGATCGACGGGCGGTCCCACCTCGTCGTCGCGGACATCGCGCAAGACGACGTTTGGGTCGCCATGCCCGAAGCCGAATCCGCCTCGCTCGAGGAGTGGCGATAACGACTCGGTCGACGTCGGGAGTGCTGTTCGGTAAGCGGCCCTCGTAATTCTTCTGGATGGACGACGGTTGATAGCTCACGGCTCACGCACTGGTGCCGTCGTCCCGGAACGCGGCGTAGATCACGTCCGCGCGCGCCTCTCCGATGCCCTCGATCCGCGTGAGCTCCTCGCGGTCCGCCGCGAGGAGGGCCTCGACGGTCGGATATCGCTCGTACAGCGTCGCTGCCAGTTCCGGACCGATCCCCTGGATACAGCCGTACATCCGCTTGGTCGTCGGCTCGCGCCTGCTCGGCACCGACCCCACCGGAATCCGACGGGTCGAGGGATCCTCCGCGTGTTTCCGCCCAAGCCGGATCGCGAAGTCGACCAGATGCCGTCGGTCCGTACAGGGGATGATCGGCACCCCGTGGCGGGCGGTGATCGAGGCCATCGACCCCCGGATCGACTCCGGGGAGACGGCCGTCCGCAGCGAGTCCAGACCGGCGAAGTCGTCCTCGAGGAGGACGTAGGAGTGATCGTAGGCGTCGGCCATCCGCTCGACCTGGTCCGCGAGGTCGGGCCCGCTCCGGCCCATAACGCCGTTGACGTAGTCCCGGAGCGTCTTCCGTTCGAAACCGATCGAATCGATCGCGAGATCGCCGGTCGCCAGGCGCTCGACGACGACCTCCGTCACGTCGGGGTGGTCCCGGACGGCCGCGACCAGGCCGGCGGGCTCCCGATCGTCGACGGTGACGGCAACGCGCATACGCACCCGTAGGCGCTCGAGCGGTGAACGGGTGTCGGTTCGGTTCGATTCGAAAGCGGGTTCGGCTCGGTCGATCGAAATCGACCGCTCTGCTGGACTGCGCTCGAAAAATAGCGGTTCAGAACGGTCCCGTCGACGCCGCTGTGCCGGTCCCGACTCAGAGCGGGATCGCACCGACCGCGATGCCGGCCACGAGGATCGTCGTCGAGACGATCACCATGTACGGGAGCGTGAACTTGATGTGTTCACCGAGTTCGATGTCCGCCAGGCCGATGAGGAGGTACGTGGCGCCCGTAAACGGCGAGATCGGGAAGCCGACGGTCTGGCCGACCAGCGACGCGCGGACGACGGCCACGGGATCGTGGCCGTAGGAGACGCTCGTCTCGGCGAGCACGGGGAGGACGCCGAAGTAGAAGGCGTCGGGGCTAAACAGGAGCCGCGCCGGCAGCGAGACGACCGCGACGACCAGCGGCAGGTTCGCGCCCAGCGCGTCGGGGACGAGCACGATCAGGATGTTCGCCATCTCGGTGATCATCTCGCTTTCCTCGAGGACGCCGATGAGGACGCCCGCGGCGAACAGGATGCCGACGTAGGTCATCACGTCCGGCGCGTAGGACTCGAGGACGTCCTTCTGGTTCTCGTAGTCGGGGACGTTGACGACGAGTGCGACGACCAGGCCGACCATGAAGGCCAACTCCGGCGAGGTGATCCCCGAGATGAGCGCGGCGAGGACGGCGACCGTCAACAGGAGGTTGAACCACCACTGCCAATCGGTCTCGATCTCGCGCTCGTCGACCGCCTCGTCGATGATCGACTCCTCGTCGATGCCCTCGAAGGCGGTAACGGAGTCGAGGTCGTCGCGGATCTGCCGCCCGAAGTAGGCGCTGATCGCGAAGATCGAGAGGACGCCGGCGACTTGCGCGGGGATCATCGGATCGAACACGTTGGAGATCTCCGCGGGATCGATCGCCGCGACGCCGCGGACGACCTGACCGCCCCACGGGACCATGTTCATCGTCCCGGCGGTGATCGCCACGAGCGCGGCGAGGATCTTCCGTTCGACGTCGAGCGCGTCGTACAGCGGTAACATCGCCGGGATCGTGATCAGCATCGTCGTCGCGCCGGCGCCGTCCAGATGCGAGACCATCGCGAGGACGACGGTCCCCACCGTCAACAGCGCCGGTCGGCTGACGATGCTGCTGACGATGCGAGCGACGAACGGGTCGAAGAGCCCGTTGTCCCGCATGATGCTGAAGTACCAGACCGCGAACGCGAACATCGCGGTGATGCTGACGATTCCCGTCAGTCCCTCCGCCGCGAACGACCCGATTTCGTCGGGCGAGAACCCGGCGAGTAACCCGGCGATCACCGGGACGACGATCAGCGTCGGAATGACGTACAATCGGCGCTGTATTATCAGAAACAGTATGAGAAAGATCGCACTGTAGCCGATGATACCGAGGGGCAACCCTGTTACTGCCATACGAGGTTGGTCACAATCTACATATAAAAATCATCTGTAATCACCTGGTGGATCTCCTATTCTGCGGGATAGAGTTCCATATTCGATCATTATGGTCGAGGTCCTCGCAAATATCTCCTGTCTCTTCCGGAAGAAATCGGTGATTGTCAGTGTTCGATTGGTCGTGAATGGGGCGAGAAATAACAGAAACCGATATCGAATGGCAACCGTACGCGCTTCGACCGACGCGTCGCCGGCCCTCGAGCGTCGGCACGCTACCGATCGAGATACTCGATCGCTTCCTCGTCGGTCACCTGGCCGAACGTCCGGTAGTACTGGCCCACCGCCCGGAAGGCCGCGGGTGCCTGCAGGGTGATCACCTCGTCGGCCTCCCGCTCGAGGTCGCCGACGGACTGGGGTGAGCCGACCGGAACGGCCAGGCCGACCCAGTCGGCGCCGGTGTCTCGGACCTGCCGGAGGCAGGCGGTCGCGGTCGCGCCGGTCGCTACGCCGTCGTCGACGACGAGCACGCGCTTCCCCCGTAGGTCCGGCAGCCCCTCGGTCTCGCGGTACCTGTCGGCCTTCTCGCGGGCGTTTTCGGCTTCCTCGGCGCGGATCTCGTCGAGGTACTCCTCGGAGACGTTCAGTCGATCGATCAGGTCGTCGTTGTACCAGGCGCTCTCGTCGCTGGCGACGGCCCCGAGCGCCAGTTCGGGGTTCTCCGGCGCGCCCATCTTGCGCGCGACGACGACGTCGAGGGCCGCGTCGAGCGCGTCGGCGACGGGCCTGGCGACCGGCAACGCCCCGCGGGGAATCCCGAGGACGATGTCGACGTCGAGGTCGCGCTGTTCGAGGTCCGTTGCGAGGCGTCGGCCGGCGTCGGTTCTGTCGTCGAACATGGTTCTGGTCCCGCGCGGAACTACGACAGCGCGATACTATGCGTTTGTGTCCCACGCGCTGATCAGTTCTGTCCGTCGTCGAGACACGGGATCCGAGACGCGACACGCCAGGCCGGGAAACCGGAACACGCCTGCCGAACGCCTACGCAGCGTCGCTCTGGAAGGGGACTATGGCACGGCTTCAGGAAACGCTCTCGAACATCAGCGACAAGTCCGGCCGGGACAACGGCCGCGTCGGCATCGTCGGCGGCAGCGTCGCCTACCCGAACCAGCCCGCGCTCGTCGGCCGCGCGGCGCTGCGGACCGGCTCCGATCACGTCCGGGCGTTCGTCGCCGAGCCGATCTACGAGATCGTCGCGAGCCACTCGCCGAACCTGCTCGTGGACTCCTACGATCACGAGAAGTACTACGACGGCGCCGTCGAGCAGACCCTCGAGGTCAGCGAGTGGGCCGACGCGTTCGTGATCGGACCGGGACTCGTCGACGCCGACCCCGACGCGGTGCGCCAGGCGGTCGACGAGATTGAGATCCCGATGGTCGTCGACGCCCTGGCGATCGAGCCCGCGCTCGAGGCCGACCTCTCGAACGCCATTCTGACGCCCAGCGGTGCCGAGGACGGCCCGATCTACGAGGCCTACGGTTCGCTCGAGGCCTTCACCGAGGAGACCGGCGCGGTCGTCATCCTAACCGGCGACGTCGACGAAATCGTCGCCGAGGGCGAGCGGATCGAAAACGAGACGGGAACGTCGGCCATGACCGTCGCCGGAACGGGGGACACGATGGCCGGGATCATCGCCTCCTTGCTCGGCCAGGGCATGGACCGCCGCGACGCCGCCGAACTGGGCGCCTGGGTGCTCGGCAAGACCGGCGAACGCGCGACCGCCGAGTACGGACCGGGGGTCGTCGCGACCGACGTCATCGAGCGGATTCCGAACACGGTCCGGTAACGGATTCGTCGGTCCGAGCTACTCCCCGACCGCCGCCGCGCCGACCGTGCCGGTACCGCCGATCGGTCCCGAAACGGCCGCGCCGGTCGGCATGAGATACGATCGCCAATCGAGGGACGTGGTACGCCGGGTCCGTTCGGGATGCACGGACCACGTCCCGACGACTGATCGCGAACCGGTGAGACATAGTTATTATCAGCAGTTTCCGGAAACTGGCGCTCCGTTACGATTCCGTCGAACGTCGATACCGCCCGCCTGCGGACGAAAAGTTCGACGGAAACGGTTCCGATGGGAAAGGCGAGATCCGCTGATCGGGACGGAACGGATCCCGATCGGACGCCGGTCACTGTTCGTGGACGACGACCACCGTCATCGGCGCGCGGCGGACCACCGACTCGGAAACGCTGCCGAGCAAGACGCGGTCGACGCCGTGTCGGCCGTGACTGCCCATGACGATCTGATCGAATCCGTTCTCGGTCGCGTACTCGACGATCTCCCTGGCCGGCTTCCCCCTTTTCACGACCGTTTCGATGTCGCGGCCGCCGTCGGCGGCCGTCCGCGCGGCCGATTCCAGAAGCGCCCTGGCGCGATCGTGGGCCCGCTCATACCCCGGTAGCTCCTCCTCGGAGCCGGCGAACGCCGACCAGTAGCCCTCCGGCAACCGTACGACGTGCATCGCAGTCACCGCGGCCTCGGGGAACTCCTCGAGCGCGTACGCGAGCGCCGCCTCGGCCTGAGGCGAATCGTCCATCGGGACTAACGTCTTCCGTGCCATGGTACTAGATACCACTGCTGTAGATTTAACGATCGTCCCCGATCTGCCAGTCAGTCCGACCGAGTGACGGTTCCGAGCGGACGGATCGCCTCAACTCGTCGATTCCCGTCGCCGTCCGAGCCGCCCGCGGACGATCGGCGTCGCCGGAAACAGGCCGATCCCGAGCCGTTCGATCTCGCGGACGTCGAACCCGTCGTGTCCGACGAACCGCTCGACCGTCTCGCGGTTCAACTGGCAGCCGCCGGCCGCGCGCTCCCACAGCGGCGTGAGGCGATCCTGGGCCCGCGCGCGCCACCCGTCGTTGCGAACGTGTTCGAGAAAGCGCAGTTCGCCGCCCGGTCGCAGCACTCTGGCGACCTCGTCGAGGGCCGCGTCCGGGTCGGCGATCGTACAGAAGACCAGGCCGGAGAGCACGACGTCGAACGCGTCGTCGACGTAGGGTAGGGTCTCCGCGCGGGCGTCCCGGAGGTGAACCGGAAGACCGACCCGGTCGGCCTTCTTCGCGGCCCGGCGGCGCATGTTCGGATCCGGATCAATCGCGTGGTACTCGAGGTCGTCCGCGCCGGCGTCGGCGGCGTACGGGAACATCGGTCCGTTGCCCGCGCCGAGGTCGAGGACGCGCCCGGAGAGGTCGGCCGCGAGGTACTCCCGGTGGGGACCCAGCAGGAAGCGGTCGGGGGTGCATCGGTCGTACAACGCGGCGAACACGGGGTGGTCGATCGGCTCCTCGGTCGCGGCCCGCTGTGGCTCGCAGTCTGCCATGGGCCAGGCGACCACGAACAGCCACATAACGGTCACACCGATCGCGGACCCGTCCGCTGCGACCGACGCGTCCCGAGTGGTTTTATGGCCGGACGCGCCGGTGACACCCGTATGAGCGACGATCGACTCCGCATGACCCCCGGACCGACCGAGGTCCCGGTCGCCGTCCGCGAGCGGATGAGCGAGCCGACGCCGAATCCCGACGTCGAACCCGAATTCTTCGAGTTCTACCGCGACCTGACCGACAAGCTCGGCGCGGTCTACGGGGACGACGACGTCCTGATCCTCGGCGGCGAGGGCATCCTCGGGCTCGAGGCCGCTATCGCCTCCCTGGTCGAACCGGGCGACCGCGTGCTCTGTCTCTCGAACGGCCTCTACGGTGACGGGTTCGCCGACTTCGTCGAGATGTACGACGGCGAAGCGGTGGTCTGTGACGCGCCATGGCAGGAGCCCCTCGATCTCGACGCGATCGAATCGCAGCTCGAAGACGGGTCGTTCGACGCGGCGACGATGGTCCACTGCGAGACGCCGACCGGCGTGCTGAACGACCTTGAGCCGGTGCTGGACCTGCTCGACGAGCACGACGTCGTCAGCATCGTTGACGCGGTCTCCTCGCTCGGCGGAACGCCGGTCCCTACCGACCGGATCGACATCTGTCTCGGCGCTTCCCAGAAGTGTTTCAGCGCGCCGCCTGGCCTGACCGTCTGCTCGGTCAGCGACCGCGCCTGGTCGAAGATCGAATCGTTCGAGACCGCCGGACTGTACACCGACCTCGAACCGTGGCGCGACGCCGCCGAGGAGGAGTGGTTCCCCTACACGCACCTCTCGTCGAACCTCTACGGCCTCGACGCGGCGATCGACCTGCTGCTCGAGGAGGGGCTCGAGGCCGTCTTCGAGCGCCACGAGGAGGCCGCGGCGCTGTGTCGCGAGCGGGCGGACGACCTCGGACTGTCGCCGTACCCCGACGGGGCACGGCCGTCACCGACCGTGACCGCGCTCGAGATTCCCGGCCGAGCGATCGAGATTCAGGAGCGCCTGGCCGAGGAACACGATATCGTCCTCGCGACGGGGCTCGGCGACCTCGAGGAGGACGTACTCCGGGTCGGGCACATGGGCCACAACGCGCGCGTCGACCGCGTCGAGCGGACGATGGACGCGCTGGAAGCGGTCCTCGAGTAGCGCGTCGACACCGTTGCGCTCGCTCGTCGGTGACCGTCGACGACCGACGTGTCTTGTCACGACGTAGCACTGTCGCGCCGGAGAGAAACCCGTTTAGGCGCCCCCCGTCCAGAAGGGGTAATGAGTACGAGTTACCGGATCGGACTCGTCGGCAAACCCTCCGTCGGCAAGTCCTCCTTCTTCAATGCGGCGACGATGAACGACGTGCCCGAGGGGGCCTATCCGTTCACGACCATCGATCCCAGCGTGGGCGAGGCCTACGTCCGCGTCGACTGTGCGGCTCCCGAGTTCGACGAGGTGTGTACTCCGAACGTCGGTTACTGCGACGACGGCACCCGCTTCGTCCCGACGAAACTCGTCGACGTCGCCGGGCTGATCCCGGGCGCCCACGAGGGCGCGGGGCTGGGCAACCAGTTCCTCACCGACCTGAACGAGACCGACGTGCTCGTCCACGTCGTCGACTTCTCCGGGACGACCGACGCCGAGGGCGAACCCACCGAGGACCACGACCCGCGGGAGGACATCGACTTCCTCGAGGAGGAACTCGACCAGTGGTACCTCGGCATTCTAGAGAAGGGCATCGAGCGCTACGAGTCCGGATATACGACCGAGGACGACGCCATCGAAGAGGAGCTCGCCGAGCAGATGAGCGCGTTCAAGACCAACGAGGACGAGATCAAGCGCCTCATCCGCCGGGTCGATATCGGCTTCGATCCCGCCGAGTGGGACGACGACGACGAACTCAGGCTCGCCCGCGAGATCCGCAAGGAGACCAAGCCGATGGTCATCGCGGCGAACAAGATGGACACGCCCGAAGCGCAGGCCAACTACGAGGAGATCACGGCGGATCCGGAGTACGACCACCTTACGATCGTCCCCTGCAGCGCCCACGCTGAGAAGGCCCTGAAGTCGGCCGACCAGTCCGGCGTCGTCGACTACCGACCAGGCGACCCGGACTTCGAAATCAGCGAGGCGCGAAGCGCCTCGAGCAATCGGACGCAGTCCGATGACACGGGCGATATCTCCGACGAACAGGAACAGGGCTTAGAGCAGATCCGGGACTTCCTCAAGGAGTACGGCGCGACGGGAGTTCAGGCGGCCCTCGAGACGGCGCTGTTCGACGTCCTCGGCGTGACGCCGGTGTTCCCCGGCGGCGCGAACGGACTGGGCAACGAGCGCGGCGAGGTGCTGCCCGATTGCTACCTGATCCCGCCGAACTCGACCGCGGAGGACTTCGCGTACAGCCTCCACTCGGACATCGGCGACGGCTTCCTGCACGCGATCGACTGTCGATCCAACCGTCAGTTGGGCAAGGACTACGAGGTCGAACCGCGGGACGTGATCGAGGTCGTCACGACGAACTGACCGATCAATCGTCGCCCGAGCCGACCCGGTTCGAGCGATGCACAAACGGTCGATCCTGTTTTTGAACCGCCGCATCTCGTTCGGTTCGCTACTCCTGCCGGGTTTCGATCTTCGCAGTGTCGCTCCGTCCGAGTCCGATTATTCCGTCCGTAAATTGCTAATTCCAAACCGTACCATGACAGTTTGGGGAAAATATGATCATTGGCTCCTGCAACTTCGAACTCGTGACCAATGAAGTTAGACGACGTGAACAAAGCGATTCTGTATCTTCTCCAGCAGAACTCCCGCCGGATCGCGATGCGCGAAATGGCGAATCGAGTGGGCGTGTCGGCCGGTACGATACGAAACCGGATCGAAAAGATGGAAGACGAGGGCGTCATCCGAGGATACTATCCGGAGATCGATTACGATAAAGCGGGCCTCCAGCTTCACGTGCTCTTCGTTTGTCGTACTCCCGGCCTCGACCGGGAGACGTGCGCCGAAACCGCCCGGTCTGTAAGCGGTGTCGTGAGCGTTCGCGAGGTTCTCAACGGACGAGACAACGTCCAGATCGAAGCCATCGGAACGGACACCGACGACATCGCTCGGGTCAACGACGAGTTACACGAACTCGGCCTGACGGTCGTTAACTCGAGCGTCCTCAAGAGTTCGCACGTCCAGCCGTTCGACCACTTCGGCAAACAAGTCGTCGACGAAGCCAATGACAATGAACTCAGCTGACGCCGTTTCCGTCGAGACGCTATCGTACGATCCGACAACCGAAACCTACCGAATGGCGTACAACCCGGCCACGACGGCGCCGAGTCTCGCCGTCATCACGGCGCTCGAATCGCTTCCCGATGACGCCCTCGACCGCGGAGAGTCGTTGTACGAGGCGATCGATCCCGACGCGCTCGACCGGGTGCTGACCCCGTCCGAGTTGCGCGCCAGGCCGTCCCGACGGTCGATCGAGTTCGTACACCGCGGCGTTCGAATAACCGTCTCCAGCCGCGGCTCTCTCGAGATCCGGCCGGCTCGCGACGGCGACCGGGAGACGGGACCGTGACGCTCGTGTGTCAGTCGTCGCCGGTCGCGGCCGCAGCCGCTCACCGGTTCCAGACGAACCGCCCGACCGCGTCGTCGAGTCGGTCTGCAAGCCCACCGGCCCAGGCGCCGGGTGAGAGCGTCCGGAGTCGGTCCTCGTCGACCTCGATCCGCTCCTCGCCGTAGGGGTCGCGCTCGCCCAGTTCGTCGGCGTCGCGGTCGGTGTTCGCGACGTCGACTGCGGCCGACATCGAACAACGGCCGCAGGATTCGCGGTCTTTTACCATGGGAGTACGTCCCACTGTAGGGGGCGTCGCCACTTAAATCCGTCACGCGCCCGGCCCGCCGTGCCGACGGACTTTTGTCCGCAACGTGGCATCAGTCCACATGGACGATTTCGGCAACGGGACTCACCGATCGCGGCGGGGATCGGCACGAGCGGTCACGACGGGACGGTCGTTCGGTTCGCCAGGCGCGCGATCTATCGGCCGCGATCCGCCACAGCGAGCCGAACGCTCGTGGACCGACGGAGGGGACCGCGACTATGTCTGATCGCGAGACGGTGGCGGACGAGGGCCGCGCTCTCGATTCGAACTCGGAGACGAAGCCCGCGGACGTCCCCGACTGGGACGACGAGTACGTCGACCGGGTGAGCGATCGGCTGCTGCACAACTACGACCTCGAGAAGGACTACGCTGTCGACGGCGAGCGGTTCACGCTGTACGGGCGCATGGACCTGACCAGCCAGAAGCACTTCCTCCACCCCGCGATCTCGATCGCCGAACACGAGTCGACGGAGCACCTGTTCGTCGACCGCGTCGACCGCGTCGACGACCGAACGCTCGATCGGTACGTCGAGCTGGGGCATCGCTTAGCCGACGACTGGATCGACGCCGACGAGGAGCACTTCAGCACCGAGTTCACATTCGTCGCCGTCGCACCGTCGATCCCCGACGCCGTTCGCGACCGCGTCGCCGGGTTCTCGGACCGAACGCTGTTGAAGTACGGCTACTTCGGCCACTACGAACTCAACCTGATCGTCGTCGCGCCCGACGACGAAGACCTGGTCGCCAGCGAGAACGCCGACGTCGCGACCGCGTTTCGACTCTGGGAGCGAATCGAACGAAAAGAACCGGGTATTCTCGGGCTGATCGCCCGGCGATTCCAGCTTTAGCGGTCGTCGTCCGACGGTTCGCCGCCGTCGGCTGCCACGGCCTCGTCGCCAAGCCCGCGACTGGACTTGATATTGCCGTAGCCCAGCCGCAGCAGCGACAGCGCCAGGCCGATCAGCGTCAGGTTGATCACGATCTGGCCGCCGCCGGAGACCCAGGTCCAGAACCCGGGAGAACCTGAGATGAGCCGGACGTACAGCACCTGGTAGAACGCGACCCAGACGAGACCGATGATCGTGATGAACGACATCACCGCCAGCGGAACGCCCGTGCTGACCAGCTGCTTGCTCCGGTCCCAGTTGGCGAGCCAGACCGTCCCGGTCAGCAGCGCCAGCGCGGCCAGCAGCTGGTTCGCGCCGCCGAACAGCAGCCACAGGTCCTCCCAGCTCCCGGTGCCGAGCAGGAGGAACGCGACGATTACGACGATGCTCGTGTTGACGTAGCGGTTGGCGCCGTACGTCTGGGCCGTCGTCCGGGGCGTTCCGACGAGTTCCTCGACCATGTACCTGCTGAGGCGGACGGCGGTGTCCATGCTCGTCAGGAGGAAGCTCGCGAGCACCAGCGCCATGAACGGCGCGCCGTAGCTCTCGGGAATACCGAAGGCGGTGAGGATCACGCCGCCGCCGGTCGCGAAGTTCGGCAGCGCCGTGCCAATCCCGCCGGCGCCGGCGATCCCCGCGACGCCGATCGTACAGAGCGCGACTGCGGCGAGCAGCCCCTCGCCGAGCATCCCGCCGTAGCCAATCAGGCGGGCGTCGGTCTCCCGGTTGAGTTGTTTGGCCGTGGTCCCCGAGGAAACCAGCGAGTGGAAGCCGCTGATCGTCCCGCAGGCGATCGTGATGAACAGCAGCGGGAACAGCGGCATGAGATCGTACGCCGCGTTATTGCTGCCGAACACTCCGTACCAGGCGTCGACCTGGAACTCCAGGGGCTGACTGGTGGTCGTGACGAAGGTGCCGACGATGACGGCCAGCAGCGCACCGCCGACGCCGGTGTACAGCAGGAACGACGACAGGTAGTCGCGGGGCTGGAGCAGCATCCAGACCGGCAGGATGCTGGCGATTCCGCCGTAGACGAGCATCACGAGCACCCACGCGCCGACGTTCGCGTTGAAGCCGAGCTCCGGCACGAACGAGGGTGCGGTCTCGCCGAACAGGACGATCGTGTCGGAAGCGTTCGGGAACTCCGAACCGAACAGCGCGATCGGATACTGGATACCCACGTACACCGTCGCGAAGATGCCGGTGACGAAGACGACCGTTCCCACCGAGAACGGGAGGTTCAGCTGGTAGAGCCAGAACCCGAAGACCAGTGCGAGCCCGATGTAGAGCATACTCGCGGTGGCGGCCTGGGGGTAGCCGTCGAAGACGATTCCGATGACCAGCGCGAACACGGCGACCACGAGGATCGTCAGCAGGAACGCGAACCACAGCAGCATGTTCTTGCCGCGCTCTCCGACGTATTCGCCGATGATGTAACCGATCGACTTCCCCTCGTGTCGGAGACTGCTCGACAGCGAGACGAAGTCGTGGACTGCCCCGAGCAGCGGATTGCCAATGGCGACCCACAGGACGGCCGGCACCCACCCCCAGACCAGCGCGGCCGTGATCGGACCGACGATCGGTGCCCCGCCCGCGATACTCGAATAGTGGTGCCCCAGAAGGACCGGCTTCTTAGCCGGTACATACTCCTGACCGTCTTGATACTTGTGCGCTGGCGTCTCGCGACTATCGTCGAGGTCGACGAACTGCTGGAGGTACCGCCCGTACCCCACGTACGCGACCGAGAACAACACCAGTACCAGTGCGACGATCCATATTACGCCTGCCATGTTACCATCTCCCTAGCGAGGGGTTGTACGGAGAGACCATAAATATAATTCATTGTGTTTCCGACGAGCGCTGTTTGAACGTTCATTTCTTCCCCAATCAGACAGAGAACATAAAATAACAAACGGTATTCGGATCGGCTTCTGGGAAACTGGGTACCAGATCGGACCGAACCGATGCCCGAACCGGCGGGATACTTACTCCGTCGGCGGGGCGCGCTCGTCGTCCGCGTTCGTGACTTCGATCTCGAGTTCAGCGGCGACGTCTTCGAGAAGGCTCCCGCGGACCTCCTCGACGCGGGTCTCGATCGTCGCCGCGACCGGGACGTTGAACTCGCGTTCGATCTGGGCGAGGCGCTCGCGTTCGGTCTCGACCCGCTGGCGGAGGTACCGCGCTCCCCGGCCGTTCTCGTCCGGGTCGGGTTCGGGCGAGAGCCGGTTGACGACCAGGCCGCGAACCGGCAGCTCGGCCTCGCGGAGCTGCTCGATCGACCGACGCGTCTCGCGGATCGAGAGCTCGTCGGGGTTCAAGACCAGGTAGAAATCGGCGTCCTCGCGGAGCACCTCACCGGCGAACTCGAACCGCTCCTTGCGCTCCCGCAAGCGTGCCAGGATCGGATCCCCCTCCATCACGCGACGGGGTTCCTGATTGCCGATCGCGGCCTTCTCGAAGAGATCGATGCTGCGCTCGCGTTTGTCCATCAGCCGCTCGATCCACCGTTCGAGCAGATCCGGGAGCGCGAGCAGCCGGAGCGTCGAGCCGGTCGGCGAAGTATCGAAGACGACCCGATCGTACGACTCGGCGGTGCGCATGACCTCGACGAACCGATCGAACAGGGCGGCCTCGTAGGCGCCTGGCGTCTGGTGGGCCATCTCCAACTGGAGATCGACTTCGTTGACCATCGTCGCGCTCAGCTGCGAGCCGAGCTGTTGTTTCAGCTCCATCAAGTGATCCTGAACCTCCTGATCGGGATCGATCTCCATCGCCGAGAGCCCCTCGTACCCCTCGACCGGACGGGGGTCATCGCCGAACTCCTGATCGAAGACGTCGGCCGTACTGTGGGCCGGGTCCGTCGAGACCACCAGCGTCTCCAACCCGGCGTCGACGCACTCGAGGGCGTAAGCGCTCGAAACGGTGGTCTTGCCGACCCCGCCCTTGCCGCCGAAGAAGGTGAACGTCGTCATCGAGGATCAGAAGTGATACTGGTGGCCCTTCCGTTCGATGATCGACTGTCGGTCCCACATCCGCCGCTCCCAGGCCTGGTACTCGTCTTCGAGGTACGGCAGGAGTTCGGCCGTGTAGTACGACACCGGCGACGGGATGCCGAACGCGTCGGGGAAACACGCGAGCATGAACGCGTCCTCGAGATCCTCGGCCTCGGCTTCGATTTTCTCGTAGGCGGGATGAGCGATCATCCCGTGGTAGAGCCCGCGGAGCCACTCCTCGAGTGTCTCCCGAAACGCGGCGATCCGATCGGTGAGTGTCATCGTCCATCATGCTCGGTGCCGGAGACAAAAATATGTCGCGACCCGCGCGGGTCGATCGCACCGCGCCAGCGGTCGACGATGGCGGTCTCCGGCCGCCGGAAACGGACCCGGATTTCGCTCCGAGTACTACGGACGAGCAAAGCCGACGATACGTCGCTCGCCGTATCGAAGTGTGACGTGGTGGACCTCGTCAGCGTCGATATCCACGGCATCTCCGTCTTCGAAGTCGCCGTCGATCTCGTCGGCGAGGTCGATCTCGCTGGTGCCGTCTTCCGACCAGACGCGGGCCGTGAGCTTCGACGCCGGCACCGCGTCGCCACCGGCGTGTTCGATCGCGGCCTCGTCCTCGTCGAAGGCTAGGTCGATCGAGGGATGCGTTTGAGTGCTGCCGACGCGAGCGTCGTCGCCCCAGACGACGGTGACGTCTGTGCCGACCGGTACGTCGTCGACCTCGAGCGTCGTCCCCGAGGTGACGGTTTCGTACTCGTCGGCCCACTGGGTATCGGTCGGCTCGTCGTCGACCAGCAGCTCGTACTCGTCGGCCGGCCGCGTTTCCCCGTCGTCCTCGAACTCGATCGTCGCCGAGAGCGTCTCGCTCTCGTACCCGTACTCGAAACGAACCCGTCCCGGTGGCCGGGCACGGAAGGTACCGATACTGTCCTGCTGACTCGTCCCGTCCCAGCCGACGAGCACGGTGTCGCCGGCTCGGACGCCGTCGACCGTCGCCTGGTCGCCCTTGCTTACGGTCTCGTCGGTCCAGGGCTGGGCGGTCGCGTGCGGGTCGGAGCCCTCGTCCGGGTCCGGGCGGTAGGCGGGCCGTTCGTCGTAGGCCGCGAGCGTGACGGAATCGCCGTCGAGGGGGAACTCGTCCGCGTACTCGACGGTGAGCGTCTCGGCGTCAGGATCGTAGTCGTACTCGAACCGGAGGCGGCTAAGGATCGTCGTCCCGCTCGAACTGCTGCCGAGTTCGTGGTCGTGCGTGAGCGAGATCGACAGGTTTGGTTCGACGTCGTCCATATCGATCGCGATGGTGTCGCCCTCTTCGAGCGTCCCGTGGCCGTCGGCCCAGATCTCGCGGTCGTACTCCTCGTCGCCGACCTCGAGGGTGAGGTCCTCGACAGGGGTCGGATCGCCGCGGCCGATTTCGATCTCGAGGGAGTCGTCGTCAGGATCGACGTCCCGGTCGGCTCGGAGGAAGCCAGGGCTGTCGTGTTCGCGGACGCGCCGTTCGGCCGCGAGGTCTCGCTCGGCGGTGACGGTAACGAGGTCGCCGTCGACCTCGGTGGTCGGGTCGCCTTTCGTCGCCTGGTACGCCAGTTCGCTCTCGATGCTTTCGACCAGTTCGTCGGTGACGTCGGATTCGTCTCCGAAGGCGATGCCGTATTTCATTTCGATCGTATCCGGACCGAGGACGGTCATCGCTCGAACGACGTAGTCGACTTCGACGTCGTCGTCGCTCCCGGGGACCCGATACTCGTCGTTGAGTTGAACGCTGTAGCCGTCGATATCGTCGTAGAGGCCGGTAGCCTCCTCGAGCAGCGGTTCGGCGTCCAGCAGTCGGTCGGTCTCGCCCGCGTCCGCGGCGAATGCATCCTCGACCGTCCCGCTGTCCGTGGCGAAGACGACGACGCCGTCGCCGACGGCGGCAACCCCGTCACCGTCGTCGGCCTCGTAGTATTCGTATTCGACGCCGGCGGCCTCGCGGGTTTCGCCGTCGCCCTCGTCCACGAACTGGATATCGCCGGCGAGGACGGTAATCGGTCGCGTGTACTCGTCGCCGTACGTGGTGACGGAGACCTGCTTCGAGACGGATTCGGGCTCGATTTCGAACCGCCCGGTCGTCGGACGGGGCTCGTACGGTTCGTCGGCCTTCCGTCGACGATCGAAGTCGCTCGCCGAGAGGACGATCGAATCCTCGTCGCTCGCTGCCGACGCCGGGAGATATTCCTGAAGCGCTCCGAGTTCGCGGGGCGCAGAGCCGCCTTCCGCGGTCGAATCCGCGTCCGTCGCGGTTACGGTATTTCCGGCCAGCGCGACGGTGATCGTCGTGCCGATGCCTCCGAGGAGGGTGCGGCGGGGACACTGTGGCATACTGCCAGACATTTATTCTCCCGACACAAGTAGGTTTTCATTAATTTATACTCACGTAACCAGTTCTGTCGAACGGACTGAATGGCCGGAGCAACTACACGGACGCGGGTCGGCTCTCGGAGCGAGGTTCTTACCCTTCGAGTGATAATCTCCCCCTATGTCATCGACGATTCCCGTCACCGTCCTTTCGGGGAGCCTCGGCGCGGGGAAGACGACGCTGCTCAACCACCTCCTGCGGACCGCCGACCGAGACCTGGCCGTCCTGGTCAACGACATGGGCGCGGTCAACGTCGACGCCGAACTCGTCGCCGAGGGCTCCGATCTCGACGTCGAGGGCGGCGTCGCGGAGCTCTCGAACGGCTGTATCTGCTGCGAACTGCAGGACGACCTCGAGACCGCGGTCGTCCGCCTGGCCCGCGAGCGAGAGTTCGATCACCTCGTCGTCGAGGCCTCGGGCATCTCCGAGCCCGCGCCGGTCGCCAGGCTCTTTACGACGTCCTCGCGTGTGGCCGCGCAGTACGACCTTGACGCCCTGGTGACGGTGCTCGACACGCGGCTGTTTCTGGACGCGTTCGCCGGCGACGGGGTGCCCGAACGTCGCGGCGCGGCCGACGACGCCGACCGCCCCCTCTCGGATCTCCTGATCGAACAGCTCGAGGTCGCGAACCTCGTCCTGCTCAACAAGGCGGATCTCTGTACCGAGGCGGAACTCGCGACCGCCGAGGAACTCGTCCGGGCGCTCCGGCCGTCAGCCGAGACGATCCGCACGGAGTTCAGCGCGGTCGATCCGGACCGCCTGCTGGGTGTCGGGCTGTTCGACCCCGAGCACCTGGGCGACCAGGCGGGCTGGCAGCGGGCGCTGGCGGAGGACGACGCGTCTCACGATCACGATTCGGAGCGCGAGCACGGACACGGGACCGAACGCGACCACCGCCACCCGGACGAGGTCTACGGCGTCGACTCGTTCGTGTTCCGGGCGCGACGACCGTTCCATCCCGAGCGCTTTGCGTCGTTCCTCGCGGAGCTGCCGGACGACGTCGTCCGCTCGAAGGGGACGGCCTGGGTCGCGGGCCGAGACGTGAAAATCGACATCGCCCAGGCCGGGCCCTCGGTCCGCGCGACCGCCCGCGGGCCGTGGATCGCCGCGCTCCCCGAGGTCCGGCGGGACCTGTACCGGTCCAACCGCCCAGATCTCGAGTGGCACGACGAACACGGCGACCGGCGGACGGAACTGGTCGTCATCGGAACGGCCCTCGACGAGCGCGAAGCGACGCTCCGGGACCGACTCGACGACTGTCTCGTCACCGACGACGAGTGGGCGCGCGCCGACGGCCTGGCGAACCCGTTCCCGGGCGGGGCCGACGGCGAGGGCGAACGCGTCGGCGAGGGCACGGACGGAGACGACCAGGCGGTCGTCCTCCGCGAGCCCTGAACCCCGAACTGCTCGTCGATCGTTAGCCGGGCGTTTGCGGGCCGATCGTCAGCCGACGTCCGTTTCGATCGTCTCGAGCACTCGCCGGAGTTCGCCCCGCCGTTTCCAGGCCGCGATCCGATCGCCGAACGGCAGCGGCGCGGCGAGTTCGACCGCCGACCGGAGCGTAACCCGAGTTCGCTCGGCGTCGATCGGCTCGTGCTCGAGCCAGGTCTCCATGTGCGAGAAGGGGCCGTGCTCGCCCTCCTGCGTGTAGTAGATCGCACTCTCGTCCTCGCGATCCTCGAACCGCAGCGGGAGCCGCATCCCGGGGCCGCTGGCGACGACGATCGTCGCGTCGCCCGACTCGTCGATGGTCTCGACCGTGAAACTCCCCTCGGCCTCGACGATCGTCGCCGGCTCGAGCCAGGCCGCCAGGTCGTCCGACGCCGCGTCGACGACGCGAGACACCGTCACTTCGCGCATAGTCGTCTCGATCCTGCGTCCGAACCGTCATAAAGACCGCCGGCCGCTCGGCGTCACGAGTCGTGTTCGGGATCGCGTCGCCTGGTCCTGGCCGCTCGCTCCGCTCGGCCCAGTCCGTTCTGCTCAGCGCGCACGGAAACGGCTAAGTGACCGCCGTTCCCGTCTCGTCCCATGAGCGGACCCGACGACGAGCGAGAGCACGGCCTGCAGGAGGGCCTCGAATCTTCGGAGGGGGATCCGCGAGTGCTACTCCTGTTGAACGCCGCCCTCTCGACGCTGTTCGCGCTCGTATTCGTCTACGGGGCGAGCCTCATCGACCTCCTCCCGTTTCTTCCCAGGACGGTCATCGCGGTGGCACTCGGCGTCTTCCTCCTTACGCACGTCGTCTCGAAGCCCTGACGGGAGGGAGACCGATCACCGGTCCCGATTTCGGTTTCGGCTTCGCCCCGAGTACCGGCGACCGTTGCGGTGAGGCGACAAGTTCTCGTCGCGGGCCCACGACTGTCCCGACAATGAGTCTGCGGCAGTCCTCCGCGTTCCGGCCGACGAAACCGGACGTCGCGGTGTTCGTCTCCGGCGTCACCAGCATGGGTCTGGAGATCCTCGCCGGCCGGATCATCGAACCCCAGTTCGGTAGCAGCATCTACACCTGGGGCAGCATCATCACCGTCTTCCTGGCCGCCCTGAGCCTCGGCTACTGGCAGGGCGGGCGCCAGGCGAAGACGGCGTCGAATCGGCGAATGATCTGGCTCCTGCTGGGAACGGCGGGCTACGTCGCGATCATCATCTACGCGAGCGATCAACTCTTGCTCTCAGCGTCGGCGATGCCGCTGCCCGCTCGGTTCGCGTCGCTGCCGGCCGTGCTCATCCTCTTCGGGCCGCCGACCTACCTGCTGGGCTTTATCAGCCCGTACTCGGCCGAACTCTCCCAGAAGGAGGGGACGGGTGAGGCGTCGGGCCACGTCTACGCGCTCGGCACCATCGGCAGCATCGTCGGCGCGGGTGCGACGACGTACGTCCTCATCCCGGCGCTTCGGATCGACGTGATCGGCCTGCTGTTCGGCTTCATTCTCGTCGGCACCGCGATCGCGCTCATGCTGCCCGCGTTCCCGCCGAGGCCGGCGCTGGCAAGCGTCGGGGTCGCACTGTTGCTCGTCGTCGCGGCCGGGATCGGACCGGTCGCCTTCGACCACCGCGGCGACGTCGTTTACCAGACCCAGACGCCCTATCAGGAACTCGAGGTCATCGACGACGGCGACGTCCGAACGATGTACTTAGACGGAGCTCGCCACAGCGCGATGGATCTCGACGAACCGGAGCGCCACGTCTTCGAGTACACGCGGTACTTTCACCTACCGATGCTGATGGTCGACGACCACGAGGAGGTCGAGGACGTGTTGTTCATCGGCGGGGGCGGCTACACCGGCCCGAAGGACTTCGAGCGGAAGTACGACGTCGACGTCGACGTCGTCGAGATCGATCCCGAGGTCACTCAGGCAGCAAAGGAGCACTTCCGTCTCGAAGAGAGCGAGAACCTGAGTGCGCACACCGAAGACGGGCGGATCTTCCTGCAGGACACCGATAAGACGTACGACGTGATCGTCCTCGACGCCTACCAGAAGGACCAGGTCCCCATCCACCTGACGCAGGTGGAGTTCATGGACCTGGCAGAGAATCACCTCGCCGAGGACGGCGTCTTCCTCGCCAACGTCATCTCCGCGCCCAGCGGCAGCGGCTCTGACTTCTACCGGGCGCAGTACAAGACGATCGACCAGGCCTTCGCGTCGACTTACAGCTTCCGAACGTCGAACTGGGACTCGGTCCAAAACATCGAGGTGGTCGCGACGAAAGGCGAGACGGACTTTACCGAGGCCGACCTCGCCGAGCGAAACGAGGAACGCGACCTCGGCATCGACCTGAGCGCCGAAGTCGAGGCGTACATGGACGAGCCGAACACCGACGGCATGCCGGTGCTGACCGAGGAGCACGCGCCCGTCGACGACCTCCAGTCATCGACGGTCGGCCAGGAGTACGTCATCGAACGGACCAACGACGAGTCGGACTCGGAGCCCGCGTCCGCAGTCGCCACCGGATCGCAGTCCCCCGCGCTCGCGCGACCCGCGCCTCCCGCAGCGCTCGACGGACCAGGCGAGCCAGGCGGACCGGCAGCCGACGGCGGGCCCGGGCTGATATCGCCGCCGACAGCATCGGCGTAACAGCGACCGGCGGATCGGTCCTCAGTCGGACAGCGTCTCGGACTCGAGCGGCGTTGCCGTCCGCCAGTAGTGGTCTAGGGAGTCCTCGGCCCACGAACGGACGGCGTCGTCGGCGGTGTCGACGGAGGCCCGAAGGACGCCGTTCTCGTCGCGTAAGAGGACGTAGACGGTCTCGTCGGCGACCATCACCGCGATGGGGACCCCCTCCTCGCGGACCCTGATCTCGGCCTCGTCCGCGTCGAGCAACGCTTCCAGTTGCCGACGGAGTTCCGACTCGTCGGCGAGCGCGTCGATCGCGGTCCGGCCGAAGACGCCCTTGAACCGCTGGTCGTCACCGACCACTTGCTCGCGGACGACGCCCAGCGTCTGTTCGTTGAACGTGTGGGAGAACGCCCGCACCGTATCGGCCTCGCGGAGGATCCCGAGCAACCGCCCCAGCGGCGCGTTGGGCCGCGTCGCGCTGGGAACGGTGATCGTCGCGTCCGAGAGCCGCCGGAGGTCGAAGTCCATCGCGTGGGTCGGCAGGTAGTCCACGATATCGCGGAGCGTCCCTTCGATTTCGAGGATTTCCTGCAGGTCGGTGAACCCGTCCGCGACGAGCCGACCCGTCGCGGTCGCGACGTACTCCCCGTCTTCGCGTCTGATCCACGACCGCTCCTCGAAGTCCCCGAGGATCCGTCCCAGGGTGGCCTGCGAGGCCCCGGTCGCTTCCGCCAACTCGGTGCGCGTGTGCCGTCGCTCCGCCAGCAGCCTGAGCACCTCGACGCGGTTCGACGAGAGCGCGAGGAACTCGATTTCTTCGAGCGCCGATTCCATACCCGTTCTCCGTCCCGCATCGGTAAATCCGTTTCGCACCGTGAAAACTTTTCACGGTCTGCATCCCCCGCACGGCTCCCGCTGATTTCCCGGACCGATCCACTTTCTTGTCCTGAAATAGTTTCTGAACGAAACTATATACCCGGAGCTCGTACGGTGTAGTACGATGATTTTCGCTATTTACGCGTCGCCCGGATTCGAGGCGACGTACGCAGATCGCACGGAGGTGACGAGATAACCGTGGTCTCTACTCGCACCGCCGTCTGTTTCGTCCTCGCGAGTCTCTTCTTCGGGGGCACGTTCGTCGCCGCGAAGGCCGGCCTGGCGTACTTCCCGCCGCTGCTGTTCGTCGCCATTCGATTCGACCTCGCGGCGGTTCTCATGCTGGTCTACGTCGGCCTCACCACGTCGCGGTCGGAGTTGGTCCCGCGAACGCGCGGCGATCTGGGCGGCATCCTCGCGACCGGCGTGCTCGCAATCGGCATGACGAACGCTCTGCTGTTCGTCGGCCAGCAGTACGTCACCAGCGCCGTCGCATCGATCGTCTACAGCCTCAACCCCATCATGACGCCGGTGTTCGCCGCGGCCCTGCTCTCCGACGAGCGCCTCTCTAGGCGCGGCGGGGTCGGCATGGGTCTGGGGCTGCTCGGCGTCGGGCTCGTCGTCAGCCCCGATCCGGCGAACCTGCTCGGCGGCGCCGTCGGGAAGGGGATCCTCTTCGTCGGCGCGATCAGCGCCGCGCTGGGGGCCGTCCTCATCCGGCGTGCCGAGAGCACGATCTCGAGTAGCGTCCGGATCGCCTGGGGGCTTCCCTTCGCGGCCGCGCTCTGTCACCTGCTGGCCTGGTCGTCCGGCGAGTCGACGGCGGCGATCACCTGGACGAGCGAGGCGGTCCTGGCGCTGGCCTACGTCAGCGTCTTCGCCGGCGTGCTCGCGTACATCGCCTACTTCGCCCTCCTCGACGACGCGGGCGCGATCCGCGCGAACCTGATCTTCTACGTCGTGCCAGTCGTCTCGACGCTGGGCGGCTGGGCGCTGCTGGGCGAGACGATCGACGCGATGGCGATCGCCGGTTTCCTGACGATCTTCGCCGGCTTCGCGGTGCTGGGAAGCAAGTCGATCGACGTCCGCGGGCTACTCCCGGCCGTTTCGACCGACGCGCCGCTGTCCGACGACGACGATGCTGCGGCCAGGGAGGAACCGCGGGGCTACCACTCGGACTGAAGCACGTTAGAACAGCGAGAGATCGCCGGTGATGCCGTCGACGCGGTCGTCCGCCGCCGGGCCGACGGCCAGGGCGGTGACGGTCCCGGGGTTGAGTTGCGTATGCCCGGCGTCACGGATAATGGCGTTGGGAATCCCGTCGCGGTCGGCGATCTCGGCGAGTTCGTGGAGTTGGCGTTCGCTCTCGCCTTTCAGGACGACCTTCTTCTGACCGCCCTGCTTCCACTGGTTCTGCAGTTGCGAGTCGGCTTTCTCGTAGGCCGACAGCGAGGCGTGGGCGACCTGGGCGGCGAGCTTTCCCTGTCCCATGCCGATGTCCGTACGGGCGACGATGGCCTGTTTCATGGCCGAGACGAGAACGGGAATCCCTTTAGCCCTGACTATACGGTCGACGCGCCCGGTACCGTGCGATCAGTGGACGACATTGTCGAGACAGAACTCACGTTCCGTCCGGTCGGCTTCCGGTCCCGCTTCGACGAGGGTCGGGTTCGCAACCGGCTCCGAGAACCGATCGGGATCGGGCTCGACGCGCTCGAGCAGCGCCGAAAACTCCGATCCCCGCCGCCCGCCCGCCGAGACGATGCCGCCGTACTTTCGCTCCTCGAACGTACTCTCGTCGGGGTCGGGGAACTCCTCGCGGATGATCTGTGCCGTCTCCCTGAGGTACTCCGCCGCCTGGCGCTGTGAGTAGACGCTCTCCTCGTAGTAGATCTCAGCGTGGTCGTCGTCTAACTCTTCGGACGAGTGTTCCGGTGATTCGTATCGCACCGAGTTCGGCGTAGTATACCCGCTGGCGAAGCGGATGTTCACCGTGAAACTGTCGGGATAGCGGAGGATGAGCGGGGAGAACACCATGTCGGTGATGGTGGTCCGCTGTTGAATCCGCCAGAGTCCCTCGAAGTAGTACGCGGCGAGTTCCCCGACGCGGTCGTCGCGCTCGCCGCGGTAGTAGGCCATCGCGGCCTCCTCGTAGTCGTCGCCCGCGAATCGTCGGAGCCGCCGCTCGAAGCTCTCGGCGACGCGGTCGAGTTCCTCCTCGTAGGCGACGAGCAGCGGGACGTCTGGATCAGCGAGCAGATCCGCCTTCCGCTCTCTGGCATCCGCGACGGTCATCATGTTCTCGTGGAAGACTCGCTCGGCTGCTTCGTTCGGGAGCGGCGTTCTGACCGCTCGTTGATGGATCACCCCTGCATCTCCGGTGAACCGTTCCTGTTGCCCACCCATGGGACGCCCTTCGGGATGCGTCCGTATAATCGATTGTGGCCGATGGCGGGAGCGTCCGGCTTCTCGACCGATCGCCGGATACCCGTCGCCGCGATCTGATTGGGATCGAATCACGATCGGACCGCAATCGGATCGGATAATTTAGGAAGCCTGGTTCGCTCCTACCCGGTATGATCCTCTCCGACGCGGACATCCTCGATCGACTCGAGGACGGCGATCTCGTCGTCGAGCCCCTGGACGAGCCGAAACTGCAGATCCAGCCCGCGAGCGTCGATCTCCGGCTGGGCCGAGAGTTCCTCGAGTTCCAGCGGACGAACATCCCGTGTATCCATCCCAACTCCGAACAGGAGGTCGACGAGTACGTCACCGAGACGATCGTCGACGAGGGCGACGATTTCATCCTCCATCCCGGCGACTTCGTGCTCGGGACGACCCACGAGCGCGTCGAGATCCCGGCGGACCTGATCGCCCACGTCGAGGGCCGCTCCTCCCTGGGCCGGCTCGCCGTCGTCGTCCACGCCACGGCCGGCCTCTGCGACCCCGGATACAGGGGCCAGATCACGCTCGAGCTCTCGAACCTCGGCACCGCGCCGGTCGCGCTGACGCCCGGCATGCGCATCTCGCAGCTCACCTTCACGGAGCTCAAGACCGAAGCGGAACGGCCCTACGGCAGCGAGCGCGGCTCGAAGTATCAGGACCAGGACGGCCCCCAGGCCTCGCGCATCCAGAGCGACCACGAGTTCGGCGGCGATCAGCTCGGCCGCGACGAGTGAATACGACGTCGAACGGGGGCTGAACACGCCGGCAGGGAGTTCAACCCCGGGCCGTTCGTAACCGCTGGTATCTACCTCACTGCGACGTTCGGGACGCGACGTCACGACGGCGGACCCGTTACGCCGCGCGACCGCTCTCGACCCGTCGACGGTGCGGCGACAGAAACGACTCCCTGCTACGCATGTCTCTCGCGAACTACGAACTCCACGAGCGACTCGCCCGCCTCTCGAACGCGTCCGCCGACCGCGACGTGCTCGTCACGGTGACCGTCAGGCCCGACGAATCGATCGGCGAGGCCCGCCAGCCCGTCGAAACCGACTACGCCGAGGCGACTCAACTCGACGAGCGGTCGTTCCCCACGCCGCTGGTCGACGCCCTCGAAACGGTCCGGAGTCGGCTAAACGAGTACGACGACATTCCGGACAACGGCCTGGCGATCTACGCCGGCGTCGTCGACAGGGATCTCGTGACCGCGACCTTCGACGACCTCCCGATCCCGATCGAGGAGTCGCGATACGAACACGGAAACGAGTTCGATCTCACACCGCTCGAGGACGTTACCGAACCCGAGTCGACCTACGGCCTGGTCGTCGTCGAGCGCGGCGGGGCCGCGCTGGGTCGGCTGGACGACGAGGGCGTCGAACCCGTCGAGACGTTCGACAGCGACGTGCCCGGGAAATCGAGCGCCGGCGGCCAGTCGGCCGAGCGGTTCGAACGCGACCGCGAACGGCAGAAACGGGACTTCTTCGACGAGGTCGCCGAGCGCGCCGAACTCGAGTTTCTTGACAGCGGGGGCGGAGACGAAGACGGAATCGACGGAATGCTGCTCGGAGGCACCACGGGAACGGTCGAGAACTTCCGCGAGGAGGCCGACCTCGACCACCGACTCGAAGACGCGCTGGTCGGCGAGTTCGCCGTCGAGTACGCCACCGAACAGGGGCTGCGACAGCTCGCGGAGAAGGGCGAACAGGCCATCGACGAGCGCGATCGGCGGGACGTCCGCGAAACGCTCGAGACGTTCTTCGAGGGCGTTCGCGACGACGATGAGCCCGTCGCCTACGGGGTCGACGAGGTCGACGACGCCCTCGAGTACGACGCGGTCGAGACGCTGTTGCTCTCGACGGCGCTCGAGGGACGAGAGCTGCAGGAACTCGGCGACCGCACGGTCGACCAGGGCGGCGAGACGGTCGTCGTCCCGGACGACTTTCCCGACGGCGAGCGGTTCGTCGAGGCGTTCGACGGCGTCGGGGCGCTGTTGCGGTTCCCGATCGACTGACGCGGGGTTGCGACCGGCATCGACGGCCGGGTCGTTCGGCCGGCCGTTGCAGGCACCACGGGCTTGCCGCGGGTGCTGATAGCGCGACGTATGTGTGCCACGTTTACCGACGACGACGTCGGCAAATCCGTCGAGAACGACAACGGCGAGACCGTCGGGGTCGTCGCGGCGGCCGAGGGCGACGTCGCTCACGTCAGGCCGGACCCGACGGTCGTCGACTCGGTCAAGTCCTCGCTAGGCTGGGAGAAAGGCGCCGAGGTGACGGTCCGCCTCGATCACGAGTCGGTTCGGGACGTCACCGACGACGCGGTTCGGCTCGACGGGGCGTTACCGATTCGAGACGAGTCGGATCCCGGAACGAGCGCCGAACGCACGGCGCCATCGGACGGAGCAGATCGGGGCCCGGAGACGGAGCCCGCCGGCGGCGCGAGCGGGATCGACGAGACGGAGATCGCCGACGACATGGCCGAAGGCGACGAGTTCGAGGCCGCCGACGAGGTAGCACAGGTCGAGAAGCGCAGTCGCGGCGCGGAGGTCGATCCGACCGAACTAACCGACCGCGATTCGGGACCCGACGGCGGTGACGCTCGGCGCACCGACGCCGCAGTGGATCGCGATGAAGACAGACGGCGAACCGACGCCGCAGTCGACCCCGGTGAGGAAACCCAGCGGACGGACGCGGCCGTCGATCCGTCGGAGGACACGAATCGGACCGACGCCGCGGTCGATCCAGACGCGCTCCGCGAGACGGAGTCGACCGCACGAGGGCCGACGACCGAGGACGGCGCGGAGGACGTCGAGGGCGGTCCCGAAACGGAACGGCTCGCGGACGCCGACCTCGATTCCGATTCCGATTCCGATTCTGACACCGACGAAGACGAGTAGCCACACGTCCAGTCCCAGTGTCCGATCGCGCCGTACTGTGCGGGGTACCGTACTAAGTCGCTCTCCGTGATACGTCCGACGACTATGGCACGGCCAGGCGAGGGTGCCGGCGGCGATGATACGGGAGTCGACGTCGCCGGTCCGTCGAACGCACAGTCGATCGTGTTCGTACACGGCGCGATGTTCACGCGAAAGATGTGGCTGCCCCAGCAACGGGAACTCGCCGAGGACTTTCACGTCGTCGCGCCGGATCTCCCGGGGCACGGTGCCCGCGCCGGCAAGCCGTTTCGAATGGAGCCGGCGATCGACGTCGTCTCGGACGTCATCGAGCGATACACCGACGGCTCGGCGGTGCTCGTCGGGCTGTCGCTCGGCGGCTACACCGTCACGGAGTACGCCTACCGCTTCCCCGGCGAGGTCGACGCGCTGGTGTTGTCCGGCAGCAGCGTGAATCCGGTGAATACGATGGAACTCGGGACGCGACTGACCGGCGGCCTGGCGAGACTCCTGACGAAACCCGACCTCGGGAAGCGGGCCGTGGAGAAACTCGCCGCGCGCTGGGTCCGCAACCGGAACCTCCCGCCGGACATCGAGCGGGAGATCATCGATTCGGGGTTTTATCCCAAGCAGTTCGGCGACGCAGGCCCGGACATCGCGGGAGAGGACTTCCGGGGCGCGCTCTCGACCTATCCCGGCTCGACGCTGATCCTCAACGGGGAGAACGACAAACTCATGCGCCGCGGCGAGCAGGCCCACGCTGCGGCGGCACGAGACGGCCGCGTCGAAGTGCTGGCCGACGCCGGCCACATCTGTAACCTCCACCGGCCGGCGACGTACACGGACCGCGTGCGACGGTTCGTTCGCCAGGCCGCCCGCACGCGGCAGTGACGACGCTTGCGGACCGAGCGGATCGCGAGCGGCTGTGAATCGGTGCCGAGAACGGACGGGGCCGCCGAGAAGGAGCCGGAACGGTATTGACGGTATCGGTCGTCGGCGGATTCAGGAACGGCGCTCGCCGATCAGATCGCGCAGGCGACCCGGAAGTCCGAGTACGCCGATCCCGAAGCCGAACAGCACCATCAGCACGTAGACGCCGAGCGTTGACGTCCAGACGACGAACATCGCGAGGATCGCCCAGCCGCCCGAGAGGAAGTAAAACGCCGCGATCGACATCGCGGTCCCGTACAGCAAGACGAGGTACGGACCCCAGTCGCGCGCGTGACCGCGTCGGGCGCGGCGGCGGACGTAGCGTTTGAGTTCGCTCTCGAGGGACTCCTTCCTGACAGTGCGGTCCTCGACGTCGTCCTCGAACTCGTCGACGCGGTCGCGCAGCCGCTCGATCTCCTCGCGGAGGGCTTCCGGATCGTCCGCCCGATCGCGGGTTCGGGCGCTCGCGCGGCCTCTCGCCGCGTGATCGCCGGTGCGGTCCTCCGTGGCCCCCTCGTCGGCACCCGTGGCGTCGTCGGTCATCGCTTCTGTCGGGACCTGTCGTCCGCCGGGACTTTGTAGCTGCCGATCCACTTCACGGTCGGCGAGGACGGCGTTGAGTACCGCCCCGAAAACCAGGATGATCGCGCCGACGTAGAGCCAGATTAAGACGAGAAACACGGCCCCGAGCGCGCCGTAGATCGCGTACTCGCCGATCAGAGTAGCGTACAGCGAGAACGCGTGACTCAGCACGTACCAGCCGACGGCGGCGACGACCGATCCCGGAACCGCCTCGCGAAAGCCGACGTTCGCGTCCGGAAAGACGATATACAGCGGCAGGAACGTCGCGAACAGTCCCAACACGACGAACAGCTGGCCGACGACCGCCAGGCCCGTCCCCGGAACGATCCGAATCGCGAACTCGAGGGCGCCGACCAGCGCCAGACCGGCGGCGATGACCAGCGAGACGAGCGTCGCGTCCCAGAACGTGTCGAGCAGCGACTTCGAGCCGACGGTCCCGTACACTTTCGAGAAGGCCCGGTCGAGTCCGCGAAGCACCCGACTCGCCCCCCACAGCAGTCCGAGAACGCCGGCGACGGTCGCACTCTGCCGGCCGGTCTCGTCGACGAGCGTCTCGGCGAGCAGTTGCCTGGCCGCCGGCGTGAGGACGTCTTCGGCACCTTCGGTGAGCCGGATCGCGAGGGCCTCGCCGCCGATCGACGCGGCGATCCCCAGCGCGAGCAACATCAGCGGGACGAGCGAGATGAACCCGTAGAACGCGACGCCGGCCGCGAGCAACGTTAGCTGTTCGCCCCTGGCGAGCCGGACGGCCCGCCCGGTCAGTTCGAATTCCCGTCTGTCGATCACGCGTCGCGTTTCTACGAGGAGATAAATATGTAATCACATAGCACGACACTGCAACGCCCCGTTACGGCGAGGCAATTCGCAGTCCGGACGGAATATGGCCCTTTTGACGCGATAGGGGTAGTATTCTATCGGGACCGAGCTGAGTGGCGTTCAGTCCAGATTCTCCTCGGTCGCCGCACGGATCTCGCTCACGCTGGCGTCCGTCTTGAACGTCGTCCCGCCGTAGTGGGCCCGCGAGGCTGCGTAGCCCGCGTCGCGCAGGTCGGCCAGGAACTCGTCCATCGCGTTGGCGGGCAGGCCCCACTGCCGACAGAGCTTGTGCTGGTCGTAGTGGGTCGGTTCGTCGAGTTCCGCTTCGAGCGTCTCGCAGAGGTCCCGCGCGTTGTCGGCGGTTCCGAAGGTGTCCGGGACCTCCGCGCGGACCGCCGCGACGAACTCGGGGTCCCGTACCGGACCGAGCCAGACCGGCCCGGCGGTGAGCATGCGATTCCCGCCGCAGTGAGGACACGTCTCGAGCGGGTCGGCGATCAGTCCCGGATCGGCCTCCCGGTAGAGGCAGTCTTCGCAGTGATAGAGGTGGCCTAACTCGTCGATTGCGGCGTCCGCCGCGGTCGGCTTGTGCTCGAGTTCGAGGTAGGTTCGGACGTAGTGGCTGGTCGCGTGAGTCAGGATCGGCTCGACGCCGACGTCGAACCGCGCGGCGCTGCGGGCGAGCGCGGAGACGAGGATCCGAACGCCCATCTCCGCGTGGTAGTCCGTGTTTCGGGGGACCGCCGAGTACGACCGGACGCCGCTGTTGAAGTGGGCGCCACACATGGGCGCGGTGTCGGTCGCGGTGACGCAAACGAGGTCCCGGCAGTTCGCGAACGCCGCGTCGGCGAACGGCATCGGCGTGCCGTAGGGATCGAGGTCGATCACGTCGAACGTCGAGTCGTGCATGAGGGCGTTGACGTTGCGGTGCTCGACGGTCGCCTGGTCCTCGCAGTCGTTCCGTTCGAGGTTGTCCCGGGCGAGTTCGATCGCGTCCTCGTTGACGTCACAGCAGGTCACGTCCCAGCCGTCGGCGGCGGCCCGGACGCCGCGGATGCCGCTCGCCGTCATCGCGTCGAGGTACGACTCGGCGCGCTCCTCGCGGTCGCAATAGGCTCGCAGCGTCGCGATCGTCAGATCGCGATTCAGTTCCTGTCGCGGGTTGTAGAACACCGCCTCCTCGACGCCGTCGGTCTGCTCGCCGGGGACCTCGAGTTCGACCCCGCCCTCGGTGACGCGCATACCACCTCTCGACGGTAACGGGCGAAAAACGGTGTGGTCTCGGTCGGTCCTCGTCGGTGCGTCTCAGGGCTCGCCGGCGCTGACCGGCTGCGAGGCGTCGCTCTCCGAATCGGCAGCCGGCAGCGTCACCGAGAACGTCGATCCCTCGCCCGGTTCGGCGTCGACCCAGATGTCGCCGCCGTGGCGTTCGACGATCCGCTCGCAGAGCGCGAGTCCGAGCCCCGTCCCGTCGTACTCCTCGCGGCCGTGCAGCCGCTGGAAGACGTCGAAGATGCGGTCAGCGTCCGCCGGATCGATGCCGATTCCCTCGTCCTCGACCGAGATCGTCCAGTGTGATCCGTTTCGCTCGGCGGCGACGGTCACTCGCGGCGGGTCGTCGCCGCTGTACTCGATGGCGTTCGACACCAGATTCTGAAACAGTTGCCGCAGCTGGTTGCTGTCGCCCGAGACGGTCGGTAACGAGGGTATCTCGAGAGTAGCATCGCTTTCGACGATCTGGATGCGGAGGTCCGTCTCGACGTCCTCGAACACCGCGTCAAGGTCGACGGGTTCGAACGGCTCCCCCTGTGTTTCGATCCGCGAGTACGCCAGCAGGCCGTCGATCATCTCGCGCATGCGGTTGGCGCCGTCGACGGCGAACGCGATGAACTCCCGGCCGTCAGCGTCGAGATCGTCGCCGTACCGGTTCTCGACGAGCGTGAGGTAACTCGAGACCATCCGCAGGGGTTCCTGGAGGTCGTGGGAGGCCGCGTAGGCGAACTGTTCGAGGCGCTCGTTCGATTCCTCGAACTCCCGGTTAGCCGCCTCGAGCCGAGCGACCGTTTCGTCGAGTTCCCGCTTTACTCGCTTCAGTTCCCGATTCCGCTGCTCGATCTCGTGTGCCCGCGTCTTCGCCAGGGCGTCGTTGACGCCGACGCCGAACCCCGCGGCGGCGCCGAACGCCGTGAGCACGAGCGCAGCCCGCAACGGATTGCTCACGCTCTCGGCGGGCTCGAGCTGGTAGAGGGCGAGCATGCCGAGCAACAGTCCCGCTCCGCCGAGACACCACGTCGCGATCGTCGAGAAGAACTCGGGTCGAACGTCGGTGCGCGGTACTCGATAGGCGCCGTACAGGAGGATCAGGCCGGGGACGCCGATGAAGGCGGCGACGAGCGCCACGTTCGAAATCGGATGGCCGGCGGCCAGCTGTCCGAACGCCCAGCCGAACGCGAGCGCAACGTACAGCGCTCCGAGGGCCGCGATCGTCCCGCGTCCCCTGACAGCGGTCGTGAGTCGATGCCGGTCGCCCATTAGAGAGACTCAGTGCGGCGACTATTTTCGGGTTACGCTAACCGTCGAATTGACCGAATATCGCTCCGTTCGACGTGTCACGGCGACTGAAACGATTCCCGGATCGATACCGACAGCAACGCCGAGACGAACCGCGTGGAAGCGCGCCTCGAGACATCGATTATCCCATCGATCGTCCGTCCGCGTGGCCGCACAACCAAACCGATTTTACAGTCCGGTGCACAGTCACGGACGTGTCGGAGGCCAATCCCGTCGAGCGATGGCAGGCTGCCCTCGAGGAGACCGGCGAGCTAACGCCGGAGATCGTCGATGATATTTCGCAGATCCACGGCGACCGCGGGGTCCGCGCCATCGAGGCGGTGGGCGAAAATCGGGTGAAGGCCTACCGAGATTTCACGATCGTCGTCGGCTACAAAGAGGAGTACATCGTCGAAGACGGCGGCTGTACCTGCAAGGACAGCGAGTACAACCTCGACGCGGACGATCCGACCGAACGCTGCTGGCACTCCTTAGCGGTCGCGATCGCGCGCCGAGTGGGCCACGTCGACTACCACGACATGTGGTACTCGGACGTGCGCGAACTCCTGTGACTCGACTCTCGGGCCGCGTCAGGAGTTTCGACGCCACTACTCGGACTCGTTACACGCGGCGATGATAACCTCCGGATCGTCGATCAGCCGATTCTCCATGTAGTTGCCCTTCCCCCTGCCGGCCCACTTGCGCTCCTGGTCGATGATCGAGAGGAACTCGAGCTCCGAGAGGATGTCCCGCACCCGCCGGAGCTTCAGGTGCTCGGACTGATCGCGCTCGCACAGGCGCTTGTAGAGGTCGTAGGCCTCGTTCGTCGTCACCGGCGCGTTGTCGCCCTCCTTTTGCTGGGTGAGCAGCGCCATCGCTTCGAGGACCAATTTCGCGTGGCTCGGGCTCTTGGAGATGAGTTCGGCCAGGCGGCTGGTCTCCTCGCGCTCGTGGGCCTGGTCGACGCAGTTCTCCGTGACAGTCTCGAAGTCGTTCTCCTCGGCGATCTCGCCAGCAAAGCGGAGGATGTCGATCGCCTTCCGCGCGTCGCCGTGTTCCCGGGCGGCCAGCGCGGCGACGCGGGGCACGACGCCGTCCTCGAGGACCCCCTCGTGGAACGCGTCGCCGCGCGACCGGAGAATCTCCCGGATCTGGGTCGCGTCGTACGGCGAGAAAACGTACTCGCGCTCACAGAGGCTCGATTTGATCCGCTCGTCTAACGAGTCCTTGTAGCGGACCTTGTTCGAGATGCCGATGACGCCGATCGTGCTCTCGGTGAGTTTCCCCGACTCGACCGCCCGCGAGAGCTGCATCAGGATGTCGTCGTCCTCGATCTTGTCCACCTCGTCTAAGATGATCAGCGCGACGTCGTACCGGTTGTCGACGATCCGCCACAGCCGCCGGTAGTACTCCGAGGTGCTCAGCCCCGAATGGGGGATCGAGATGTCCGTCGCCGCCTGGTCGTTCAGCTGGTGACCGGCCGACTGGACGGCCTGGGTCTCCGTCGACTCCTGTAAGCAGTCGACGTAGGCGACGCCGATCGAGACGTCGTTGCCCTTCGCGCGCTCGACGGCCTGGTTGGTGATGAACTTCGAACAGAGGGACTTGCCGGTGCCCGTCTTCCCGTAGACGAGGACGTTGTTCGGCGTATTCCCGCGCGTGGCGGGTTTGATCGCGTTCGCAAGGTTGGTCAGTTCGTCCTCGCGGCCGATGATCCGGTCGCCGTCGGGGAGGTGCGAGACCTGCAGGAGTTCCTTGTTCCGGAAGATCTCGTTTTCGCTGCCGAAGTAATCCATCGAGTCGGACATTCAGTTGCCGGGGACATTCCGCGGCGGCCACTTAATCTGTTCGGACCGTAGTGCCGCTGTATGCCAGGTATTTTGACCGTTGAGTAGCTAAACGGCGGAAAACACACCCCTCGGTGCCGCTGTATGACCGAGATCGCACCCCGGAGTTCCGCTGTAATCGGCGCGGCGATCGGCCGGCGGGGACCCCGGAGTGCCGCTGTATCGCGAGCGGTCCGCCCGAGCGCGAACCGGGAGTCAGTCGGATTCGCCTGCGACCGAGTACCGGATTTCTCCTGTATAGATGCAAAAGGGTTTCTATAGGGACCGTTCCGGTCGTTCTCCACCCCTCGGTGCCGCTGTATGCGGAGACACACACCCCGCGGTGCCGCTGTAAGGGCCTGGCGGTTTGGGGGTCACGGGAAACGGGGGATCGGCGGCGAGAAAGGAACAGACGAGGGGTTCAGTTGACCGACCAGGCGGGCGACCGCAGCGAATCGCTACCGGTGATCTCGACTCGAACGGCGATTCTGCGTTCGAAACCGACCGAACGCAATTGCGCCCGAAACACTCAGTGGATGGTGACACACCAATCATATTTAATGATACCGTCTTCCGACTCGATCAGGATGGTGACCGAGTTTCGGAGTTTGATCGTGGATAATAACCGAGTTTCAGTGGTACCCGAGCGATCCGGTAACCGCATTCCGGTTATACTCGAGCAAACTCGTTCAGTTGGGGATTCGTTCACCAGAGGACGTTCCGACGGCGATATCGGATTTCGGTCGCTCTCCTGTACACTTACAGCGGCACCGAGGGGTGTCTCTCCGATCCCGCTCGGCGACGCCACTCGGTTCATCGGTCACCACCGCTCGATTCGGTTCGTCGGCCACTACTTCTCGGCCCAGTTCGTCGGCCTGGTCGGACCCCCGAACCGGAGAGGAACGAAGCGAAAACAAATCGAGAACGAATCGAGAACGAACCGAAAAGCAAAGACTTGTCGACCGGAGTCGTCGCGACCGACGAGTACGCGGGAGCGTTACTCGTCGGCGCAGATTTCGACGAAGTTCCGTAAGATCTGCAGGCCCGTCTCGCCGCTCTTCTCGGGGTGGAACTGCGTCCCGAAGACGTTGCCGGCCTCGTTGGCCACGATCGACGGGAACTCCCGCTCGTAGTCGGTCGTCGCAACCACGGCGTTCTCGTCGTCGGGCATCGCGTAGTAGGAGTGGACGAAGTAGGCGTAATTCCCGTCAACGGATCCGCCTTCGACGGATCCGTTTTCTCGGTGCGTCTCTGACGCACCGCTGTCAATACCCTCGACGAGCGGGTGATCGCGTCGGACGTCGAGTTCGTTCCAACCCATGTGCGGGACCTTCTGGCCCTCGGCAAACCGAACGTTGGTACCGGGAATCAGATCCAGGCCCTGGACGGCAGATTCGCCCTCGTTGTCGCCCTCCTCGCTGGTCGTGAGCAGCATCTGCATGCCGAGGCAGATCCCGAACAGCGGCGTGCCGCTCTCTGCGACCTCGAGGAGGTCCTCGCGGAGCGGATCGGCGTTCTCGACGCCCTCGCGGAACGCGCCGACGCCGGGCAGGACGACGCCGTCGGCCGCGGCGAAGGCGTCCGGATCGTCGGTAATCTCGACGTCGGCGCCCGCGCGTTCGAGGCCGCGGGTGACGCTCCGGAGGTTCCCCAACCCGTAATCGACGACGACTACGGAGGCGAGAGACTGCTCCTGTGGAGACGAAGCGGTGCTCATACCGGTACTCGGTGGGGCGCGGTAAAGTGTATTGTCCTTCGTGCAACGCGACCTATTCAGTCACAGCGGGGACGCTCGACGACTCGGCCGGCTCGCTGTCGCCGCTGCCGTCGCTGCCGTCACTGCCGTCGTTACCACCCTCGCCGCTGTCGGGATCGCCACCAGCGATCAGCTGGCGTCGCCGGTAGACGTAGTACCCGATGGCAGGGACCGAAATCAGGTACGGAAACGCCAGCTCGGTCCCCGCGACGTGGACGACACCGAGGCCGGCCGCGAGCCACGGATTCGAGTTCCAGCCGGGATGGTCGCGAAGCGCGAGCACGTCCGCGGTCAACGCGACTGCGACGATCGCAGCGAACAGGTACGAGAGCCAGCCGACGAGCAGTATCCCGACGAACGTAACGATTCTGAGTCCGGCCGACTCGAGTTCGACCGCTCGGACGAAAAGCGCGAGCGCGACGTCCGAGACCGCGACCAGAAGCGGCGGGACGGGGAACAGGTAGACACCGTATCGCCACGACGGGTCGGCGGACGCGGCGAACGTCGGAACGGGGACCATACACGAACAGTACCTGACACTCGACATCAATATTCTCGTTGATCAGATCGCGTACCGGCAGGGTGATACGCGCCGACGGCGACGCCGTCACGCGACTGCGTCCGATCAGAATCCGTCGAGTCGCGTCTGCCCGCTCTCGCCGTCGGCGACGCCCGCGAGTTCCGCCGCCCGCTGGAGGGCGTTCTCGAACGTCTCTTCCTGGCTCCGATCGTACAGCGTCGCGGCCGGGTGGACGCAGATCAGGAGCCGACGCGGCGCGTCCTCGATCCGGACCTCTTCGAGCGTGCCCGCCTCTTTGGTCACCGCGACCGAGCGACCCAGCAGGTGTTCGCTCGGGACCTTGCCCAGCGTGACGATCACGTCCGGGTCGAGGAGTTCGATCTCCCGTTCGAGGTAGCCGCGGCAGTTCGCGAGTTCGTCCGTCTTCGGGTCGCGGTTCTCCGGCGGCCGGCAGCGCACGCAGTTGGTGATGCGAACGTCGCTGCGGTCGAGCCCGACCGTCCGGAGCCCGTCGTCCAGAACGGTGCCGCTGCGGCCGACGAACGGTTCGCCCTGCTCGTCCTCGTTGGCGCCCGGGCCCTCGCCGACGAACAGGAGATCGGCGTCCTCCGGGCCGCCGCCGTTGACGATCCGGCTGCGGGAGTCGACCAGCGCCGGGCAGCGCGTACAGTCCGTGACGCAGAGATCCTCCATGTCGCCCATAGTCGTGGCTCGGTCGAGCGCCTCCTACGTCTTTCTCTTTCCCGCTCGCGTCGCTGCCGGTTCGGCTCTCCCCACCCTGACTCTACTCGAACGAACGAGCGTACGAATCCGCCGCCCGCGCCGCCAGGCGGGCGACGCGAATCGGTTCCGGGCGGCCGCCGACGGGGGTGAACGACCGGACGACGTCGTCGGCTTCGTCGGGGTCGAGGCCGACGGCTCTGACGTAGACCGTCTCGTCGTTGACCGTCAGGTCGCGCCGCGCCGGCAGCGCTCGGTAAGTCGCCAGGCGCTGTTCGAGTTCGGTGCCCGAAAACGCATCTTCGAGACCGGCCGCGAGCCCGTCGCTGGCCTCGAAGGTGACGGCCAGAACCGGGCGGGCGGCCGCCTCGTGAATCCGCGAGAGATCGAGGAGGTTGTACCAGGCGGGGGCGACGGCGCCGAGCAGGACGTACCGGACGTCCGGGCGACCCACCTCGTCGACCAGGCGGATCACCGCATCGGTCGCGTCGGTGCCGCCGACGGTACAGGCGTCGTACGCGAGGCCGTCACAGACGCGGTCCGCGCGGACGACGGCGCCGGCGAGCGTGCTCCGATTTCGATCGCGACCGTCGCGCTCGCGGTACGATTCGGCGACGCCCAGCGCCCGCACCCCGGGCTTCATTCGTCGTCGTCTTTGATCTCCTGTAGCCGATCGAGCAGCTCGTCGCTGGTCGCACCGTTTTCGAACTCGATTGTGCCTTCGTGGCTGTTCTCCCCGGACTTGACTGCGTCATCGTCGTCAAAATCAGCGTCGACTTCTTGTTGCTCGGATTCGTCGTAGCTCCCGAATCCCATACGGTGTTCCCTACGCGATTGCGATTGAAAAAGTCCGCGGTTACCAGTTTCGTGGGGTTTTCAAGACCGGAGACACGTTCCGGAGAGGGCCCAGTACCGGTGTGTACCCACCGATCCTCCGAAGTATATATGGATTCTGCCAGGTTATGCGAGCGGGCGCTGTGGCGACGACGATCGGAATGCGGGGTCGATGGCACCGTTTTTGCCGCCGGCCGTCGAGTGTCCGCGTATGGAGGTTTATCACGTCACCGAAGACACGGAGACGTTCACCTGCAACGCCTACCTCGCCGTCGGCGACCGGACGACCCTGGTCGACGCGGGGGCGATGGACGGCGTCGTCGACGAGATTCGCTCGCACACCGACGACCTCGAGGCCGTCGTCCTGACCCACCAGCACGGCGACCACGTCGAGCGACTCGAGAGCGTCGTCGACGCCTTCGATCCCGACGTGTACGCCTACGCGGACCATCCGACGCGGACCCGCGAACTCGACGACGGCGACACCGTCACGATCGGCGACGAGGAGTTCGACGTCGTCTACACGCCGGGCCACGCCGACGATCACGTCTCCCTGGTTTCGGAGACGACGCTGTTCTCCGGCGACGTAGTCGTCCACGACGACGGGGCATTCGACTACGGGAGCTTCGGCCGCACCGACATGGCCGGCCAGTCCCGCGAGCGGCTCATCCAGAGCATCGAGGACCTTCTCGATCGAATGCCAGACGGCGTCGAGCACATGTACGCGGGTCACGGCGACGTCTTCCACGGGGACGTGCGCGATGTCGTCGAGACGGCGCTCGAGCGGGCGGAAAAGCGGGAGCCGAAGTACCCAGACGAGTAGCGGATTTCGGAGGGCGTAGCCGGTTCGACCGCTCGTCCACACTCGCTCTCACTTGCCCTCGTCCGCCGATAGCGCCGCGATAGCAACGCGACAGCGTTGTGACTGCTCGGCGAAACGCGGAAGAAAGTGGATCGAGACGCGATCCGTCGTTGCCGTCGATTATGCGGCGCGGGGTTCCTTCGCCTTGGGGCGAAGCTTCTCGTAGCCGCACTTGCGGCAGCTGTCGGCTCGCTTCGGGTTGCGAGCGTTACAGCGCATGCAGATCATCTTCTCGAGCGTCCGTCTCTCGGCGGCGTCGAAACTTGGCATACCGCCCCGTTAGCCCGTGGTACATATAATCGCTGTGGTCCGTGCGACGGGGCCGACGCCGCCGGACTCCTTCGTGCATTTGCGTCGCCGCCACAACCATTGCATAATAAACACTTAGGGGGAGCCGGCGCGTACGGATCGATAATGGCGACCGACCCCGTTCGGTGGACCTGCGGCCCGCACAACAGCTGGCTCGTGCGCTTCGTCACGTACGCGCCGCACGGTCTCTTGGGCGGCGTCGCCCTCTGGCTCGCTGTCGGCGTCGCCGCCCTCGCCGCGAACGGGGCGGTCAGCGGGTCGACGGTCGCGTTGCTCCTAATCGTCGTTCTCGTCGGCGGCCCGATGTCACTGCTGTACGCCTGGTGGATCGCGAGCTACGGAGCGAACGGTTCGCGATGGGTCGGCAAACTCGTCGGCACGGACCAACTCACGGGCCGCGGGCTCGCCGTCGCGACGGTCCTCGGTGCGTTCGCGATCGCCGGCGGGATCACGATTTCGCCGCGGTTGCTGGCCGCCGCACTCGTCGTCGCCGTCCTGTTGTCCGTGTTCGGGAGTTCACTCGCGGTCGCCGTCGAGCTCGATCCCGTCGCCGGGCGACTCAGAGTCGGTCCCGAATCGCGGTTCGCCGGCGCGACCGCCGTCGACCTCGCCGACGCGACCGGCGCGTGGCACTTCTCGCTCGGGCCGCCGTCGGCCTGGCGAGTCACCGTCCTCCGACGGATTGCGGGCCCGCCGCTGATCGTTCCCATCCCGAAGCGACGCGTCGCGGCGTTCGACCGCGCGCTCGAGCGCGGCCTGGCGGCGGCCCCCGCGTCGGAGCCGGCGACGGCGTCGACGACCCGCCCGATGCGGATCGCGCTGGCCGCGATCGGACTCGGGTTCCTCGGACTCGCGGTCGGCTTCGGCGCCCTCGTCGTACAGACGGGGCAAACGGCCGGCGGGCGGGTGTTCTACCCGATCGTGCTTCTCGCGACGTTCGCCGCGATCGCACTCGGCTACGCCGGATACGAATCGTGGCTGGCCCGCCGCGCCGCGTCGACATCGGACCGGTGACGGCGGTAGCCGGGCGGCAGCAAGCAGGTGAGAGCGGGAGAGCCGGCAGTCGCCGTCGCCAGGCGCCACTCCTCGTCCTCGTTAGCCGAGCCGTCACCCCTCGTCAGTCGAGGCGTCACCCTCGTCCTCGTCGGCCAGGTAGTCCTCCTGGACCGCGACGACTTCGCTCGAGTCCGCGCACTCGCTGTACCGACGCAGGGGTTCCTCGTTGAGCGTCAGGAAGGTCTCGCCCCAGCGGAACGGCTCGAGCAGCTCCTCGGCCCGCTCTCGCTCCCCGAAGATGCAACAGGCGCCGGCGAGGGCTTCGACGGTGGTTAGGCGGAACGGCCGGCCGTAGTTGACCGGATTGGCGGCGACGAGGAAGGGCAGCGCCCGGTGGACGCCGTTCATCCGGAACGACGCCGCCTCGGCGGACTCCCACGAGCAGTCCAGCGCGACCAGCGTCCCCAGGCCGTCCGCGGCGTCGGCCGGCGAGAGCGCCTGGTCGGCGTGGGGGTTGAGGACGACGCCGTAGGGCACCTGCCCCATCGACCGGTAGAGGGTCGCCTTATCGAACTTCTCGAGGCGTCGGGCGGTGCACTTGGCGGGGTCGTCGTCGCCCTCGTAGTAGACGTGACACTCCACGCGAGGGGATAGGGGCGGCCGAGAGAAAAGGCGTATGGAACGCCGGCCGCCGACGCCGTCCCGCTGGCCGACGGCGATGCCACGTCGCTGGTCGACGTCATGTCGCCGGCCGAGGCCGAGACACCGCACCGCCGCTACTCGTCGTGGATCGTCTCGCCGCGGTTGAGCCGCGCGGCGATCGAGAACGTCTGCTCCGCCTGGCGCCGCGTCGGAAAGTGGGCGGCCAGGTAGCGGGCCGTCGCGATCAACGGCACGCGACGGCGCCGCTCGAGATCGATCGCAGCCGCGGACTCGTCCGCGCGGTCCCCCCGTTCCGACGCCCGCCCGTCGCGCGTTACCGCTTGCTCGGCTCGCTCGTCGGCGAGATCGAACTGCCGGAACGCCGCCTCGAGGTTCTGGAGCGTGTGGAAGCCGGCGTCCTCGCGCAGCAATCCATGGCCGAGCGTCCGCTTCAATTCGTCGGGATCACCGCCGCAGTCGAAGTGCTCGGCGACCAGGCGGCCGGCCTCGTTCACCTCGCCTTCGACGTCGAAGGTCGCCAGCAGTTCCTCGCGGATCGCCGCGGGATCGCGGCCGGTCTCGTTGTCGCCGGGGGCGGGAACGGGCGCGGGCGGCGTGTTGAGGAACCGATCGAGGTAGACGGAGAGGGCGGCGTCGAAAACGCCGCGGTAGAGTTCGACCGCGTCCGTCCGCCGCGCGCTCTGGTGGACCGCGTTCGCGTACGTGAACGTGTGGTGGACGGTGTTCCAGTCGCCGAACTCGTTGGCGGTCCCGAACTGCGCGACGCGAGTCGCGGCCGCGTGCGCGACCTCGGCCGCAAGGTCCTCGGTCGACGCTCCGTTGTCGACGGCGGTCGCGAGCGCGTCGACGACGGCTTCGGGGTCATCCGACAGCAGCGTGTCCTGGAACTCGGCGGGCGGCGACCAGTCCCGTCCAGCACCCTCGCCTCCCTCGCTCGCGAGTGCTTCCAGCCTGCTCGTCACCGTCACGTCGCCGCCGTAGGCGTCCTCGAGCAGCGCGACCAGGTCGACTGGCTGGCGCCACGAGGACCGCTCGTCGCTGCGGTCGGCGGTCGCGAGCGGTTCGATCAGGCTCGCCAGCGTCTCGCCGGCGTGCTCCCAGCCGACGTGCTCGAGGCTCTCGAAGGCCGTGTTGGCGAAATCGAGCACGTGCCCGGTCGAGAGGTAGGGGTGGTCGGTCGCGGCGGCGAAGAGCAGTTCGGCGACCTCGGACTCGGACCGGCCCGTCGCGACGGCGGTTCGGAGGCACCGCTCGGCGCCGTCGGCGTCGCGCACCTCGATGCAGTTTCGGAACCAGGCCTTCAGCCGATCGAACGCGACCTCGTCGGTCGAGAACGACGGCTGGTCGAAGTTCGGCGGCTGGTCGGCGCAGTCGTCTGCGACGTGACGAACGCCGGTGTACAGCGCCCGCTTCCGGTCCGCCGGGTCGAGGTCGTCGATCACGTTCGCCAGGCAGCCCAGGATCGTCAGGCCGGGTCCCCAACCCGAGTCCCGGTAGCGGGTTCCGAACTCGAGGGCGGTCGCCATCGGTTCGCGATAGTCGACGCCGGCGTCCAACAGACCGATCGTCGATTTCGCGACGACGAGTCGGAGGTTTTCCTCGAGACCGGTCTCCAAGCGATTCGCCCAGTGCTCGTCGGGCGGCAACTCGCGGGGCGGATTCGGGTTCACGTAGACGGTGCCGTCCCGGATTTCGGTCGGATACGTCCGGACGTCGTCGGCCCAGGGATCGAACGTATCGCCGCAGGAGAGTTCGAACCGCGCGTGGTGCCAGTGACAGGTAAGGATGCCGTCCTCGACGCTGCCCTCGCTGAGGGGAAACCCCATGTGCGGACAGCGATTGTCGACCGCGCGAATCTCGTCCTCGTGGTAGAACAGCGCGATCGCCGTGCCGTCGACGGTCACCAGTTCGCGGGTCGTCTCTCGCAAGTCGTCCAGCGGTACGGCCGCCTGAAATTCGTCTGCCGTTGCCATGCGTGTGATATCACCACACAGGTGCGTAAGCGTTCGCTGAAGTCAAATACTGTAACGAGGCTGAGAAGTCAGCCGGAGTGGCACGCTTTTGGCGTTCGCGACGAAACGTCGGGTATGGATGCGGCCGCCCTCGTCCGACGCTACTACGACGCGCTCGACGAGCACGACTACGACGCACTCGAAGCGGTTCTCGCACCCGAGTTCGTCCAGCATCGTCCCGATCGCACGTTCGAGGACCGCGAGTCGTTCGTCCGGTTCATGCGCGAGGAGCGGCCGAACCCCGACACGCGCCACGAACTCGAGGACGTGATCGCCGGGGACGACCGCGCCGCGGCCCGCGGTCGCGTGGTTGAAGCGGGAGAGCGAGACGACGGTGACGGAACGGTACTCTTCGAATTCGCCGACTTCTTCGACCTCGCGGACGGCCGACTCGCCCGTCTCGAGACCTACTCGCGGTGACGGCGACGCGCCCTCTCGCCGCGGCTCAGGCCGAACAGTTGTTCGGCCCGAGTTCGAGTTCCGTTCGCTCCTCGGGCGGCTCGGACGTCGCGCCGCGGTTCAGATCGATGATCTCCTCGTAGTTCGACGGCTTCTCTCCGGCGTCCGCCATCCGCTCGACGAACTCGTCTTCTTCGAGGCCGAGCAGGTCGATCCCCGTCCGCGCGTCGCGGATCGTCGTCTCGATCGGCTCGCCTGGCGCGCCGTGTGCGAACGCCCCGTCGGCGGTGACGGTCACGTGGCCCGGAAGCACGACGACGTCCTCGGGTTCGGCCAGGATCGTCCGGTGGAGCGTCTCGTAGAGCAGTTCGGCGCCTTTCTCCCCCGCATCCTCGCTGAACTCGAGTTCAGTCCGGCCCGTGGAGTCGACGTGGAGCGTGTCGGCGGTCAATAGCGCCCGGTCGTCGACTAGCAGGGTGATCATCTCGCTGGTGTGGCCAGGCGCGAACACGGCCTTGAGCTCGCGGTCGCCGACTTCGAGCACCTCGTTTCGCTCGAGGGGCGTGTATTCCAGGTCGACGCCGCGTTCGGCGGCCCGCGCACCGAGGTAGTAGGGCACGTCGAGGTCGTCCGCGAGGTCGCGACCGCCCGAGACGTGGTCGGCGTGGACGTGCGTATCGATCACGCCCGTGATCTCGAGGTCCACCTCCTCGGCCGCGATTTTGTACTCGTCGACGTCGGCAGTCGGATCGACGACGACGGCCTCGCCGGTAGCCGCGCAGCCGACGACGTAGCCCAGACAGCCCTTCGCGCGCCGCTGGACCTGAACGATCGTCAGGTCGTCGCCGGCGCCGACGTCGATTTTGGCGTGATCATAGACGCCGCTCCACCCCTTCATGCCGCCCTCGACGGTCGCGACGTCGTACTCGTCGGTCGCCGACTCGAGGCGGCTCGCCAGGTTCCCCGACGAGATGCCCTTCGCGCAGACGGTGATCACGCGCTCGGCGTCCCCGACGGTGTCCCGGAGGTCGTCGAGGCGGCCGTCCAGGTCCTCCTCGGGACCGAACGGGAAGTGGACCGCGTCCGCGATGTGCCAGGCCGCGTAGCTGTCTTCGGGCCTGGTGTCGAGGAGGACGTAGTCCGCATCTCCACTTTCGTCCCCGTTCTCACTCTGGGCCCCGGCCTCGTCCTGCAGTTCCGCGAGCCGCTCGGGCGAGATCGTGGTGACCATACGCACGCCTACGACCGCGACCGACGTAAACGCCGACGCATCATTCGCCACGGTCGCACCGGGAGCGCGTCGGCTACCCGAGACCGCTTGCGCCCGTGGCGGCGCAACGACCGACCGCTGCACGTTCCGCGCGTCGAGAGGGTTCATTTAACTGAGACGCGGGCAAAGGACGGTCATGGCGCTGTCAGATTTCGTCGCCGCCGTCGTCGCCGTCCTGCGTCGTCGCCCGTCCGATATCCTGCCGATGTACCTGCTCGGCGTCGCGCTCACAGCGGTCGTCCGCGTCGTCCCGTTTCTCGCGGTCGCCGTCGCGTACCTCTCGCTCGCGACGACCGGCCGGCTCGCGGCGATCCGGACGCACCTGGCCGATCTCGACTCGCCGCCGGATCCGAACGCCGACCCCGAGGCGTTCGAGGCGTGGGCCAGCGGCCTCGAGCCGGTCGTCGAGCAGTTGCTCACGCCGTCGCTGGTCGCCCTCGCGGGCGTGACGGTCGTCGCGAGTCTCGTCCTCTTCGTCCTCGGCTCCGCCGTCGTCGCCGCGGGCCAGCTCGCGGCCTGCTACGGCCGGCTGCGAAACAACCGCGGACTCGTCGCTGGGCTCGCAGGAGCCCGCCGCTACTGGCCGCGGTTCCTCGGCCTGTTCGTCCTCGAATTCCTCTGTTGGGCGGTCGTCCTCGGCACCGTCGGCGTCGGAACGGCGCTGTTCGCCGGCGCGGCCTCGCTTGCGACCCAGTCCGCGGTGCTCGCCGCCCCCGTCGTCCTACTGGCGATCCCCGTCACGATCGCCGTCCTCGCCGTCGTCCGCGCGCTGTTCGCGTTCGCCCCGGTCGCGGTCGTCGTCGACGACGCGGGCGTCTTCGGCTCGCTGCGACGCGCCGCCGGGTTCGTGCGCGCGCAGCCGGTCGGCGCGGCCTTCTACTGCGTCCTCGCAGTCGGATCGATCATCGCCCTCTCGACGATCAGCGGCTTGCTCTCGCTCGTCGACGTAGTCGCCCTCGGTTCGCTGCTCACGTCGCTCGTCCTGTTTCCGATTCTGGATCTGCTGAAGACGGCGCTGTACTGCGGTCATCGAAACCGCCTGTCCCCGCCGGAGCCGCCGACTCGCTCGGTTCGCGAGCAGCTCCGAACGGGGCTCCGCCGCGGCTGGACCGAACTGACCGCGTTCGTCCGAGCGCGACCGGGAACGCACGCGCTCGTCGTCGGCCTGGCCGTCCTCGGATTCGGTGCCGGCTGGCTGGCCGCCGAGCCCGTCGCCGGGACGTTCGAGACGTCGATCGCGGCCCGCCTCGAGGGTCACTTCCCGCCGGCGGCCGCGATCGAACTGTTCGGCAACAACTGGCTGGTCGCGTTCACGACGGCCTACGGCGGCGTCGCGCTCGCGCTCCCCGCGATCGTCTCGCTGCTTTTCAACGGCGTCTCCATGGGCGTCATCGCCCGCCTCGAGGTCGCACCGACGGAGCTCGCTGCCTTCGTCGTCCCCCACGGACTCCTCGAGATTCCGGCGATCCTGATCGCGACCGCGCTCGGGATCTCCGTGGGCCGGGTTGCCTGGCGGACGTGGCGCGGTCGCGCCGGTCGCCCGGACCTGGCGGACGCCCTCGAACGGGCGTTCTGGGTCCTGATCGGAATCGGACTCCTGCTGGCGGTCGCCGCGGTCATCGAGGGGTTCGTCAGCCCGTATTACTACCGCCCCTTCGTCTGATCGGCCGAATCGGAGAGATCGACGTCGCTACTGGTAGGCGTCGAACCCCTCGCCGAAGACGAGGAAGTAGGCGGTGCCGACGAGCCCGATCGCCGTCGCGATCGTAAAGGCGACCGTCGGATCGCCGGCGAACGCCTGGTCGCCGGTCAGCGGATTCGCGAAGCCGCCCCAGAGCAGGCCGCCCAGCGCCGCGCTCGGGATGACGATCAGGTTCCGCAGGAGGTAGTAGGCGCCGGTCACCCGGCCGCCGGCGCCCCGTTCGGCCGGGCCGACGATCAGGGCCTTGTGGGCGGGCAGGCCCGCGAATCGGAGTCCGGAGAAGGCAAAGAGGAGGGCGAGAACGGCGGCGTCGTCGGGCGCGTTGATCAGCAGGATCGGGAAGATCGCGTAGACCGCGAATCCGAGCGCGACCACGGGCTTGAGCCCGATGTGCTCGGCGGCCTTGGCGACCGGGATCATCGTCAGGAGGGCGACCAGCATCTCGATTCCCAGCAGGATCCCGAAGTACGACTGCGGTGAGAGCTCGACCGCGCCGACCGCCGGCAGGGACAGCGAGAGCCCGACCTCGAGGAAGCGCGTGACGACGAGGACGAAGAAGACGTAGACCATCCCGTTGGCGAAGCGAACGAGCGTGTCCCCGACGAGCAGGGGCCGGAGCTCGGCGGGCATCTCTCGGAGATCGGTGAACAGTTGCGAGACGCCTTCGAACTCCTTGCCGATGTCGTCCGCGTCGGGCCGGTAGAGGATATGTTGGACGACCGTCCCGACAGCGCCGAACGCGACGGCGACGAGCAAAATCAGCTGGAAGGCGGTGACGATCTCGCCGTCGGTCGACCCGAACGGATAGAACAGCGCGGCGGCGAACAGGGGGCCGACGAGGAAGGCCGTCCGGCGGAACGTTTCGGTGCTCGCGAAGCCGGCGGCTAGCTTCGAGGACGGCACCGACTGCTTGACGATCGCGAAGGTCGCCCCGAGTCCGAAGGACTTCCAGGCCTGGGCGAGCACCAGGCCGACGAAGATCGCGAGAATCGCCGGCGATGACGAACCGGCCGTCGCGTCCGCGACCGCGGGCGCGAGCAACCAGATCCCGAAGCCGAGCGTCGAGCAGAGACCGAAGGCGGTCAGGGCGTACCGCGAGCCGATCCGGTCCGAGATCGCCCCGCCTGGATATGGGTAAACGGCGCTGATGACGTTTCCGACCGTCCCGAACAGGCCGACGACGAACGCCGACGCCCCCAGGGCCGACATGTACTCGGCCATGTACCGGTTCGTCATCTGAAACCCGAGGCTGAAGGCGAACATCGCCGCCGAGAGGACGAGGACGTCGCGCTCGAGCGCGAAGAACTGCCGAAACGCGTCCCACGGATCGACCTCCTCTTCGGCCTGCTCCCGCTCGAGGCTCATGGGCGACGGTACGAACCACTCCGGTTTGAAATTTGGTTCATCGGTCGTCGAACCTTCTGGGCCTCGCTGTGGCCTGCGGACTGATACGACAAAGGGAAGGGCTCATTAACTCGTAGTGTGAGTTCAGGACAATGGCTTCGTGGAAGCGGGATTTTGCGAGCGGGCTCGTCGTCCTGGGACCCATCCTCGTCACGCTCTACGCTATCTATTGGCTCTACGGGCTCGTCGCCGGCCTGACTCCCGGTCTCATTCTTCAGGAGGAGGCGCTCGAACCGTTCATTACCGGGACGAGCGACCAGGCCGTCCAGACGCGCGAGCAACTCGCCCAGTTCCTCCGGGTGGTCGTCGCGCTGACCGTCTTCATCATTCTCACGTTCTCGGTTGGCTACCTGATGCGGACGACCGTCGGCGGCCTGGTCGAACGCCTGGTCGACAACGTCGCGAACCGCGTCCCGGTGATCCGGGTCGTCTACAACGCGTCGAAGATGGCCGCCGAGACGGCCTTCGGCGAGCAGGAGTCGCTCCAGAAACCGGTCAAGATCGAGACCTGGGAGGGGCTCCGGATGACGGCGTTCAAGACGGGGAAAGTGACCGACGACGGTCGCGAAGTGCTCTTCCTGCCGACGTCGCCGAACATCACCACCGGGTACGTCATCGAGGTCAAATCGGATCGGATCACCGAACTCGACGAGGACGTCGAGGACGCGCTGACCCGCATCCTGAGCGCCGGATTCGGCGACGCAAATCGCCGCGGCATGGACGCCGGCGTCTCGATCGACGTCGTCGACGAGGCGAAGACGAGCGGACCGAGCGGCGCGGACGACGACTGACCGCCGACATTTCACCTGCGATCTACCGCCTGGCGGCTGCGCCGCACAGCGCGATGTCCCTCGGCAAAGTGCCGATCAAAAACGCTTCACCCTTCGTTTCGAGCGCTTCGCGCTCTCGACGTTGATCGTCGCCCGCTCGCTCGGCCGCCGCCTTCGCTCGCGGCCGGAATCGGTGGCCTTCCCTCCCTCGATCGAGCGCCGCTCGCCTCCTCGCGGCGCTCTTCGAGCCGAGAACGGAAACCGGAGAGAAGAGATCGGGACTCCGTTCGACGGTCGACCGAGCGCCGATTACGTCACTCGAGGTATTCGAACCACTCGTCGTACTCGTCGGTCCGGCGCTCGACGACCTCGAAGAACCGCTGCTGGAGCTCCTCTGTGACGGGGCCGCGGGAGCCGTCGCCGATGACGACGTTGTCGACCTTCCGGATGGGCGTGACCTCGGCCGCGGAGCCGGTGAAGAACAGTTCGTCGGCCGTGTTGAGTTCGCCCCGCGAGATCGAGACGTTGTCGTGGACCGTATAGCCCAGGTCCTCCGCCAGTTCGATCACGGTGTCGCGGGTGATCCCGTCGAGGATCGACTCCGAGAGGCCGGGCGTGTAGATCTCGCCGTCGCGCACCAGGAAGACGTTCTCGCCGGGGCCTTCGGCGACGTTGCCCTCCTTGTTGAGGACGATGGCCTCGGCGTAGCCGTTGCGGCGGGCCTCCTCGCCGGCGAGCATGCTGTTGACGTAGAGACCGTTGGTCTTGGCGTTGGTCGGAATCTGGCTCGAGGCGTGTTTCCGCCACGAGGAGACCATCACGTCGATCCCGTTTTCGAGGGCGTCCTCGCCGAGGTACGCGCCCCACGGCCAGACGGCGATGGCGGTACGGGTGGGGCAGTCCTTGGGGCTGACGCCCAGGGAGTTGTAGCCGTAGAAGGCGACCGGCCGGATGTAACACGAGGTGAGGTCCTGGCGACGGATGAGTTCCTTCGTTGCCTCGGTGAGCTCTGCCTTCGTGTGGTCGATGTCCATGTCGTACGGCTTCGCGGACTGGAAGAGCCGTTCGAGGTGTTCCTCCCAGCGGAAGATGGCGGGGCCCTTCTCGGTCTCGTAACAGCGTGCGCCCTCGAAGACCCCGCTCCCGTAGTGGAGGCCGTGCGTGAGCACGTGGATCTGCGCGTCGTCCCAATCCACGTACTCACCGTCCATCCAGATCGTGTCGACGTCCATCTCGTCGAATCCCATGATCGTGTGTGTTGCAAGCCACTCTACTAAGTGTTCGCGGTTTCGGGATCGAAAATCGCGCTCGGCGACGGCGCCGTGCCGTCGAATTCAATTCGCGACCCGACCGTAACTGTCGTCAGTCGGCGCGTCCGCGGAAGCGGACCGCCTCGACCGCGACAGCTACGGTGCCGACGAGTCCGATCGCGAGCGCGACGACCCGCAGTCCGGCGGTAAACAGCGAGTCGCCCGCGTCGTCACCGTCACCGCTCTCTCCCTGGTCGTCGCGTTCGTTCGCTTCGTCGTCACCGCGCTCGTGGTCGTGACCCTGTGCGTCGGCGTCCGATAGCGCGTGCACGTCGACCCACTCGTCGACGTACCGGCTGTCCGGTTCGCCGGTGATTCGCAGCCGCCAGGCGCCGTCCGCCGGCAGCGTTTGAACGGTCGCGTAGGTTCCGTCGTCGGTCTCCTCGAGTTCGACCTCGAACCGATCGCCGTCGGGGCCGTCGGCGAGCAGGCGGACGGTCCGCTCCGATTCCAGCGGTTCGCCGCCCGCTCGGAAGGCGGCCTCGAAGACGATCGGCTCACCCGCCTGCACGAGGAGTTGCTCGTCGGAGTCGCCGCCGTCGCCATCGTGCTCGGCGGGAATCGCCGTCAACTCGACACCGACGTCGCCCTCGCGTTCGATCGTCGCGCTCTCGAGGCCGTCGTCCTCGCCGCCGACGGCGGCCGTCGGGACGGAGGTGAGCACCCCCGAGAGGAGCACGACGAGGACGAGCACGGCGACTTCGAAGCGGACGGCGCGAGTGAACGCGGTGATCGTCCCGGCGGCCGCGTCCGCCTGGCCGCCGTCCTCTCGCACCCGCATCTCGGAATCGGCCTCGGAGCGACCGCCGAACAATCGCTCGGCGAACCTGCCCCGATCGCCGTCCGCGCCGGGCTCGAGCCGGCGGAGAAGACCGAATCGAGTGAGTCCACCGAGGCCGAGCGCCAGCAGGACCAGCAGGAATTTCGCGGAGAGGACGACGCCGTAGCGATTCGCACTGAGCGACTCGACGGTCGGCACGTGCCACGCCGCCAGGAGGAATCCGGTCGCCGCCGCCAGCGTCACGCCGCCGAGTGCGAGCAGGGAGTAGCGGCGGATCGTTCCGGCGGCGAGCGCCGCCCGATCGGCGGGGGCCGTCTCCCGGAGCACCGGCGGGACGACGAGCGCGAGGACGACCAGGCCGCCGACCCACAGCCCCGCGCCGCCGATGTGGGCGAAGTCGACGGCCGTCCCTTGCAGCCGATCGATCGCCGTCGCGGAGTGGCTCGTCCAGCTGACGGTCGCACCGACGTAGGTCGCGCCGACGGCCGTTCCGGGAAGCCAGACGCGGCGGGAGAGCGACCCCGCCGCGGCGAGGGCGAGGACGACCAGGAGGATTGTTGCGAGCGCGAGTTGGAGCAGCCAGGCGCGCCCGAGCGCCGTTCCGGCGAATTCGACGATCGTCTCGACCGACGGTGGGCCGACCGACGCGGCCCGGCTGAGTCCGAGCGCGAGCACCGAGACGAGCAGCAGTCCGCCCGCGGCGGCGAACGCTCGGATGAGGCGGCGATCGACGGTCCGACCCGACGAGTCGAATCGGGCGGCGACCGGGTAGACGGCGACCGCGGCCGTTACCGGACCGCCGACGAGTCCGACGAGCGCAACCAATAGCAGCCCCTTCGCGGCGATTTCGACGGGCGGAACCGACTCGTCCGTCTCCTCGCCGTCGGTCTCGTAGGCCGCGAGGACGGCGTCCCGGTCGAGCGGTTCGTCGCCGACGCTGAAGACGAACGAGCCGCTGGTCTCGTGGCCGTCATCGGCGAGGATGGACCACCGAACGGTGTACATTCCGTCGGCGTCCTCGCCGTCGGCCGCGTCCGCGAGCGGGACGCGAACGATCCGCGAGTCGTCGGCGTCGACCGCGGCGTCGCCGCTGACGTCCTCGCCGTCGGGCCCGGTCACCGCGACGTCGGCGGTCTGAACGCCGTCCCCGCCGAACGTCAGCGTCACCTCGTCGGGAACGGACGCGACCTGGTCCCCGTTCGACGGGTCGGAATCGCTCAGGTACGCGTGGGCCGCGACCGGCGCAGCGATACCCGGGAGGACGACGACAGCGACAACGAGACCGACGAGGAGCCACGCTCGACGGGGGCGGGAACGGTGCGATCGGTCGCCAGGCGTCCGCTCGAGCGATTCACCCGGTGGCATGGTCACTCGGGGATGTAGGCGACGGCGCCGACGCCGTCTTCGATCGCGACCTGGTCGATCAGTTCCCGGTCGGCCATGTCGATCACCGCGACGGAGCCCTCGGCGTCCGCGGGCGTGAAGAAGTAGCCGTCTCCGGAGACGGCCGACCGGTGGAGGTGCTGGGCGCCCTCCGGGCGCTCGATGTCGCCGGCCTCGATCCGGTCGACTTCCTCGAGGGCGTCCATGTCGACGACGGCCGTCTGGGAGTCCATCGTGTTCGCCGTGAAGCCGTAGAGCCCGTCGTCGGCCTCGTAGTACTCGAGGTCGTCGGGACCGCCCTCGATCGCGACGGAACCGACTTCCGCCGTCTCGTCGCCGGTCACGTCGAACAGGTGGAGCTCGCCGTGATCGATGATCGCCATTCGCTCCTCGTCCGGCGTGAGGTACATGCCGCCGACGACGTCGAGTTCGTCGACGACCTCGTCGGTCTCGGTGTCGACGACGGCGGTGACGTCGCCGTACTCGACGTACGCGAAGCCGTTCGACGGACTGTACGCCTTGTAGTGAGTGCCGCCGTCCTCGCCGAGTTCGATCGAGTCGGTTCGCTCGTACGACTCGAGGTCGATGACGTGGAGCGCGGGATCGTTGACGTTGGTCGCGTACCCCACGTCGCCGAAGTCCTCGTGGGAGAGGAGTTTCCCGTGTCCTTCTCCGTCGAGGCCCGCCTCCACGGTCTCGACGACCTCGTGGGACTCGGTATCGATGACGTAGAAGGTCCCTTCCGCGTCGGAATGAGCCCACATCTCGTCGTCGGTCGGGTGGTACATGTGGGTGCCGTCGGGCCCCATTCCGACCTCGGCGGCGATCTCGCGCGTCTCGAGGTCGATGACGAGCACCTGGCTGAGCGTCTCTTCGATGACGAAAAGCTGGCTTCCGTCGTTCGTCACCACCGCGTCGCCGTACTCGTAGCCGTCGACGCCGTCCGCGATCTCGTCGACGACCTCTCCCGCGGCGGGATCGATAAGCGAGATCGCGTTCGGTCCGAACGCGTAGGCCAGGCCGGCGCTTCCCTCGCCGGCCCCATCACCGTCGTTCTCGTCGCCGCTTTCGTCGTCGTCATCGCCACCGAGACAGCCCGCGGCACCGATCGCGAGACCGCCGCTGACCACCTGTACGAATCGTCGTCGGTCGATGGAGTGCGCCATGTGCGGTACCCATCCGCCGCGGCCTATTTTCTATTCTGGTGCGACCGTCGAAATTATGGTACGAACGTCGAAATCGTCCCTCAACGTGCCGGTCTGTCGGTCGGTCGACCGACCGAGGATGGTGTGACAATCGAACGAAAACGAGCGGATTCGCCGTCTTCTCGCGGCCGTCAGGAGTCGACCGAACGCGTCCTATCCGAGGCGCTCGAGAATCTCGCGGCCCTCGAGGTAGGCGAAGTCGTGGCGCTCCGCGTAGGCGCGGGCGTCGGCCGGCGAGAGCGCCTCGCCGGTCTGGTCGTCGAGCATCTCACAGACGACGACGGCGGGCGCCAGGTCCGCGACGTCGGCGAGGGCCAGGCCGAGTTCGGTGTGGCCCTCGCGCTGGGCGAGCAGGTCCGGCGCGCCCTTGAGCAGGTGGACGTGACCGGGGACGCGAAACTCCGCGGCGAAGTCTGCGCCGTCGGGATCGGCCGCGACCTCGCCGAGCGACCGGATGGTCGTCGACCGGTCCTCGTCGGTGATCCCGGTGTAGGTGTCCCGGTGGTTGACCGTCAGCGAGAACGACGAGCGGTCGTCGTAGCCGAGTTCGTGATCGCTCGTCGCGGGGTGGTCGACCGCGTCCGAGTAGAAGGGCAAGTCGAACACCTCCGCGATCTCGTAGCCGAGCGCGACACAGACCAGGCCGCCCGCGTCGTTGCGCAGCCTGGCGACGGCGTCGGGCGTGACGGCGTCGGCGTGGTAGATCAGGTCCGTCTCGCCCTCGCGGTCGGCCGCGTCGTGGACGAGGACGGGTTCGCCGTTCCGGAGCGATTCCAGGGCGTGATCGAACGCGTTCGCGCTCGGTGCGCCGGCGTTCGCGCCGTCGTCCGTGCTCGCGCCCGACCGCGCGCCGGCGCGGTGGCCCGTCATTCCCGATCACCCACCGAGACGGTGACGTGGTCGCCGTCCTCGAGGTCGAGTTCCTCCCGGAGTTTGTCCGGCGCGATGACCTCGAGTTGGTCCTCGTCGTGGTGGGTGCGTTCGGGGGCGATGGTGTGGGCGGTCTCGTAGGTCTCGCCGTCGGCGGTCTCGATCGTCGCGGGGGAGCAGACGGCGGGGCCGTAGGTCCGCTCGTCGGTCTCCCAGCCGTCGATTGGAACGGGCTCGAGCGAGGACATGGCGCTGCGCCGGCGGATGCTGTCCTCGCGGAGGTCGACGTTGAGCGTCCCGGGGAATGGTTCGTACCCGAGTCGGTCCTCGAACTGACGCTGGTAGCCGGGGAGGGAGATGTAGTGGCGTCCCTCGCCCATGCCGCTGGTGACGGTGCCGTCGAGTTCGATCTGCGACTCCGTCTCGAAGATGCGACGGTAGTCCTCGTACTCGGCGTGGAGCGTCCGTTCGCCCGTCTCGGTGATCTTGACCCACTGCCCGTCGCTGACCGTATCGCGCTCGAGTAGGTCGGCGCTCTCGAGGCGCTGGAGCCGACGAGAGGCGGTCTGGTTCGACGCGTCGAGGCGGTCCGCGAGGTGAGAACAGGAGATCTTGACGTCACCCTCGAGCCCACCCTCGAGCGCGAGGAGTTTGAGCACGGCGAGTTCGTCGTGCCCGACGGCGGACTCCGTTAGCACTGACATACGTGCCGGTAGACCGTAGCCGCCTAAAAGCATATCGAATGTGGGATGCGTAACGAAACCGTGACGTAGTTCACGAGCGTTTATCGCGTACTCGGAGGTTCCGAGCGCGACGCAAAAAGCCACCGATCCGGCGAACGGCCGTCCCGCGAACGACGCGTACATGGACAAGCGGGCGGCGTTCACGGTTCCCTGAATTCGTGATGCGCCCGACTGTCCGTCCTTGCACAATGCAAGCCGTCGGGTTTTGACGCGGACTGTTGAGCGTTAAGGCGTATCTGCATGAAACGTCTCGTCGAGGCCCTGTTCGGCCTGGTGGCACTGACGGGCCTCCCGTACCTGCTCTACTTGGGGGTGTACTATCTCCGGCGGCCGTCCGGCACGCCCGCCGATGCACAGCCGCGAGAGCCGTCGGTGAGCATCGTCTTGCCGACGTACAACGAAGCTGCGATCGTCGAGTCGAAACTCGAGGAACTCGTCGGACTCGACTACCCGATGGAGAAGGTCGAGATCGTCGTCGTCGACTCGAGCGACGACGGGACGGCCGACCTGGTCGAGACCTTCTTCGCGGGCCGGCCGGCGCCCGACCTGACGCTCGTCCGGAAGGAAGAACGCGAGGGCCTGGCGACCGCGCTGAACGAGGCCTACGCCGCCGCGGCCAACGAGATCGTCGTCAAGACCGACTGCGACTCCCGGATCGCGGCCGACGCCGTGCGTACGGCCGCCGCGAACCTGGCCGATCCCGACGTTGCGGCGGTGACCGGCCGCAACGCCGAGGTTATCGGCGACAGCGAGGTCGAGCGGGGCTACCGCGACCTCCAGACGATGATCCAGGTGCTCGAATCGCACCTCGACTCGACGCTGATCTTCCACGGGCCGTTCTCGGCGTTCGAACGCGACGCCATCGTCTCGATCGACGAGGACTCGCTGGCCGACGACACCGAACTCGCCCTGAAGATCCGCCGGAACGGCGGCCGGGTCGTCTTCGATCCGGAAATTCACTACAAGGAGGCGGCCCACTCCGAGTTCGGGAAGCGCCGCGAGCAGAAGGATCGACGGGCGATGGGGCTGCTTCGGCTGCTGTGGCGCCAGCGCGACGCGCTCGGCCGCCACGGGGCCTACGGCCGCGTCGTGTTGCCGTTCAACTGGTGGTTCATGGTCGTCTCGCCGTGGCTCGTCGCCGGCTCGCTCGCGCTGGCGACGGTCGGCTCGCTGGCCGTCGCGGGACCGTTCGGACTCGCGGTCCCGGCCGGTATCCTCGGGTTCACGGCGCTCGGCTCCCGCGACGCGCTCGGCCCGATCCAGCCGCTCTACTCGCTGTTCGACACCCAGATCTCGCTGCTGCGCGCGAGCGTCTCCCTCCTCCGGGCCCGCGCCGAGGACGACGACGAAGCCCACGACGGCACCTGGTCGCCCGACCGAGAGCTGCGGGAGGTGTTACAGTGACCGACGGCGAGACCGACCCCGACGCCGCCGCGGACGTCCCCGTCCCCGTCGACGTCGCGATCCTCCACGACCGGTTTCCCGGCATCGGCGGCGGCGAGGAGTTCGCCATCGAAGCCGCGCGGGTGCTCGACGCGCCGATCTACACGACCTACGTCGCCGAGGGAACGGAACTCCCCGACGACGTCGAGGTGATCCCCTTCGAGCAGGCGAAGTACACGTCGCTGCCGTGGCGGCCCTTTCTCGAGTGGAAAAACGAGGGGATGAACCCCCTCGAGACGCTCAACGTCGCGCTCGACATGACCGACGCCCACGAGGACCTCGCCGAGTACGACGTGATCCTCGAGAGCGCGCCGCTGTCGAAGTACTACGTCCCCGACGTCGGCCAGCGAATCGTTCACTACCCCCACAGCCCGCCGCGGTGGCTGTACGACCTCTACCGGGACCGGCTCTCCGCGTTCGACCGCCCGTTCGTCGAGACCGGGCTCAAGGCCTACGCGAAGGCCTGGCGAGCGCTGGACAAGGAGGCCAACGACTACGTCGATCGGTTCGTCGCGAACAGCGAACTCGTTCGGGATCGGATCCGGCGGTTCTACGACCGCGACGCCGCGGTGGTCTACCCGCCGGTCACCGGCGACTGGCGCAACGAGGGCGACGACGGCTACTTCCTCACCTGGTCCCGGCTCGCCCCCGAGAAGCGGATCGACCTGATCGCGAAGGCCTTCGCGGGGCTCGACGAGCGACTCGTGATCGCCGGCGACGGCGAGCAGCGCGACCGGCTCGAGGCCTTCGCGGCGAACTACGACAACATCGAGGTGCGGGGCTACGTCGAGGACATCGAATCGCTGGTCGCGCGGGCCACCGCGGTCGTCTACGCGCCGAAGCAGGAGGACTTCGGACTCGTCGGGGCCGAGACCATGATGGCCGGCAAACCCCTGCTCGGCGTGAACGAGGGGTTCACTCGCTATCAGGTCAAGGGCGACCGGACGGGACTCGTCTTCGAGCCGACCGTCGAGTCGCTCCGCCGGGCGGTCCGCCGGTTCGACCCCGACGACTTCGATCCGGTCGAGATCCGCGAGGAAGCGCGCCGGTACGAGTACGACCGCTTCGCGGCGGGGCTCCGTCGGGTCGTCGCGGAGACCGCGGCCGCCGGAGCCGGAGCCGCCGCAACGGAACCGGAACCGGCGGTAGAAACGGAGCGGGAGTCGGAATCGGAACGCGCAGACGACCCTCGAGACGCCGACCAGCGGCGCAGCGCGGGGCGCGGCGAAGAGCGCGCCGAAGGGGTGACCGATCGGTGACGGCGAGTACGACCGCTCGCGACCGGAGCGGTGAATCGAGGGAGCGGCGAGAAGACCAGGCGTCGGGACCGCGGGGAGCGGAGCCGAGCAACCGGTGTTTCCTCTACCAAAACGACGATGCACACCCCGCACACCGGGTCTTCGCCGACGCCGTGGACGCCGACCGTCGCCACTTCGAGACCGGCGCGCGACCGCCCGCACCGGGCGGGAACACGGAGCGAATCGTCGATCGGCTCCGGATCGCCGGGACGCTCCCGTCGTACGACACCGTCATCGCGGAAGGAACCGCGCCGCTCCAGACCGGTCTCGCGTACAAACTGCGCCGGCCGGGAACGACCCTCGTCTATCTCGCCGCCGACGAGACGTTCTACACGCTGCCCGAGCGCCCGACGCGGCACCTCTGGCGCGGACTCAAGCCGCTCGCGAATCGGTTGCTCGACGGCGTGATCGCGGTCGGCCGCGACGTCTACCGCTGGGCGCGGCCGTACGTCGGCGACGTCCCGGTCGCGTACGTCCGGCCGCCGATCGCCGACGACAAGTACGACCGGCTCGCGTCGCTCTCGCCGCGCTCGCCCGCCGATCCGTTTACCGTCCTCTCGGCGGGCGAGGCCAAACCGGCGAACGGATACGACCGCCTGGCCCGAGCGGTCGAGCGGTTCGCCGGCACCGTCGAGGCCGACATGCGCCTGGCCGTCCTCGGCGAGGGACACGACGAGCGGGCCTACGCGGACCGCCCCCACGTCGTCACGCCCGGGTTCGTCGACCTGGACGCCTTCGCCGACTGGTTCGGTCGCGCGAGCGTCTACGTCCAGTCGTCGCGGGGCGACGCGTTCCCCGTCGCCGCGCTCGAGGGGATCCTCTCGGGAACGCCGACGCTGGTCACCGAAGCGACCGGCGTGCGGGAGCTGCTGCCCGCTCGGCAGGTCGTTCCGCCGACCGAGCGGGGGCTGTTCGAGGGCTTGCGAGATGTCTCCGAGCGGTCGCCGGACGAGCGGCGGGCCACCGCGAGCGAGCAGCGACGCCTCGTCGCCGACCTGACCGAGTCGAACCAGGGAGACCGCTTCAGCGCCGCGCTCGAGGAGTACGCATGACCGGAGCCGACCGACCGAACGTCGTCGTCGTCTGTCTCGACACCGTCAGGAAAGACGTCTACGATCGGTACGCGACCGGGCTGCGGGAGCGGGCCGCCGTCCGCTTCGAGGGGATGCGAGCGCTCGGCGGCTGGAGCGTCCCGAGTCACGCCGGACTGCTGACGGGGTCGGTCCCGTCGGAAACGGGCGTGCACGCCCACCAGCGCCGGTTCGATCCGATCGACGTCGAGGACACCTGGATCGCGCCACTCGCGCGCCAGGGGTACGAGTCGGTTTGCGTCACGGCGAACATCTACGCGAGCCCCGTCTTCGGATTCGACCGGTTCTTCGATCGGACGATCCCCGTCTCACCGAGTCGCAGACTGCCGGCTGGGATGGACGTCCAACGGCACATTTCCGACCGGTCGACCGAGGGAATGGGGGCTTACGCCGATTTCGTCCGCCAGGCGCTAGACCACGAGCATCCGCTGCGATCGCTGTGCAACGGTGTCCTGCTCAAACTGGACGACGTGAGTCGGAAACTGCCGATCGAGAAACCGACCGATTTCGGCGGGCGGGCGATCGCTCGGTCCCTCGAGCGGGAGATCACCGAGCGCGACGGCCCGGTGCTGGCTTTCGCCAACTTCATGGACGCTCACGGGCCCCACACCCCGTTCCGCGGGTTGGATGACTCGATTCACGGCGTTTCGGCCGACTTCCACTCGAGTTCGTTCCGGGACTCGGACGTGAACGTCGCGGACGGCCTCGGCGAGTTCGGTCCGGACGTCGAGCGCGTCCGCCGGCTGTACGCCGCGACGGTGGAGTACCTCGATCGGATCGTCGCCGACCTGGTGACCGCGTTAGAGCGCGATGACCGCGAGTCGATCCTGATCGTCACGGCCGATCACGGCGAGAACCTCGGCTACGAATCGGACGGCCACCTCATGAACCACATGAGCAGCCTCTCGGAGGGGCTGTTGCACGTCCCGTTCGACGTCGTCACCACCGGCGACCGCGCCCTCGAGCTCGCGGTCGACGACACGGGCGCCGACGGCGCCGCCCGTCCCGTCGACGTCGACGGGCTCAGTTCCCACGCCGACCTCGGCGACGTGATCCGGTCGCTCGCGAACGAGGACCCGTTCGATCCGTTCTCGTTCGAGCGCGAGCGCGCTCGCGCCGAGATCGTCGGCTCCGGCTCCGGCATCCCGGAGGGCGGGGACGAGTCGTACTGGGACCGAGGACAGCGGGTCGTCTACGAGGGCGAGCGGAAGTACTACCGCGACCAGCTCGGCACCGAGGCGGTGTACGACGTCTCCGGGCCGCCGTCGAAACAGGTCGAACGACCGGACGAGACGGTCCCGGACGGCGTCTTCGAATCCGCCTTCGGCGACTGGATCACCGACGGCGAGCGGACCGACGCCGCGGAGGTCGACCAGGCGAGTCGCGCGCGACTGGAGGATCTGGGATACCTATGAGCACGAATTCGATTCGGACGGTGAATACCCACGCATGACAGAGACGACCCTGCTAGTCACGATCGATTCGCTCAGAACCGATCACGTCCAGTACATGCCCCGAACCCGGGAGTTCCTGGACGACACCCACGACGCCGCGTTCGCCACGAGCACCGCGACGCCCGGCAGCTTCCCGGCGATCATCGGCGGGGAGTACCCGGCCGGAAATGGCCTCGAGACGGAGGCTAGTGTCGCGAACGAGTTCGACGTCCACTGCGTCGGTATCACGACGAATCACCTGCTCTCTCAGGAGTACGGCTACGCGACCGGGTTCGACTCGTTCACGTCACCGAAAGGCGGCGGCGAGTCGCTGAAGGACAAGGGCGCGATCCTGCTCGAGCGCGGGTCGCTCCCGTACAAGATCGCCAGTTGGGGCTACAACCGCTATCAGCAGCTTCGGAGCTACGTCGACGAGACTGAGAAGTCGTTCCGACCCGCGGACGCCGTCGTCGACCAGTTCTTAGACGAGGTCGCCGGTCGCGACGAGTGGTTCGCCTGGCTGCACTTCATGGAGCCCCACCACCCGTACGATCCCGACGGCGCGGACGTCGACCGGGCGACGGCACAGCGGATCACCCGTCGCGTGCTCTCGGACCGCGGCTCGGCGGAGGACGAAGCCCTCGTTCGGGACCTCTACCGGCGGGAGGTCGCCGAACTCGACGCGGCCCTCGAGTCCCTGTGGGCGTCGATCCCCGACGAGACCCGCGTCGTCTGCTGCGGCGATCACGGCGAACTGCTCGGCGAGGACGGGCTGTGGGGCCACCCGGGAGAGATGCGCCCCGAACTGCTGAACGTCCCGTTCGGCACGCGGAACGCCCCCGAGGTCGGGGAGGTCGTCTCGCTGGTCGACGTCCCGACGATCCTGACGGGCGCCGAACACGGCAGCGGCACGTTCGATCGCGACACCGCCTTCGCCGCCTACGGGGATCGAAAGGCTGCGATGACCGCTGAACACATCGCGACGGACGACGGCACGTACCGACTCGACGACGGCGAGCCTGTCGACGATCCCGCCCTCGAGCGGGAGCGCGAACGGTTCGACCCCGCCTACGTCGTCAAGGAAGACGCGCTGCAGGAAGATCTGGAGGATCTCGGTTACGCATGACGGTCGTCGTACTGGCGCTGGACGCGCTCGACGCCGGACTGGTCGACTACTTCGATCTCGACGCCGTCCGCCTCGGGTCGGGCGGGGAGATCGAGACGTTCGCGAACACGCAGGACGTCCCGTACACGCCAGAGGTCTGGGCGACCGTCGCGACCGGGCTCGAACCGGCCGAGCACGGGATCACCGGCGGCGGAACGAGCGAGTGGGAAAACCCCGCGCTCGACCTCGCGTCGACCGTCACCGGGCACCTCGACGAGTCGACTCGGGGGACGCTCGGCAAACTGGTTCGGTCGCGGACCGGCACGCGCGAGCGGATCGGCGAGACGGACCGAGAGTCGATGTTCGACGCCGACGACGCGGTCGTCCACAACTGGCCAGGCGTCCACGACGGCGAGCCGCTCCAGCGGGCCTGGGACCTGATGAACGCCGTGGCGGAGGGGATGTCCCGCAGCGAGTTCGAGCGCGAACTGTTCGGGCTCTGCGCCCAGCAGTTCGGCTGGGCGCGCGAGATGCTCGAACACCCCGTCTCGATCGCTGGCGTCCACGTCCACACGCTGGACGCGGCGGGCCACGCCTACGCCGACGACGAGGCCGCGTTGCGTCGGGCCTACGGCCGCGTCGGGGGGTTCGTCGAGGAGGTCGCCGACGCCCTCGGCGAGGACGACGACCTCCTCGTCGTCAGCGATCACGGCATGCGGACCGCGTTCTACCCGCCGGACGACGGCGAGAAGCCGGCGAGTCACTCCTGGCGCGCGTACGCGAGTTCCACGGCGGAGACCTGCCCGGAGTCGGTCTACGACGTGCGGGCGTGGGTCGAGGAACGTGCGAAAGGCTCCGCGACCGCGACCGGAACCGACGAGGGGATCGACATGCCGACCGACCGCCTGCGCGAACTCGGCTATCTCGACTGAGGCGCGGCGGGCGGACGGGTCGTCGCCGACGGACCGAGACGGGAACGGGGTGTATCCACCGCATAATTATACCCGATTCCGGCGGAGAGAACCACGATGCGAATCCTGCTTCTGCGAACGTGGACGACGAACATCGGGAACGGATTCATCGATTACGGGGCAAGAGCGATGCTCGAACGGGCGTTTCCCGACGCGGAGATCGTCGAAACGGGGGGTTATCCCAACCACGCGTCGGACACCGCGGCGCTGTGGGGCGGAACCCGGAAGCTCGCTCGGATGACGGGGTTCGATCGCTCCGACTACGAGTCGCCGACCCACCCGATCCGCCGGAACGCGGTGAACGTCAGCGAGCTGATCGATGCTGACCTAGCCGTCCTCCCGGGATGCGTGCTCTCCAGGCCGACCTTCCGCAAGTACTACGATACGCTCCGGGAACTCAGGGAGCGGGGCGTGCCGATCGTTATCGTCGGCGGGGGCGGCGAAGAGTACGATCAGGACGAACGGAAGTACGTGGAGACCGTGTTCGACGCGCTGGATATCGAGGTCCTGCTCACGCGGGACCGGACCGCCTACGAGGAGTACGGCGATCTCGTCGAATACAGGTACGACGGCATCGACTGTTCGCTATTCCTCGGCGACCGGCATCGGCCGCCGGACGCGAACCAGGCGTTCGACGTCCACACGTTCGACAAACTCGAGGAACCCGATATCGACGGCGCGTCGACGGTCATCAGGCCCGATCACGCGCCCTTCGACGAACCGTACCACTTCCCGGTCGGCGAACGGGCGAGGGAACTGGCCGGCCTCGAGACGCCGCTGTTCGAGACGGAGAACGTCTTCGTCTCCGATCTCGTGACCGATTACCTCTTCCTCTACGCCAACGCGGACGTGGTGCGGTCCGACCGGATCCACGCCTGCCTCCCCGCGCTGACCTACGGCAACAGGGCCCAGTTCTACTTCGACACCCCCAGAGCGAACCTGTTCGACCGGGTCCCGATCGACGGGGACGTCACGGCCGAGCCGGTCTCGTTCGATATGGACGAACTCGAGCGGGAGAAGGACGCGCAGGTCGAGGCTCTCGAAGAGGGGGTCGCGACCGTCCTGTGAGCGCACCCGGTTCCATTGCCGGGACTAGGTTCTTTATCGGCGATATGGTACGATGATCGGAACCGCGACTATGGGAGACGAGCCATCTATCGCCCTCATCGTGCTCGATACGCTTCGGGCGGATTCGTTCGACGAGCACTTCGATTGGTTGCCCGGCGTGCAGTTCACGAACGCGTGGAGCACGACTCACTGGACGGCCCCGGCCCACGCCTCGCTGTTCACCGGCCGCTACGCGAGCGAGGTCGGCGTGACGATCACGTCCCAAGCGTTCGATCGGCACGCCACTCGCCTCCCCGAACTGCTGCAGGATCGCGGCTATCGGACGCGAGCGTTCAGCTGTAACGTCAACATCTCCGAACAGTTGGGCTGGCACCACGGGTTCGACGAGTTCGACGGCGGCTGGCGGCTTCGCGGCCTCGGCGAGGACGTCTTCGACTGGGACGAGTTCATCGCGGACCACCGATCGGACGGTCCGGAACGGTACGTCCGTGCGCTCTGGCGCTGCGTCGACGGCGACTGCGATACGGTCCAATCGCTGCGGCAAGGCGCCCTGATGAAACTCCGGGACATGGGACTGAAGGGCCGCCACCCCGACGACGGTGCGGCGGAGTTTCTGGAGTACGTCCGAGAGCGGTCGTGGAACGACGATCCCGAGTTCCTCTTCACGAATCTCATGGAGGCGCACTTGCCGTACGACCCGCCGGACGAGTACCGCACCTATCCCGACGAGGAGCCGCCGCACTTCGACAGCGTGAAAGCGACGCTCGGGGAGCCGTCGGCCGACCCGGATCGGATCGCGACCGCGTACGACGACGCCGTGCGGTACCTCTCGGACATCTATCGGGACATCTACCGGGAACTCGCCGAGGAGTTCGACTACGTCGTGACACTCGCCGACCACGGCGAAGCGCTCGGAGAGTACGGCGCCTGGCAACACGGCGGCGGTCTCCACCCCCCGGTGACGCGCGTCCCGCTCGTCGTCTCCGCGCCCGGTCCGAACGCCGACGACCGGACCCCCAACGCGGACGGCGAGGAGCGAGCGACGCGGGACGCCCTCGCGAACCTGCTCGACGTCCACGCGACGGTGCTCGACCTCGCGGAAATCCAGTCGGAACACCGCCGCGGCGAATCGCTCCGTCCGCTGCTCTCGGGCGACCCCGTCGCGCCGGAACCGCGGTCGAACGCGCTGCTGGAGTACCACGGGATCTCGAAGCGGCGAGCGCTCGCGCTCGAGGACGACGGCTACGACGTCGCACCCGTCGACCGCGAACGGTACGGCATCGCGACAGCCGGCTGCTACTACTTCGAGGGCATCTTCGAGGACCGGCTGCTCGGCGACTGCGACCAGGCGACCCTCGAGTCGGAACTCGAGCGGCTGCTCGCCGACCTCGAAACGCGGGACGGCCTCGACGAAACGGATCTATCAGGTCTGGAATCTCAGCTCGAGGACCTGGGGTACCTGTGACCGTGCGCTCGATGCGACCGACGGCGACCGGCCGAACGCGGTCTCCACCCGATAAATTCGGCTCTAGCGTGCCCGTTGTCCATCAGCTATGAGTGACGCGACGTCGGTCAGCCTCGGCGGCGAGACGCTCAAGGCGACGGCCGCGAAGTTCACGATGGCTGCGATCGGATTCCTCGGCACGATCGTCTTCGCGCGGGTCCTCGGCCCGACCGGATTCGGCGGGTACTACCTCCTCTTTTCGCTGGTGAAGATCGCCGATCGGGCGGTCAACGGGTGGGGAACCGCGGTCAAGAAGCGGTTTTCGGAAGCCGAAACCACGCCGGGCGAACTGGTCGGCAGCCAGGCGCTGTTCACGCTGGTCTGGATGGCGATCGTCTGCGCGACGACCATCCTGGCGTCCGACCGGCTCGTCGCGTACACGGGGCTTCCCGAGGCGCCGGTGTTGTTCATCGTCCTACTGTTCGCCGTCACGCTCTTCGAGCCGCTCGATCTGATGGTGCAGGCCCGCGGGCGCGTCGGGGCCTCGATGTGGACCGACACGCTGCGATCGCTGCTCACCTTCCCGCTCCAGCTGGGCCTGATACTGCTCGGGTTCGGGGCCGCCGGCATGGCCTACGGGCTGGCCGCGGCGACGTTCCTAACGGTGCCGATCCTCTGGTACTACGTCCGAGTGCGGCCGGTCTCTCCGGGACGGGAGACGGTCGCGAGCCTCTGGTCGTACGCCAGGTTCAGCATTCCGAACTCGCTGCTGAGCCAGGCCTACGATCGGTTCGACATCATCCTGCTGGGCTACCTGTTGGCGCCCGCCGCTGCCGGCCACTACGAGGTCGCGCTCAAACTCACGGTTCCGGCGACGTTCGTGACGATGGCCGCCGCGAGCGGACTGATGGCGCGGGTGAGCCACCGGCACAGCAAGGGGGACGACCTCGGCACGGACGTCTCGAACACGTTGGCGTTTACGAGCGTCGTCGCGATCCCGATGTTCTTCGGGGCCGTCGCGATGCCGAAGCAACTCGTCGTGACGTTCTTCGGTCCCGACTACGCCGCCGCCGCGCCGCTTCTCGTCGGACTCGCGCTGTATCACGTCGCGAAGACCCAGGCCGGCGTGCTCACGAGCGTGATCGACGGGATCGATCGGCCGGACGTCAACACGCGCATCTCGGCGGTGACGCTGGCACTCAACATCGCGCTCGGCGTGGCGCTGACGCTCGTCTACGGGGCAATCGGCGTCGTGGTCGCGACGGTCGTCGCCGAGACGCTCCGATACGTCCTCTCGGCCGCCGTCGTCAAACGGCGGCTATCGTCCGTCGTCCTGCTTCCGCGGACGCTTGCCGAACAGGTCGCGGCCGGTGCCGTGATGTTCGCCGTGATCGTGCCCGTCGAACGCGCCGTCGCCGTCGATCAGTGGTATCACCTCCTCGCGATCGTCGTCCTGGGTGCGGTCGTGTACGCCGTCACGCTGGCGGCGATCAGTCGCAAACTCCGGATCACGATCAAGGGCGTCCTCCACAGTTCGCGACTCGATCTGTAGCGTTCCCGGGTCCGTCCCGGTAGGTACTGCGACGGATCTCGGTCAGTCGCCGACGACCGGATCGCGCTCCCAGAACTCGCTGCCCTTCTTCAGTTTCGGGACCCAGGTGTCCTTCTCCTTCGCGAGCAGGGCGACGCGGGAGGCCGGGACGCCCCGACACTCGGCGAACGCGGGCATGTACTCCTTGACGTCCTCGGCGAACGCTACGACCTCCTCGTGGTCGGGCATCGAAGACCGGTCGAGCCGCCCCTGCGAGTGGCCGACGTGCATGTACGCCTTCAGCTCGATAAAGTCCGGATCGGCCTGTTGGTAGAAGCCCGCGTACCAGTCGGGGTGGTGCATGTTCTCGCCGTCGACGAGCGTCGTCCGGAGGACGGTCCGGGTCTCGTCTTTCTCCGCGAGGACGTCCATCGTCTCGAGGAGCCGCTCCCAGGAATCGTCCTCCATCGCGCCGACGACCTGATCGAAGGTGTGGCGCTCGGGGGCGTCGACGCTGACGTACAACTGCGTCGGGTCACACTCCCGGAGCACCTCGGGGCGAGTGCCGTTCGAGACCAGGAACGTGGTGATATCGCGGTCGTGGAAGGCCTCGATGAGTTCGGGCAGGTAGGGGTAGAGCGTGGGCTCGCCGTCCAGCGAGATGGCGACGTGGCGCGGCTCCATCGCCTGGTCGAAGACCTCGCGGGGGACCTCGTCGTTGCCGCCGAAACCCGAGAGGAGCTTCTTCTGGAGCCGGATCGAGGCGTCGACGACCGCCTCGGGGTCGTCCCACTCGACCTCGTCCATCTCGTAGGCGTGGCCCTGATGGTCGCGCCAGCAGAAGACGCAGCGCTCGTTGCACTTGACGACGGGCGTCATCTGGATGCAGCGGTGGGACTCGATGCCGTAGAAAATGTACTTGTAGCACTTGCCCTCGCCGCGGATGGCGTTAGCCGTCCAGCCGCAGGTCTGGGCCGCCGTGTGGTTCTCGCTGTGATAGTCCGGGCTCGAGACCTGAGCCGGGCCGCCGGTGCGGTCGGCGTCGCCGTCGGGACCCGCCTCGGCGTCGGCGCTCGCGCCGTCGCCCCCGGAATTCGCGGAGTCGCTCATGTTGACGGCCGTTGGGCGGGCGCGGGCAAAAGGTGTGTGGTGTCCCGGGCCCGTCGGGCGGGCGTCGCGGATCGGCTCGCTAGCCGTCGGACCGTCGCTCGTTCGCGGTCCGTTCGTCGCCGTCGCTGCCATCGCTGTCGGCCGTCTCACTGCGGCCGTCCGGGAGAACGTGCGGGTCGGCGGGTTCGTCCCCGTGTCTCGCGTCGTCGCGCTCGAACAGGTACAGCGCCGGGCCCGCGATGACGATCACGAGCAGGCCTGGTACCGGCACGTCCAGCGGCGAGAGGAAGATCCCGAGCCCGCCGCCGCACGTGACGAAGACGAACCCCGCCCACAGGTGCGGCCGCGAGACGCCGATCCGGCGCGCGTCTCGGTACACGACGCCGGTACAGCCGAGGACGACCGCGAACCCGAGGACCGCGCCCGCGATCCCCTGCAAGGAAGCCATACGTCGAGTTACGAGAACGAGGGGAAAAGCGTTCTGAGAGGCGATTCGCGGGCGAAACCGTCCCACCGTCGACGGCGAGATGGGTCTTGCTTCGCCCCTCGCTCGCTTCCGTACGAAAGCCTCGCTCTCTTGCCCGTTCCGGCGCAAACATCGTCCATGATTGGCGCGTACACCATCGGTAAGAAGGCGGTCACGTTCGGGTACAGGCGCTACGGAATTCCGGGTGCGATTGCGTCCGGCGGCGCGGCCCTGGCGGGCTACGTCATCGTCCGACGAGCCCTCCAATCGGCCGCGAACTCCGAGAACGTCGACTCGGCGATCGACGCCGACGAACTCCGGTCCGCGGTCGAGAACGAAGGGTTGAGCGCGGTGGCCGACCGCGACACCCTCGATCAGTCGATCGACGCCGACCGGATCGGCTCGACGTTCGACATGGACGACGTTCAGTCGTCGGCCGAGTCGGAGACCGAGGAGTTCACCGACAATTCGGGCGATAGCGGCGGCTCCGAGTAGGGCGGCTCGCCTCTCTCGTCGGTCCGCGGCGAGCGGGGATCTCCGCTCCTCCTCTCAGCGCCGTCTGCGGTCCGCGACGTGACCTCGGTTCCCTGCTGTTCTCGCGCCCGACCAGGCCCGCCGTCCGACGCGTCCGATGCGTCCGACGGAGCCGGGCACTGGATCCCGGGTCCCGAACCGGTGACTCCTACACCGCCCCGCGGACCCGTTCGAGCACCGCCAGCGCGCCGTCCGCGTGGACCTCGTCGAGGACGTCGTCGGCCGCCTCCGTCGCAGCTTGATCGGCGTTGCCGACCGCGAAGCTCCGGCCGACGACCTCGAACGTCGAGGCGTCGTTGATCGAGTCGCCGACGGCGACGCAGTCTGCGAGGTCGATCCCGACACGGTCGGCGATCGTCTCGACGCCGTCGCCCTTGTTCGGAGCCGCGTCCTTGACGTGGTAGGCGTAACCGGTGTCGATCACTTCCAGGCCGTACTCGGCGGCGATCTCACGCAGCGGGTCGATCGGCTGCTCGAGGTTGACCGCGATTTCGGTCTCTCGCCAGCGGTTAACCGTGTCCTCTTCCCCCCAGCCGAGGTCGTAGCCGGCGGCCCGATACTCTTCGGCGACAGCCTGGGCCGCCTGGCGGTCGGCGGTGAAGAAGACGTCGTCGCCAGTGTAGACGACGCCGCCGTTCTCGGCGACGACGAGTTCGGGGATGCCGACGAAGTGACAGAGGGCGACGGGGTAGGGGAAAGCCTTCCCGGTGGCGATCACGACGGGGGCGTCCCACTCGCGCAGCGGGTCGAAGATGCGGGGATCGATGCCCCACCCCTCGGGGCGAGTCAGGGTACCATCTATGTCGAGAACGAGCGGCGGATCGGCTGTCATATTCCTCGTTCGTGGATCCAGGATTAAAAGAGTCGGTTCGGAACCGGAGTACAACGGCGCTGTTACTCGACAGTCTCAACTGTGTACGTCGATAATGGCGTCTCTATCGGATCACTCGTCTCAAGTGCAGGGCTTACAGCAGATTATCGATGCGCGTGTCGGTCCCCATAGAGCGGTCAGCGGACGGTGTACCCGCCATCGATAGAGATCGATTCGCCCGTCATGTACCACGAGGCCTCCGATGCCAGGTACACGGCGAGCGCCCCGATCGATTCTGGACGCGCCATCTCGTCGAGGAGCATCTCTCGTTTCCACTCTTCGGCCATCTCGGGATCGTTTTTGAGAACGTCCTCGACCATATTGGTGCGGATGTAACCGGGATTGATATTGTTGACCCTGATGTCGTACCTCGCCCACTCTGAGGCTAGTTGGGTTTTGAGGCCTTCGAGACCCGCCTTGGATGCATTGTAGGCTACCTGCGGTTGAGGATGATTGGCGATGAAAGCCGAGATAGACGAGACATTGACAATCGATCCGCCATCGCCATCGATCATCCGGCGACCGACATGTTTCGAACAGAGAAACACGCCGGTGAGGTTGACGTCAACTACTCGTTGCCAGTCCTCGGGATCCATCCGTTCAGCAGGGACGTTCTCCGTTATGCCAGCATTGTTGACCAGCACATCGATCGAATTGTACTCGTCGATGATAGCTTCTACCGCTGTTGCCACGTCGTCCTCATTGGTTACGTCCATCTGAACCGCGAGCGTCTCAGCGCCCGTTTCGGCCGCGATTTCCTCGGCTGCAGCGACGCCGGAGTCCCGGTCACGATTCGCCACGACGAGGTCCGCGCCGGCATCGGCGAGCGCTGTGGCGATTCCTTTCCCGATCCCGCGATTTCCGCCCGTTACGACTGCAGTGCGCTGATCCAAGCGAAATGAATCAAGTATGGACATTCGATGTGGTTTCGCATCCGTCAGTCATATCTAGCCATTCTGGTTCCGCGTGCGATCGGCCGAATTGACGCTGTGATAATCGCCATTGATCAACGATCTACTGAGATCATGCCTTTGATGACGTCCGGCTTCATCGAACGTTCGAAGGCTTCGTCGATCGAGTCCAATCCCCGCTCGAAGTCGATAATACCCTCGACGTCCACGACACCGTCGGCGAGAAGTTTCACCGCCGTCGAATACGTGTTCTTGTAGCGAAACGAGCCGTACACGTCGAGCTCGTTGTTGATGATGTCGACGACGTCGAGTGGGATCTCTGACTCGCTGGCGAGTCCGACGAATACGATGTTCCCCCCACGACGGACGCCGTCGAGCGTCGACTTGACGGAGGGTTCGGCCCCGGAAGCTTCGATGACGACATCGGCGCCACTCTCGTCCGTGTATTCGTTGATCGCCGTCTCGAGGTCTGTTTCAGCGACATTGACAGCGTGGTCTGCGCCACGTTCTTTTGCAAATTCGAGTTTCGACTGTACGATGTCGGTGATGATGACATCCGTCGCGCCGGCCGCACGTGCGGCCTCCATCGCGAGAAGACCGATCGGTCCCGCACCCGTAATGAGAACGGTGTCACCGGTTCCGACGTTACCCCGTCGACATGCATGGATGCCGACAGAGAGCGGTTCACAGAGCGCTCCCGCTCGTGTCGAGATGTTTTCGGGGAGTTTGTACGTGTAGTCCGTGGGCCATGCAACGTACTCCGAAAATGCGCCATCGTGAGGCGGCGTTGCCATAAACGTGACGTCGGGACAGAGGTGGTAATCACCGCGTTTGCAGTGAGAACAACGCCGACAGGGGACGCCTGGCTCGAGAGTAACGCGGTCACCGGCTTCGAATCCATTGACATTAGCACCTGTTTCAACGATCTCTCCCGCACTCTCGTGGCCAAGGACGAGCGGATTCTCAACTACGAAGTCGCCGATTCGGCCATGTTCATAGTAGTGGACATCTGAGCCACAGATACCGACATTACGGATTTTGACGAGAACCTCATCTGCGTCTGGCTCAGGCCGTTCTCTTTCTTCGATCTCGAACTCCTCCGGATCAGTGAGTACTGCGGCACGCATCGGCTGGTCAGACTTTTCCATTCAATAAAAACATGAGGGATAATTCATAGTCGCTATCATTGACGTTAATCAGTTACATATACAATCAAATGTATGGAACAATTCAATTCACTCCGATATATTGAATTCTGGGTTAATACGAGTTGAATCGGAGAATTTTGGCCATAAACTGCTGCTATGTAACCACGATAAATTTTATTAATGAGTGTGATTATGACTCACACAGGCTCGATCCGAATGATAGATAATAACAGACCAGGTATCGATCGTCGTACTTTCATACGAGCGAGTGGTGCTGCCGGCCTCGCAGGTCTCGGAGGGTGTCTCGGCGAAGATAACGAAGCGGGAGGGCTTCCCGACCCCGATATCGAACCAGCCTCCTCGATCAGTTTCATTTCGGAAGCGACGCCACCAAGCGTAGCGGTAAATGAATTGATCGGCGAGTTTACTGAAGAGACGGGTATCGAAGTCGATATCACGCTCGCACCGTTCGATAACTATTCCGAACGTCTTGCAAGCGACATAAATAGCCAAACCGGAGACATTCAGGTTTTCTACGCCGATCCGTACATCGTCGGCTCCCGGTACTACCCGGACATGGAATCGCTCGATCCGTACATCGAGTCCGACGACTTCGAGGACCTTCCGAACGGAACTGACGACTTCATCGCGAGTCACCTCGATGCGTGCGGGTACTTCGGCGATAACCAACTTCGCGGCCTCCCATACGACTGCCCAACGATGCTGTGGGCCTACCGCACAGACATCATCGAGAACTACAAGGACGAAGCTGAAGCGGATCTCGGCTTCCCGTTCGAACCGGGCAGGGAGCGAACCTGGGAAGAGTACTACGAGATGGCGGAGTGGATCAACGAGAACGTCGACGAAGTCGACTACGGGACCGGTCACCAAGCTCAGCAGCACGACTCCTTGCAATGTGACTTCCATAACGTCCTCTGGGCGTACGGCGGAGAGGACGTTGAAGGGTTCAGCGGCCGTGTCGACCACGGATGGTCCGACGATCCAAAGCCTAACCTCTCGGGGGAACGAGGCATCGAGGCTGCGGAGTTCTACGACCGGTTGCTCGATATTGCCCACCCTGGCTCGACCTCGTGGACTTGGGACGGCGTCGGACAGGCATTCGCGCAAGGAGAAATCGCGATGACGCCCGAATGGCACGAGTTCAACGGAATGTTCGCCGACCCCGAACAGAGCGTGGTCACCGAAGACGTCGGCTGGGCGCTGCTCCCCCAGGGACCCGAGCGCTCCGTGAACCTCTACGGCGGTGCGGGAATCACAATCAACTCTCACGCGTCGGATGCCGAACGGAAGGCTGCTTGGAAGTTCCTCGTCTGGGCTACCTCCCCAGAGATCCAGATGCGCGCACTCGAGATGGCCGGCGGGACACCAACACGCCACTCGGTGTACGAGCGCGATGCAGTTACGGAGGCCGCCGAACAGCCCACGGAGGAAAGCGAGTTCCCCAACGTTGTCCCACCCGTCGAGGAAGCGTGGGAAGAAGAGTACGTCGGGATGCGTCCGAAACCAGCCCAGTGGCTAGAACTTAACGAGGCGCTTTACTCCGAGCTTTCGGCGATGATCAGTGATGACAAGTCGCCGGAAGAAGCGATGCAAGCCGTCGACGAACAGTGGTCGAACACGCTGTAATCCCTCCAAACTGACGTTTCCCATTATGGCAACTCAACAGTCAGATGTGTTCGTCGGCGATGAGCCCGAAACCAAAGGGCCGATCGTCGATAGACTGCCGGTATCGTTCGAGGGCCTCTTGCTAGCGCCGAGCGTTCTCGTCCTCGGAATACTCAGCATCGTCCCCTTGATCGCACTACTATGGCTGTCCGCTATGGAGGTCAACTTCTTGCCCGGTCACGAACCCACGTTCGTTGGCCTCGAAAATTACCAGGCGATGTTCAACAGCACTGTCGCCAATTCATGGAAGGTGACGGTGTTCTACATCGTCGGTGCTCTCTCCTTGCAAATCACACTGGGAACGGCTATCGCGTTGCTGTTGGATCGCGTTTCGCGAGGTGAGAACGTACTGACGGGTATTATCATCATGCCGATGATGATTGCACCCGTGGTTGTCGGGCTACTCTGGCAGTTCCTTCTCGATCCGTCGTTCGGCCTCTATACGTGGCTCCTCAATCAGATCGGTCTGTTCACGGAGAGTCCGATATTAGGGTCACAACCGAGTGCTCTCATCGCGGTTATCGTCATGGACACATGGCAGTGGACACCGCTCGTGGTGCTCATCGTTCTTGCCGGACTCAAGGCTGTCCCCCGACAACTCTACGAAGCGGCTCGCGTGGACGGCGCGACGTTTTGGACGGAGTTCCGGTACGTGACGCTGCCGATGCTCAAACCCGCACTGGCGATCGCCCTGTTATTACGCTCGATGGATCTTATCCGGTACTTCACGAAGATCTTCATTACGACGGGCGGTGGCCCGGCGAGCTCGACGAAGATCATCGGCTTTCTCGTTTACGAGGAGTCGCTTCGATTCTACAATCTCGGCTACGGCGCAGCGATGGGCATCGGTATGCTCATCGTGACAGTTCTGCTCGGGATATTCTTCACCGAGTCCGTCATGGGAGGTGCTGGCGACGATGCGTGACGCAACGTCGTCAGACCAGTCTCTGAACTGGCACAAAATTCTGGGCCAGGCCGGTCCCTACCTCGTGTTAGGGTTATTCGTCGTCTGGACGCTCGTACCCATCATCTGGATGGTTCTCTCGTCGCTAAAGATTCGCTCCGGAATGTTCCAGATGCCACCGCAGTTGATCTTCGAACCCACACTTCAGTACTACGCGGAGCTGCTGTTCGGCGCGAATCCACTGACGAAGTACCTTCTTAACAGCATCGTCGTCGCAGTTGCGTCCGCTGTCGTGGCTGTCAGCCTCGGGACGCTCGGTGGGTACGGTCTCTCACGGATTCGGATGAGAGGAAAGAAGCACTTCGCTTTCTGGATCATCAGCACCCGAATGGCGCCGATCGCGGTCGTCATCCTTCCACTGTACTTCCTGTACCAGTACGCGGGGTTACTGAACACGCGAATCGGGCTCGTCATCGCCTATACGACGTTTAACCTTCCGTTCGCTATCTGGCTGATGCGTTCGTTCTTTGACGAGGTTCCAGAGGCGCTTGAGGAAGCTGCGCGGATAGACGGCGCTACTCACTGGCAAGCGTTCTACAAGGTCGCGCTCCCGCTCGTCCTCCCGGGGATGGGTGCGACGGCGATCATATCGATCGTCTTCGCTTGGAACGACTTCCTGTTCGCGCTGATCTTCACCAACAGCGAGACGCAGACTGTTCCGGTCGCTGCCGCACAGCTCGTCACGCAGACCGGCACATTGTGGGGTCAAGTCATGGCGATCGGTGTCGTCATCCTCACGCCGATGGTTCTCTTCGGGCTGATCGTGAAAAATTACCTGGTTAGTGGCTTAACGATGGGGGCAATGAAGCAGTGACCATGCCTGACCAAAGAGACGCAGTTGACGGACCAAATCTGCAGGAAACGTTGGAGGAAAATGCCGGTATGTCCGCCTCTGAGGCGACAGTCTACCTCACGCTGGTCCGTTACGGAAAGCAAACGATGACCGAGATCGCCGAACACAGCGATATCCCGAAACAACGCGTCTACACGGTCGTCGAAGCGTTGTGCGATGGAGGATTCGTTGAAATTATCGACAAGTATCCCCAACAAGCATACGCGATCGATCCGGCGAAGACGATCGATCCGCTCGCCTCCCGCCTCGAGGAGGCCGGTGATAAGCTGGCGAACCTTCACCAGACGGTTGAGGAGGTTACTAGCGGAATTAGTCTTTTCCACAGTAGAGCGTCCATCGAGAAACACATCCGAGACGTCGTCCAGAGCGCGGAGGAGAGCGTCTTCATGCTCGCCCCTCAGCAGATGCTCTCCGAGTTCTTCGACGACCTCGCCGACCGTGAAGACGTTAAAACACAGCTTATCATCTCGAATCTCGACGACGACGCAATCGGTGAAGAGACGATCGAACTTCCGCACGAGATCACCGATGCCGTGGATCGGGTCAGGGGAATCAAGAGCAACGAGTCGCTGGTCGTTACCAGTGATCGCGATGAGGCGTTCTTCTGGCCCGATGTCTCGAAGACCGGTATGACGACGAAAGAGCAGGGGTTCCGCATCACCAATCCAGAACTCGCGTTCGAACTGGATCGGTTCCTCGATGTGTCGATGTGGTCGCTGGCGAAGCCTGCGGCAGGACGGGAAGCGGAAATCGCCTTTCCCGAACGGTACGCTCGGATGCGGAACTGCCTCGCTGATCTAAAGGAGGTTACGCGCTCTGCCCCTGTCGAGGCGTTCGAAGTGGAGTTTGAGGGGTACGAAGTCGAGACCCACGAGAACGTCACGAAACGCGGAATCCTCACGGGATACTATTACTCGCCCTTCGACGTCAGAGCCTACCTCGAACTCGACATCGACGGAGAGGACGGGATCACCACGGTCGGTGGCTGGAAGGCAACGCTCGAAGATTATGGGTGTGAGGCACTAACTGTCTATAGGCGAGAAGCGCGCAAGGCGGCTCAAGAACTGGACGAGGAAACCGCCGAGCACCTCGAGGCCTGCCGTCACGCGCTCCCCGATGAGCCGACAACCGGGAAGCTGACGTTCGGATTCGACGGGTTCATCGACAACGTCAGGCAGATGGTGGACAGGCGGAACGGACCGAACGACTTCGACCGCCTCGAGGAGCTCGGCGAGCTCGGAGTACGAATCAGCAAGTCTGCCGCCACGAACACCTCGTTTACGAATGAGTGGGCCCAGACCGGAACCCGCTGTGGCGGCCTCACCTCGCACCTTTCACGTGCGTTCGGTCGTCTCGGCTACGAACCGACGCTCGTGGGTACCTTCGGCGAACCGCCCCGCGAAGAGTTCGAAGACGAGTTTCAGGAGTATCAGCTTCTGACCGTCGGCGAGCCGACGATTACCGACGCGGTGGAGTTCCGTGACGGCAAGCTAATGGTAATGGATACGGGTGACCATCCGACCGTCGACTGGGAAACGATCTGTGACAAAGTCGGCTTGGAGACGCTAGCTGACGCCATCGACGGTGCAAAGCTGTTCGGAATCGGTTACTGGGCAAACCTCCCGATGATGCCGACGATCTGGGACGGCATTCGTCGAGACTTGTGGCCACTCCTGTCGGATCCGCCGGCGTCAATCTTCGTTGATCCCGCGGATATACGGCGGCGACGGGACGTACGACCCGACAGACGCTGACAAGATGATCGAGCCCCTCTCGCGGGGGTACGAGCACGTGATCGGCAACCGCTTTGCCGACATGGACGACGACGCGATGCGCGCGTTGAACGGATTCGGGAACCGGCTGATCAACCGCGCGTTCGGGTTCGTCCACGGGGCCAACTACGAGGATATCCTATCCGGCTACCGGGCGTTCACCGTCGACTCGTTCGATCGCCTGTCGCTCGACTCCGACGGCTTCACGATCGAGACCGAACTCGCCGTCGAGTGCGTCAAACACGGAATCGATACCACCGTCGTCCCGATCAGTTACAGCGCCAGGCCCGACGAGTCGGAGACCAACCTGCATCCGGTCAAGGACGGCGGGACGATTTTGCTCGCGCTGTACTCGCTCGCGAAGACGAACAACCCGCTGTTCTACTTCGGCAGCCTGGGGATGGGCGGGATCATCTCCGGGGGCTGTATCGCGACCTATGTCCTCTGGGAGTGGATCCAGTACCGCCAGGGGCACGAGATCATGGCGCTGGCCGCGGCGGCCGCCATTCTGCTCGGGGTCCAGCTGATCATGTTCGGCGTGCTCTCGGACATGCTCGTGACCCTCCACCGCGAGCAGCGGCGGCGGCTCGAGCGGATCGCTCGCGAGGCGCGCGACGATTAAAGCGGGCGGGAGACGGGAGAACGGACGGCTGGGATCGCCGGGATCGACGGCCGGAGAAGGTCGCGATTGGTGCGGTCAGAAGGGCAACAGCGACCGCACTTGAGCGACGACCCCGCTCGAACGGTTCCGTCGGTACTCCTCGAACGGTCCGTGGAGTTCGTTCAACAGTTCTTGGCGGGAGCCGAACTCGTTCGTCGGGACTTCCTCGAGCATCTGGCTCAGCGCCACGTCGTTTCCGTGGACGTCGTACGGGATGCGCTCGTGACCGATCTCGGCCGCAACGTCCGCTTTCGTGGCCGGAAACGAGAGATCGGCGTCCTTGAGACGGACGTCGACCGCGGCGATGCCGAATTCGATGCTCTCGGGCTCCTCGTCGTCTCCGCTCGATGGTGGCCGGACTCCCATACCTATACCTCCCGGTACGCAGCCGGATATAAAAATGCCTACGGAGACGGGCGACGATCGATGGCTTGCGACCGGCGTTCGCGGTCGACCTGTCGACACTCATTTGAGGACCGCGACGGAGTATGGCGTATGACCGAGTACACCACGGTGTCGATCCCGAAGGACCTGGCGGACCGCGTCGAGGAGACCATCGAGGGGACGAGCTTCCAGAGTACGAGCGACCTGGTCCGGTTCCTGCTGCGCAGTATCGTCATCCAACACCAGAAGGAGGGCGAACTCACCGAGGCGGAGTTCGAGGAGATCACCGAACAGCTCCGGGGCCTGGGCTACCTGGAGTGAGCCGCGAGCGGGACACGTCGGACCGGTGGCGAACGGACTCGTTCGACGGGGACCGGCCGTAGCGCGTCCCCAACGGGGCAGCGTTTTTCCGGCTCGAAGCGACTAGCGCCGCACGGAGGGCGAGATGAATGCCGCACATTCCACGTTTCCCGTCCGAGGACTCCGAGGGGTCCGACGACGAGCGACGCGAGCGGAGTCCCGGTAGCATCATCGACCGAATCATCGGTGACGACGAGTTGCCGGTAACCACCAGGGCCTGATTTCCACGTCCGGTCCCGGGTCCCGCCGTTCCGTCTCCCGTATTTTCGAGCGGGTCGGTGTTCGACTCACTCCGCCAGCGATTGTCCCGGCGGCGAGGCGTCGACGATTTCGAGGGGTTGGCGCTCGCCACTTCGATCGAACGCGGCGAACGACCGCTCGCCGAGCGTCCACGGCGGGACCGCGACGAAGACCACCTGGGCCAGGTCGTCCCGTCGCGTCACGGCGAGTTCGCCGACGGGATGGGAGACGAACCGACCCTGCGCCTGGCGGGCGGGCGTCGAGAGGTCGACCCCAAAGACGGCGTTGACGGGGTTGCCTGGATCCGGGAGGAAGAAGTCCGTGAAGACGGGAGTCTCGGGCGGGAGTCCGTCCGCGCCGGCGCCTTCGAGGTCGCCTGCGGGTGTGATGGAGACGCCGGTCGTGACGTCGTCGGGATCGGCCTCGCTGGCCAGATCCAGCAGGACGTCGACGAGCGCGCGGGTGACGTAGACCACAGGGCTGTTTTGGGCGGAGAGTAGTTAGATGTATGCCCCGGCGACCGGTGTCTCACGGCGCCGCCAGTCTGGCCGCCAAGCGGCAGGTGAGCCCGTCAGATCGGGAGCAGGTCCCGGGCGGTCGATGCGTACAGCCGCGGGGCTTGCCTGCGAGAACTGGCAATGGCGTTCTCGATGGCGCTCGATGCGCCGTCCGCGATACCCGATCCGTGGCCGACGAGCAGTCGTCTCGCCGCCACCTGACGGAGCTTTCGCGGCGGCGTCAGTCGCAACATCGGGTGGACGCCCAGCGTCTCGTCGCCGGCCAGGAAGAAGTCGGCCGTCCCGACCGCTTCGGGGACGACGAACGTTCCGTCGGCCGAGTTGTAGAGGGCGACCTCCTGCCAGAAGCGGTTGTTCAGCACCGGAAGGGCGCGAATCCCGGTGTCGGAGAGTTCGTCGCCGAAGCGAGCGACCGCGGCGTCGACGTCCTCGCTGACCCCCTCGAAGAACTCGGGAAGGTAGACGGGAACGCTGTGACGGTCCGCGATCGCGGCGGCGTCGCGCGTGTGCCGGTCGAGCGTGACGACGACGCCGGCCACGTCGCCGAACTCGGCGAACAGGTCGTCGATCCCCTCGGCGTCGACGGGATCGATGACCCAGACCTCGCCGTCGACTTCGAGGGCGTGGCTGGCCCGTTGCATCTCCTCTTCGGGGTGGGCGATCCACCCGACGCCCCCCTCGAAGCGATCGATCTCGCGGTAGTCGGTTGCGCGCTCGTCGACGCGGAAGCTCATACCGACTCCTACGGGCCGTTCGTCTATAAACGTCGGCGGGGGCCAAGCTTCTATGCCGCCGCCGCGCGTACGGACGGCTATGCTATCCGGCCTGGCCTGGCTCGCCCTCGAGGTCAAGTACCTCGACCCGGCGCAGGCGTTCTACGCGGAGACGCTGGACCTCCCCGTCCGCGAGCGCGGAGCCAACGAACTCGCGTTCGCAGCTGGCGACACCGACCTCGTGCTCCGACGACCTGAGGGGGTCCCGCGGGGCGGGCTGCACACCCACTACGCGTTCTCGATCCCCGAGTCCGAGTACGACGCCTGGTGGGATCGCCTGGGCGAGGAGTACGACCTCGAGGAGATGCAGTTCGGCTCCGCGCGGTCGCTGTACCTGTACGATCCCGACGGCAACTGCGTCGAACTCGGCCAGCAGGACGTAGCCGGGCCGGGGATCGACGGGATTTTCGAGGTCGTCCTCGAGGTCGAGGACCTCGACCGCTCGCGGGCGTTCTACGAGGATCTGGGGTTCGAGACCGTCGACGTGGGCGACGCCCGAAAGCGCGTGCGGCTCCACGGACCGATGGCGCTGGAACTCTGGGAACCGCATCTGGGGATCGCCGACGCCCGCGGCGGCGTCCACGTCGACCTCGGCTTCGCGACGGACGATCCCGCGGCGGCGCTCGAGGCGATTGGCGATCGCGTCCGGTCCGTCGAGCGGGAGGGCGACGACGAGGTCGTCGTCCGGGATCCCGACGGGCACTTCCTGACGTTTACGTCGGCCTGACGGCGACGAGCGAGCGTCGCATCCGGTCGACGGTTCGAGCGACGATTCGGCGAGGGAAGAGAAAACGGCGAATCCGATTCAGAGCCGGTCCGTGCTCACGTCCACGCCAGGCGGCGTCACGAGCAGGAAGCCGCGGAAGTGGACGAGGCTGCCGCCGGATTCCTTGACGTCGCGGGCGAAGCCCGCGGCCAGTTCGTTGACGTCGCCTTCGACGTTGAGGACGAGAACGTTGCCCTTCGAGATCGCGTCGAGCCATTCGTCGCCGGGCGTCGTGCCGTCGAGCACGCCGAGGAGGATACTGCCCTCTATCTCGAGTTCGTCGTCGATGTGCTCCTCGACGGCCCGGAGGTCGAGGTCGAAATCGCTCATACGCGAGGGTTGGACCGGGGCGAGAAAAACGTTCCTCTCGTCCGACGGGAGTCCCCAAGTACCCGTGTACAGCCCTTACCCACCCGTCTTCAGTCCTGTGGGAACTCCTTCTGGAAGCCGCGGAACTCGGTGTGGTGGGCCTCCTCGTCGGCCAGGATCGTCACCGCGACGTCCTCCGTGACGGGATCGTTCGCCTCGGACGCGGCCTCGTGGAGCGATTGGTAGGTCTCGATCGCGTCGTTCTCGGCCTCGAGGACGCCTTCGATGACCGACTGGACGTCGGTCGTGTCCTCCGGAGGCTGGAGGCTGTGCTGGTTCGCCTCGAACGATTCGGAGCCTGGCGGTGACTCGTCGAGTTGTTTCAATCGCTCGCCGAGCATCTGGGCGTGGTCGAGTTCCTCCTGAATGTCCTCCTGGAGACTCTCCTTGACCTCCTCGGCGTGGATGCCGTCGAGGACGATCGCGTTGGTGAGGTAGTTCATCACGGTCTCGAGTTCGTCGATGTAAGCCTCGGTCAGGAGGGTGCTGATCTCGTCGGTCGTCATGCGCGGGGCCCTACCACGACCGAACATAAAATCCTGACACGCGCGCCTGCTTCGTCGTTTTCAGTTACTGAACGGACGGTTCGTCGCCAGCACGCGGGCGTCGGCGACCGAACAGCGCGAACACCGATCGGCGGTGACGCCGTCGCTTGCCGTCCCAATCCGCCGCCGGATTGAACGGATGTCTCCAACGCTTCCCCGAATTGGACGAGTAGACGCTTCGACCGATCTGCGGTCGCGGGCACTGACTGAACGTCCATCGCTGACCGCGCGCCATCGACCCGTCCTCGTCAAACGCCCCCGCGCCCGTTTATTTCGCGTCTTCAGCTGCGTGATCAGCCCAACCGTCGCGACTAGGTCATATCGTAATAGGGAATACCTACCAATATTAGGCCGTTTACGTCGTGCGGTTTTTGACTATCACTGATGATTATAGCATTTCTTCCTCTCATCCGTATGCTACGAAGGCGGTATATTTATATAGGCAGTCGCACGTCGGATGCAGATACAATGTCTGCACAAGACAACCCGTCCTCTGACACCAGTCAGGGGGGTCGAGTTCTTCCAGGGCACGTTAGATTCCACTGACGAAATAGAGTCAGCACGTGTCTTCGATACGACCCTCCGGGACGGCGAGCAGTCACCCGGAACTTCGTTCTCCTACGACGATAAACGGCAGATCGCGTCCGTTCTGGACGATATGGGGACCCACGTCATCGAGGCCGGGTTCCCTGTCAACTCGGACGCCGAGTTCGAGGCCGTTCGTGATATCGCTTCGTCCACCAGTTCGACGACCTGCGGCTTAGCCCGCGTCGTCGACAAGGATATCGAAGCGGCGCTCGATTCCGGCGTCGAGATGGTGCACACGTTCGTCAGCACCAGCGACGTCCAGATCGAGGATTCGATGCACGCCACCCGGGAGGAAGTCGTACAGCGCGCAGTCGAGTCGGTCGAACGCATCAAAGCGGCGGGCGCGACCTGCATGTTCTCGCCGATGGATGCGACCCGAACCGACGAACAGTTCCTGATCGAGGTGATCGAAGCGGTCACCGAGGCGGGAACCGACTGGATCAACATTCCCGACACATGTGGCGTCGCCACCCCCGGTCGGTTCCGGGCCATGATCGAGAAGGTCTCGGCCCACACCGACGCGCGGATCGACGTCCACGCCCACGACGACTTCGGCCTGGCCACCGCCAACGCCCTCGCGGGCATCGAGGCGGGGGCCGACCAGGCCCAGGTGTCGGTCAACTCTATCGGCGAGCGGGCCGGCAACGCCGCTTACGAGGAGTTCGTGATGGCCGTCGAGTCCCTGTATCAGACTGAGACGGGGATCGACACGACGCGCATCACCGAGCTCTCGGAGATCGTCGCGGAGAAGAGCGACGTCCCGACGCCGGGCAACAAGCCCGTCGTCGGCGACAACGCCTTCTCCCACGAGAGCGGCATCCACGCCGCCGGCGTCATCGAAAACTCCGACACCTTCGAGCCCGGCGTAATGACCCCCGAGATGGTCGGCGCCGAGCGCCGCCTGGTCATGGGCAAGCACACCGGCACCCACTCGGTCCGCGAACGGCTCGTCGAGTGCGGGTTCGACCCCACCGACGACCAGGTGCGGGCCGTCACCCGCCGTGTCAAGGATTACGGGGCCGAGAAGCGCCGGGTCACGGTCAGCGACCTCGAGCGCTTCGCCGAAGAGACCGGCATCGAACGCCGGCGCGAGGAGGAAGAGGAGGTGCGCGCCTGAGGGATGTCCTCCCCGTTTGCCACCGGTCGCGAGCCTCGGCTGTCGCGCTCGAGCGCTCGGACCCGAGCCCGCACCACTCGTAAGGATTATGACCCTCGAGAGAGCTACATCAACAGTAATGACGGTCCGCGCTCGACTGTCGGCTCGCGTTCGCCCGGCCGGCAGCGGCGCGTTCGCTCCGATTCGTATTGTAGGGGCGTTCTAGCCCCTCACTTTGTACCTCGCAGCTTCGGACCCGAATTCGCCGTATCGTTCTCCGAGCGATCAGTAATCCATCAGATGACACACTACCGTACCCGTACACCCGTTCGCCGCACAACGGCAGGGGACAACCGATGAGCGAACGCGCAGCAAAGGTCACGCCAGCGGACGCGGAGGAACAGGCAGACGACCAGAGCCAAGAGCAGATCACCGACAGCGCCGCGCCCGACGCGGCGGAACCCGACGTCGAGTCCGAGACGACGACCGAACCCGTTACGACGGGTGCAGAGGCCGTCATCCGCGCGTTGGAAAACGCGGGCGTCGAGTACGCCTTCGGCGTGCAGGGCGGGGCGATCATGCCCGTCTACGACGCCCTCTACGACTCGGACATCTACCACGTGACGATGGCCCACGAGCAGGGCGCAGCCCACGCGGCCGACGCCTACGGCATCGTCTCGGGCGAGCCGGGGATCTGCCTGGCGACGTCGGGCCCGGGCGCGACCAACCTGGTGACCGGCATCGCCGACGCCGACATGGACTCGGACCCGATGGTCGCGCTGACCGGCCAGGTGCCGACGGAGTTCGTCGGCAACGACGCGTTCCAGGAGACCGACACCACCGGCGTCACGACGCCGGTTACGAAGGAGAACACGTTCGCGACCGACTCGGATCGCGTCGGGACCGACGTCAGCGAGGCGTTCGCGCTCGCAAGCGAGGGGCGACCGGGGCCGACCCTGGTCGACCTGCCAAAGGACGTCACCCAGGCCGACACCGACAGCGAACCCGACGAGCCGAAGACGCCCGACACCTACCGCGTGCAGGAGCGGGCGGACCCGGAGATCATCGACGCCGCGGCCGAGCGGATCGAGAACTCGAACCGCCCGGTCATGCTGCTGGGCGGGGGCGTCATCAAGGGCGAAGCCAGCGAGGCCTGCCGGGAGTTCGCGATCGAACACGAGATCCCGGTCATCACCACGATGCCCGGCCTCGGCGCGTTCCCCGAGGACCACGAACTCTCCTTGGAGATGGCGGGGATGCACGGCACTGGGTACGCCAACATGGCGATCACCCACTGTGACTCCCTGATCGGGATCGGGACCCGGTTCGACGACCGCCTAACCGGCGGGATCGAGACCTTCGCGCCCGACGCGGAGCTCATCCACGTCGACATCGACCCCGCGGAGATCTCGAAGAACATCCACGCGGACTACCCGCTGGTCGGCGACGCCGAAACCGTCGTCGAGCAGCTGGCCGACGCGGTCGACGCCTCGCCGGAAGCCACGAAGTGGCGCGCGCAGTGCCAGCAGTGGAAGTCCGACTACTCGATGGCCTACGACGCGCCCGAGGACGAGCCGGTCCAGCCGGAGTTCGTCGTCGAGGCGTTAGACGAGGCCACTAGCGACCGCGCGATCGTCACGACCGGTGTCGGCCAACACCAGATGTGGGCCTGCCAGTACTGGACGTTCACCGAGCCCCGCACCTGGGTCTCGAGTCACGGTCTCGGGACGATGGGCTACGGCCTGCCCGCCGCCATCGGCGCGCGGATCGCGGCCGACGACGATCAGGAGGTCGTCTGCATCGACGGCGACGGCTCGTTCCTGATGACGATGCAAGGGCTGTCCGTGGCGGTCCGCGAGAACTTGGACATCACGGTCGCCGTGCTCAACAACGAGTACATCGGAATGGTCCGGCAGTGGCAGGACGCCTTCTTCGAGGGCCGCCACGCCGCGTCGGACTACGGCTGGATGCCCGAATTCGATAAGCTCGCCGAGGCCTTCGGCGCGCAGGGGTACCGGATCGACGACTACGACGACGTCGCCGACACCATCGAGTCGGCGCTGACTTACGACGGCCCCTCGGTGATCGACGTCCACATCGATCCCGAGGCGAACGTCTACCCGATGGTGCCAAGCGGCGGCGACAACGGTCAGTTCGCATTGACGGAGGACCAGCTATGAGACGCGGATTAGACGGCCCGGCTCCGGAGGAGCGACCGAGCCCCGAGGGACGGCGCAACGAACAGGGCATTCGCATCGACCCCGAGGTCGAAGCGACCCACGAGCCCCGGCGCACCGTCATCTCGGCGCTGGTCGAACACGAGCCGGGCGTCCTCTCGGACGTCTCCGGGCTGTTCTCCCGGCGCCAGTTCAACATCGAGAGCCTGACCGTCGGGCCCACCGAGGACGAGAACCGCGCCCGGATCACGGTCGTCGTCGAGGAGCCCGACCCCGGAATCGATCAGCTCAAGAAACAGCTGCGGAAGCTGGTGCCGGTGATCGCGGTGCGGGAACTCGAGCCCGATGCGATGCGCCGGGAACTCGCGCTGGTGAAAGTCGACGCCGCGGACCCGGCGCAGGTCAACGCCGTCGCGGACATGTACGACGCGACGACCGTCGACTCCAGCCCCGAGACCGCGACCTTCGAGATCACGGGCGCGCGCCAGAAGATCGAGGCCGCGATCGAGACGTTCGGCCAGTTCGGCATCCGGGAAATCTCCCGAACCGGCACGACGGCGCTGGCTCGCGGCACCGACGACACCGCCGCGACCGATCGAGCAGCATCGACCGCCGACCAGGCGAACCAGCACTACGAAACCCACCAGACTGCCAACGATGACTGACGAATTCAACACCGAGATTTACTACGACGACGACGCGGACGAATCGCACCTCGAAACCACCACGGTAGCCGTCCTCGGCTACGGCAGCCAGGGCCACGCTCACGCGCAGAACCTCGACGACAGCGGGGTCGACGTGATCGTCGGCCTGCGCGAGGACTCGTCCTCGCGCGACGCGGCCGAGGCCGACGGCCTCGAGGTGGCGACGCCGGTCGAGGCGGCCTCGCGGGCAGAGGTCGTCTCGGTGCTGGTCCCTGACACGGTTCAGCCGTCGGTCTACGCCGACATCGAGTCCGAACTCGACGCGGGCGACACGCTGCAGTTCGCCCACGGCTTCAACATCCACTACAACCAGATCCAGCCCCCCGAGGACGTCGACGTCACGATGATCGCGCCGAAGTCGCCAGGCCACCTGGTGCGGCGCAACTACGAGAGCGGCGAAGGAACTCCGGGGCTGCTCGCGGTCTATCAGGACGCGACCGGCGACGCGAAAGAGCGCGCGCTCGCGTATGCAAAGGGTATCGGGTGTACTCGCGCCGGCGTCGTCGAGACGACGTTCCGCGAGGAGACCGAGACCGACCTCTTCGGCGAGCAGGCCGTCCTCTGTGGCGGCATCGCGGAACTGATCAAGGCCGGCTACGACACGCTCGTCGACGCTGGCTACAGCCCCGAGATGGCGTACTTCGAGTGTCTCAACGAGATGAAGCTCATCGTCGACCTCATGTACGAGGGCGGCCTCGGCGCGATGTGGGATTCTGTCTCCGACACCGCCGAGTACGGCGGCCTCTCCCGTGGCGACGCCGTGATCGACGACCACGCTCGCGAGAACATGGAGGAAGTCCTCCGGCAGGTTCAGGACGGCGAGTTCGCGACCGAGTGGGTCGCCGAGAACCAGGCCAACCGGCCCACCTACACCCAGCTTCGCCAGGCCGAGAAGAACCACGAGATCGAGGACGTCGGCGAGCGACTGCGCGCGCTGTTCGCGTGGGCGGAAGAAGAGGAGACCGAGGACGAGTCCGTCCGGATGCAGGCGGACGACTGAGACCGAAACCGAGAACGAGAGCGAAATCATGACAGAGAACGACACGACGGACACGATGGCCGACGTCAGCCACACCAACCCCTCCACGGGAGAGACGGCCGGGCGGCTGTTCAACCGCGGACCGATCGTCGCCGCCGACGGTGGTAAACCGGCCGCGACCGAGTCCGACGAGGCCGACGAGACTGACGAGGCCGACGGGAGCACGGGCACGGAGACAGACGCGACGATGCGCGACGTCGATCACACGCCGCCACACCGCGCCGACGACGCGAACCGCGTCTTCGAGCGCGGCGTCGACCACGAACGGCGAACGGATCGCGACACGGTAGTAGAGGAATGAGCGAGGGAACACTGTACGACAAGGTCTGGAATCGCCACAAGGTCACGACGCTGCCGACGGGACAGGATCAACTGTTCGTCGGCCTCCACCTCATTCACGAGGTGACGAGTCCGCAGGCGTTCGGGATGCTCCGCGAGCGCGACCTCGAAGTCGCCTTCCCCGAACTGACCCACGCGACCGTCGACCACATCGTCCCGACGGCCGATCAGTCTCGCCCGTACGAGGAGGACGCGGCCGAGGAGATGATGGCCGAACTCGAGCAGAACGTCCGCGAGGCGGGCATCGAGTTCTCCGACCCGACGACGGGCGATCAGGGCATCGTCCACGTCATCGGACCGGAGCAGGGACTCACCCAGCCCGGTAAGACGATCGTCTGTGGCGACTCCCACACCTCGACCCACGGCGCCTTCGGCGCGCTGGCGTTCGGGATCGGGACCAGCCAGATCCGCGACGTGCTCGCGACGGGCACCGTCGCCATGGAGAAACAGCAGGTCCGCAAGATCCAGGTCGACGGCGAACTCGGTGAGGGCGTCGAGGCTAAAGACGTCATCCTCGAGATCATCCGCCGACTCGGCACCGAGGGCGGCGTCGGCTACGTCTACGAGTACGCCGGCGAGGCCATCGAGAACCTCGGCATGGAGGGTCGGATGTCGATCTGCAACATGTCCATCGAGGGCGGCGCCCGCGCGGGCTACGTCAACCCCGACGAGACCACCTACGAGTGGCTCGAGGAGACCGACTACTTCCGGGAAAACCCCGAGAAGTTCGAGGAACTCAAGCCCTACTGGGAGTCGATCCGTTCGGACGAGGACGCCGAATACGACGATATCGTCCGGATCGACGCCGACGAACTCGAGCCGGTCGTCACCTGGGGCACCACGCCTGGCCAGGGCATCGGCATCACCGACCCGATTCCGGCCCCCGAGGACCTGCCCGAGGACAAACAAGAGACCGCGCGACGCGCCCAGGAGCACATGCGCGTCGAGCCAGGCGACACGATGGAGGGCTACGAGATCGACGTGGCCTTCCTCGGCTCCTGTACGAACGCCCGCCTGCCGGACCTGCGGCGGGCCGCCCGGATCGTCGAGGGCCGCGAGGTCCACGACGACGTCCGCGCGATGGTCGTCCCCGGCAGCCAACGCGTCCAGGACGCCGCCGAGGAAGCGGGCCTCAAGGATATCTTCGAGGAAGCCGGCTTCGAGTGGCGCAACGCCGGCTGTTCGATGTGCCTGGGCATGAACGAGGACCAACTCGAGGGCGACGAGTCCTGTGCCTCCTCCTCGAATCGGAACTTCATCGGCCGCCAGGGCTCGAAGGACGGGCGGACCGTCCTGATGAACCCGCGGATGGTCGCCGCCGCGGCGATCGAGGGTGAAGTAACCGACGTTCGAGAGCTGCCGGAAGCGGAGGTGACCACCGCATGACCGACGACGGCGAGGTCGAGATCCCCGAAGTCGAGTACGTGTCGGGGTCGGGCGTCCCGATCCGCGGGAACGATATCGACACCGACCAGATCATCCCCGCGCGGTTCATGAAGGTCGTCACCTTCGACGGGCTGGGCGAGTTCGCGTTCTTCGACGTCCGGTTCGACGAGAACGACGATCCCAAGGAGCATCCGATGAACGAGGACCGATTCCAGGACTCCTCGGTGATGGTCGTCAACAGCAATTTCGGCTGCGGCTCTTCGCGCGAGCACGCGCCCCAGGCCCTGATGCGCTGGGGCATCGACGCGATCATCGGCGAGAGCTTCGCCGAGATCTTCGCGGGCAACTGCCTGGCGCTCGGCATCCCGACCGTCACGGCGGACAGCGAGACGATTGGAGAGTTGCAGGATTGGGTCGACGCGAACCCCGACGGCGAGATCGACATCGACGTCGAGGCCGAGGAGGTCACCTACGGCGAAACCACGATCGACGTCACCGTCGACGAGGCCCAGCGCAAGGCCCTCGTCGAGGGTGTCTGGGATACGACGGCGCTGATGAAGTCCAACGCCGGCGAGGTCGCTAAGCTGGCCGAGGAGTTGCCCTACGTCGAGGACGCGGCGATTCCCGAAGCCGAGTAACCGACCGACGGACTCCCTCGACTCGGCGGTCCAGTCGTTTTCGACGCGAACCGCCGTTCTGACAGCTGTATCGACACTCTCTTTTTGGCCGCCGCGAGATGGTAGGGTATGACTCACGAGATCGCCGTTATCCCGGGCGACGGGATTGGGCAGGAAGTGACGCCCGCCGCTGTGGAGGTTCTCGAATCGCTCGACATCGACTTCGAGTTCGCCGAGGCCGAAGCCGGCGACGCGGTCAAAGCGGAGACCGGCGAGGCACTCCCGCAGGAGACCTACGACCTGGCGGCGTCGGCCGACGCGACGTTGTTCGGCGCGGCCGGCGACACCGCGGCGGACGTCATCCTCCCGCTGCGCGGCGCGGTCGATTCGTTCGTCAACGTCCGTCCCGCGAAGGCGTACCCCGGCGTCGACGCCGTCCGCCCCGAGACGGACCTGGTCTTCCTCCGTGAGAACACGGAGGGCGTCTACGCGGGCCACGAGGATCGCCTGACTCAGGACGTCTCGACGCTGACCCGCGTCGTCACGGAGTCGGCCTCGGAGCGACTCGCCGAGTTCGCCTGCGACTACGTCTCGGGCGACGAGCACGACGGCTTCACCGTCGCTCACAAGGCCAACGTGATGCGCGAAACGGACGGCCTCTTCCGCGATACGGTCCGCGACGTCGCTGACGAGAACGGTGTCGAGACCGACGAGGTGCTGATGGACGCCTTCGCGACGCGGGTCTGTCTCGACCCGACGCAGTTCGACGTCGTCGTCTGTCCGAACCTAGCCGGTGACGTGCTCTCGGACCTGGCCGCCGGCCTCGTCGGCGGGCTCGGTCTGCTCCCCTCGGCCAACATCGGCCCCGAGCGCGCCCTCTTCGAGCCGGTCCACGGCACCGCGCCCGACATCGCCGGCGAGGGCGTCGCGAACCCGGCCGCGACGATCGTCTCCGCGGCCATGCTCCTCGAGTATCTCGGCTACGACGACCAGGCGGCGGCCGTCAACGAGGCCGTCGAAGCGACGCTCGCCGACGGGCCGCGCACGCCCGATCTGGGTGGCGGCGCCTCGACCGAGGACGTGACGGAAGCGATCATCGATCGGTTGTAACCCGGACCCGCTGTCCGACACTGGCTCCGGCCGTTTTCGTTTTCGTTCGCCGTCAGTTTTCCCCCAGTTCGCCTCCTCGCAGTCGTCAGGCGAACGCGATCCGCCCCTCTATCGTTGTATGCAATCAGAAACGATCGCATAAATCAGCACAAACAAATAAAACCGTGCAGACCACAGACGGTATCGAAGACGATCCTCATGTTACCCGAACAGCGGAAGCGGAAGATCGTCGAACTCGTCTCGGACCGGGACGGCTGCTCGGTCGACGCGCTGGCCGACGAGCTCGACGTGTCGAAGGCGACGATCCGGCGCGATCTCGACGAGTTGGAGGAGGACCGACTGATCGAGCGGTCCCACGGCGGGGCCGTACCGGTAACGGCGGTCGGCCGCGAGCAGACCTACGGCCAGAAGGAGGTCCAGAACCTGGAGGCGAAGGCCGCGATCGGCTCGCGGGCGGTCACGGAGATCCACGACGGCCAGGTCGTCTTCTTCGATTCGGGGACGACCACGATGCAGGTCGCGATGCAGGTGCCGACGGACATCTCCTTCATTCCGGTGACCAACTCCCCGCTGCTCGCGCTCGAACTCGGGAAGGAGACGACCGACGTGAAGCTCACCGGCGGGACGCTCCGCCATCGGACGCGGGCGCTCGTCGGCCCGAGCGCGGAGGCGTTCATGGAGCGGACGAACTTCGATCTCCTCTTTCTCGGGACGAACGCCCTCGCCGACGACGGGAGCCTGACGACCCCCAACGAGGACGAAGCGCGCATGAAACAGCTCATGGTCGAGAGCTCCGAGCGCGTCGTGCTCGTCGCCGACGAAACCAAGTTCGGCGAGCGGAGCTTCGCCCGGTTTGCCACCCTCGAAGACGTCGACGTGCTGGTGACCGACGACGACCCGACCGGCGAACTCGCCGAGACGTGCGCGGCGGCCGACGTGACCGTCGGCGTGGAGGGCCCGAATGATCGCTAGCGTCACGCTCAACCCGGCCGTCGACTACACGGTCGAGTTGTCCGGCGCACTCGCGGACGGTGCGGTCGCGCGCGCCGACGAGTACCGCTACGACGCCGGCGGTAAGGGGATCAACGTCTCGAAGTACCTGGCGGCGCTCGGCGTCGACACCGTCGCGACCGGCCTGGCCGGCGGTCGGCTCGGCCGGTTCCTCCGGAACGAACTGTCGACGGCCGGGATCGCGACCGATTTCGTCGAGATCGAAGGGGAGACCCGGTTGAACACGACCGTTCTCACGACCGATGGCGAGTACAAGATCAACCAGAACGGCCCGCGGGTCTCGGGGGTTGCGATCGAAACGGTCTGTGACCGGCTGCGCGAGTACGACCCCGAGACGGTGGTCATCGCCGGGAGTCGCCCGAAGGGCGTCGGCCCCGATGCAATCGATCGGCTCGCCGACGCCGGGCCCTGGGAGACGGTCGTGGACGTCGGCGGCGCGACGCTCTCGGCCCTCGAGGGAGAGTACGCGCTCTGCAAACCGAACCTCGCGGAGCTTGCAGCGGCGACGGGAACGGAGATCGGCGGGGTAGAAGACGCGCTCGCGGCCGCCGAGACGCTTCGGGCGGACGGCTTCGCGCGAGTCATCGCCTCGCTCGGTGACGAGGGTGCCGTGATGGCGACGCCGGAGCGACACCTGCACGCGCCCGCGAGGGACGTCGACGTGGTCGACACCGTCGGCGCCGGCGACTCCCTGCTGGCCGGCGTCCTCGCGGCGCGTGCGCGCGGCGAATCGGCCGCCCAGGAGCTCCGATCGGGCGTCGCCGTCTCGTCGCACGTCGTCTCCGTTTCCGGGACGCAGGTCCCGCCGCTGGCCGACGTTCGCGACGAGCGGGACGCGATCGCCGTTTCGACGTACTGATCGGTAGTCGTGAATTCGACCCCGGTCGGAGCGAGCGATGGTGGATCCATCGAACAGCGACTCGGTCGTCCCGCTCGACGCTGCGAGTTCGACGCCTCTGAACTAGTTATCGAGACATAACGGACGAAAACGAACATACTCGAAACTATTTTGCCAACAAAATGCGAACGTTTCGCTATAGCGTGCTAGATAATAATGAGCGATAGGGTATCACCCAGACTTCGCGCACACCTCACGTCGGTGAAGGAGGATCTGATGACGGGCGTGTCGTTCATGATCCCGTTCGTGACGATCGGCGGGATCTGCCTGGCACTCGCGTTTATGCTCGCTTCGCTTCCGGAGACGATCTTCGGGATTCCGACGCCCGGGGCGGGGACGAGCACCAGGACGGTCTTCGAGGACACCGGGACGTTCGCCTGGTACCTCGCCCAGATCGGCGACCTCGGGCTGACGATCATGATCCCCATCCTCGGGGGTTACATCGCCTACGCGATCGCGGACAAGCCCGGGCTCGCGCCCGGGTTTCTCCTCTCGTGGGCGATTCAACAGGAGGCGATCATCGCGGCCGCCGGCCAAGTTATCGGCTTCGACGCCGACGGCGCGGTTGCCGGCTTCCTGGGCGCGATCGTCGCCGGGCTGCTCGCCGGCTACGTCGCGCGGTGGCTGAAGGGGCGGTCGGTGCCGTCGGCGGTCCAGCCGATGATGCCGATTCTCGTGATCCCCGTGGTCACGACGCTGTTTCTCGCGCCGATCGTCATCTTCGGCCTCGGTGTGCCGATCGCGATCGTCGACGACGCGTTGACGACAACGCTGCGCGGCATGGAGGGGACGAACGCCGTCTTGCTCGGCGCGATCCTCGGCGGAATGATGGCGGTCGACATGGGCGGCCCGATCAACAAGGTCGCGTACGTGTTCGGAACCGTCCTCGTCGCGGACCAGATCTTCGCGCCGATGGCCGCCGTGATGCTCGGCGGGATGGTGCCGCCGCTCGGACTCGCGCTCTCGAACTTCATCGCGCCCCAGAAGTACGCCGCCGAAATGTACGAGAACGCGAAAGCGGCCGTGCCGCTCGGGCTCTCCTTCGTCACCGAGGGCGCTATTCCCTACGCCGCCGCCGATCCGCTCCGGGTCATCCCGTCGGCTATCCTGGGAAGCGCGACGGCCGGCGCCGTCGCGCTCTGGCTGGGCGTGACGATGCCCGCACCGCACGGCGGCGTCTTCGTCATGTTCCTCTCGAACAGCTTCCTGCTGTTCCTGGGCTGTCTCGCGCTCGGCACGACGATTACCGCGACGACCGCGACGCTGATCAAGCCCGACTACCACGAGCGCGTCGCCGGCGCCGAACCAGCACAGACGAGCAACTAATAACCCCATCCCGAAAACCGACCGATGACTGTGACCGAACCCACGATCGACACCGTACTGACGCCCAACCTGATCGCGCTCGAGGAACCGCCGGCCGACAAGGAGGCCAGTATCGAGTTCCTTCTCGACCGGGCGGTCGAGGCCGGCCGAGTTACAGACCGCCAGGCCGCGCTGGAAGCGCTGCTGGCCCGCGAGGAGGAGACGACGACCGGCGTCGGTAAGGGGATCGGCATTCCCCACGCCAAGACCGACGCCGTCTCGGAGCCGACGATCGTCTTCGCGCGCTCGTCGGCAGGCGTCGACTTCGACGCCATGGACGGCGAGCCGGCGACGCTCCTGTTCATGCTGCTCGTCCCCGCCGACGGCGGCGAGGATCACCTCGAACTGCTGAGTTCGCTCTCGCGGGCCCTGATGCACGACGACGTCCGCGAACGGCTCCACGAGGCCGAGTCGAAGGACGCGATCCGAGAGACGATCACGGAGGCGATCGACTAATGGAGCGTACCGTCACCGTGGTGCCCGAAGACGGGCTCCACGCGCGACCGGCCGCGACGTTCGTCGAGACCGCGACCGAATTCGACGCCGACGTGCGGGTCGCTCCCGCCGACGGCGAGCCGGTCGACGCGGCGAGCATGCTCGCCGTCACCAGTCTCGGCGTCGCCAGCGGCGACGACGTACGGCTCATCGCCGAGGGCGACGACGCCGACACGGTGCTCGACGAACTCGAGGCGGTCCTCTCGACCCCGGAAGGGGAAGTCGAGCCCTGAACACGACGCCGGACTCGAATCCATACCATGTCCGAATCCACCACCGACCGCGACCCCGATCCCGACGCCGAGGCCGCGTCGATCACCTACGACGGCACCGGCGTAAGCCCGCTCGCCGGCGTCGGCACCGCCGCCTGGTACGACCCCGGCGCGGACGCGAGCCTCGACGACCCGCCCGCGCCCGAGACAGTCGATCCGGACGCCGAGCGCGAGCGGTTCGAAGATGCGCGCGAGCGCGCGACAACCGAACTCGAGCGCGAACGCGAGCGGACCGCCGAGCGCGTCGGCGAGGAGGAGGCCGCGGTGTTCGACGCCCACCGACAGTTCCTCGACGATCCCCAGATCATCGACGGGGTCGAGGCGGCGATCGATGAGGGCCTTCCCGCGGCCCATGCGGTGCGTCGCGCCTTCGAGGACCCCATTTCGCAGTTCGAAGGCATGGACGGGCGGATGGCCGAGCGCGCGGACGACCTCCGCGACGTCCGGGACCGCCTGGTGCGGCTGCTCACGGACGGCGACCGCGTTGACCTCTCCTCGCTGCCGGATGGCACGGTCCTGCTCGCCGAGCGGCTCACGCCGAGCGACACCGCCCAGTTGGATCCCGATCGCGTGGCCGGCTTCGCGACGAAACTGGGCGGGCGGACCTCCCACGCGGCGATCTTCGCCCGCTCGATCGGACTGCCCGCCGTCGTCGGCGTCGGCGACGACCTCGAAGAGATCGCAGACGACGAGCCCGTGTTCGTCGACGGCGACGCCGGCGCGGTCACCGTCGATCCGACCGCCGACCAGCGCGAACGCGCGAACGCAGGTCGGGGCGTCGAGGTCCGCGAGGAGCGGGTGACCACGGCCGACGGGGAGCCGATCGAGGTGGCCGCCAACGTCGGCACCCTCGCGGAGCTCGAGGGCGCCATCCGACAGGGCGCCGACGGGATCGGGCTCTTCCGGACCGAATTCCTCTTCCTCGATCGGGAGTCGCCGCCGGACGAGGCCGAACAGATCGAGGCCTACCGCGAGGCGCTCGCGGCCTTCCCCGAGGGACGGGTCGTCGTCCGGACGCTCGACGTCGGCGGCGACAAGCCGATTCCGTACCTCGACATGCCCGACCCGGAGAACCCGTTCCTCGGCGAACGGGGGATCCGGCGGTCGCTCGGTCCCGACGCCGACCTCTTCGAGACGCAGCTGCGGGCGCTGCTCCGAGCGAACGCGGCCGAGCCGGGGACGCTCTCGGTGATGTTCCCGATGGTCGCGACGGTGTCGGAGCTCGAGGCCGCCCTAGAGACCGTGGCGTCGGTCGCCGACGACCTCGCGTCCGAGGGGCTCGACCACGAGGTGCCGGAGCTTGGCGTGATGATCGAGACGCCGAGCGCGGCGCTGACCGCTGAGGCGCTCGCCGAGCGTGTCGACTTCCTCAGCATCGGGACGAACGACCTCACCCAGTACGTGATGGCCGCGGCCCGGGAGAACGACCGCGTCGCTGAGCTGCACGACCCCTGCGAGCCGGCCGTGCTCCGGGCGATCGAGCGCACCGTCGCGGCCGGCCAGGCGGGCGACGCGTGGGTCGGCATGTGCGGCGAGATGGCCGGCGATCCCGACCTGACCGACCTGCTCGTGGGGCTCGGGCTCGACGAACTCAGCATGAGCGCCGTGACGATCCCCGACGTAAAGGCGAATATCGCGGCGGTCGAGACCGCGGCCGCCGAGACGCTCGCCGACGACGCGACGGACGCGGCCGCAAGCGCCGCCGTCCGGGACCGCGTAGCGAAGCGCGACCGCAGTCACAGCCGCGATTCAAATCCAGATTCAGATTCAGACGCAGACCCAGATTCCGACTCCGAAACACCATGAAATTCGTCGCAGTCACGTCCTGTCCGACCGGTATCGCACACAGCCAGATGGCGGCTGAGAACTTAGAGCAGACGGCGCAGGCGAACGGCCACGAGATCGACGTCGAGGTCCAGGGCGCTATGGGCCAGGAGAACGAACTCTCGAGCGAGGCCATCGGGGCGGCCGACGCAGTCATCATCGCCGCGGACACCTCGGTGAGCCAGGACCGCTTCGCGGACAAGCCGATCGTCGACGCGCCGGTGAAAGAGGCCGTCAACGACGCCGAAGGGCTGCTGGAGCGGGCGATCGAAGCAGCCGACGGCGCTGCGACGGCGGCGACCGACGACCAGGCGACGGCCCGAAACGAGCCGGGGGCGGAAGCCGGTGCCGACGCCGCCGACACCGGCGGCAACGTCGAGAACGCGAGCGAGTCCGTAAAACGCGGCGGGGACCCCTCGAAAGGACTGTTCGCCCGGCTCAAGCGGCTGCTCTCCTAACGCAATCGATTCGTTCGACTTGTTGGATCCGTTCGCTCGCGCCCGTAGTCGCGAGCGACTCGCCTGATATCGAAATCCAGGTTCAGAAATCGAAGGTGTACTCGTTACTCACTCCCGAGGCTCGACTCCACCCGAGCGATCGGCTCCGGAGAGCCGACGAAGACCGGCACGCGTTCGTGCAGTGCGGTTGGGTCCAGCTGTCGGAGTCGGCCCGGTTCCGTGTCGGCGTCCGTTTCGGTTCCGGTGTCGCCGATCGCCCGCCCGCCGGCGGTCTCGACGATGTGTGCGATCGGATTCGCCTCGTACTGCAGGCGCAAGACGCCGTCCGGTCGGCGATCGGTGCGCGGATAGCACAGCACGCCACCGTGTTCGAGGAGTGTCACGACATCGGCGACGGCTGCGCCGCAGTACCGTAGCCGCCGCTCGGCGCGGAACGCGTCGACGAGCCCGAGGAGTGCCGGCGATAGATCTTCGCGGCGGCCGGAATACCCGCAGACGCCGTCGATCTCGTCGCCGTTGTCAGCGCCGTCCGCGGCCCGCTCGCTCGCGAGGGAGACCCGGCGGGGGTCGGTCCGCTCGCCCTCGTCCTCGTCGACTCGGTACCGAACGACGTCGCCGTCGGCCGCGACGGTCATCGTGACGGTCGGCCCAAAGATCACGATCGCGCTCGCGACGAGGTCGGTACCGCGAGCCGGCAGGGGCGCGTCGTAAATTCCCAGAACCGTCCCGATCGGACCGTTCGCGGCGAGGTTGTCGGAACCGTCGAGCGGATCGATGGCGACGCCGTATCCGCCCTCGTCTCCGCCTCCACGTCCGCAGTCGAGCACGTCGGCGCGCTCCTCGCTCGCGTAGGCGCCGACGGCCTCGAGCGGCGCGAGCGCCTCGCGAAACCGGTCGTCGAGCCACCGGTCGGCCGCCGACTGATCGTCGCCGGTCGGGTTGCGTTCGTCGGTCGCCTGGCCGTCGTCACCGGCAACGGCGGCGGTGGCGGTAGCGGCGCCGCGGTGGCCGCGCAGACGCGGAAGTTCGGCGGGTACGTCGGCGGCAACTGTTGCGACCGCGTCTAAAATCGGCTCGTGATCGGCGTCCGCATCGGCCGCTGTCATAGTGCGCCGTCGGCCGACGCGCCCTCGAAGATCACCCGCTCGAGGGCGTCGAGGATCCGTTCGGGATTCTCTCGTTGCCAGACGTTCCGCCCGACGGCGAGTCCGCCCGCGCCGGCGTCCATCGCGGCCTCGACCATCGAGAGGAATTCGTAGTCGCTCGTCTTCGAGCCGCCGCTCAGAACGACCCGGACGTCGCCGGCCGCGTCGACCGCGTGCGCGAGCGCCTCGGGACTGCGCGGGTACTTCACCTTCGCGATGTCGGCGCCTAGCTCGAGCCCGATCCGGGCCGCGTAGGCGATGACCTCGGGGCTGCGGTGTTCCTTGATCGCCTGGCCGCGCGGATACGACCACATGGCTACGGGGAGATCGTGGTCGCGCGCTCGCTCTTGCACCGCGCGGAACTCCTCGAACATCTCGGGCTCGCGGTTCGTGCCCGGATAGACGGTGTACCCGATCGCGTCGGCGCCAGTCTCGACGGCGCTCTCGACGGACCAGGTCTGTGGCGAGTAGGGTTCGCCCTCCCAGAGGCTCGAGGTCCCGTTGCACTTCGCCAGGAGCGATACGTCGTCCTCGTAGGAAGGGTAATACGTCTCGGCGAGGCCCTTCTGGACGGCCAGCGCGGTGACGGCGTCGTGGGTCGCCATCTCGAAGACCGTCTCCGGATCGAGTCGGTCTTCGACGCCCTCGAAGGCCGACGGACCGTGCTCGAGGCCGTGGTCGTGAGCGAGGATGAGCGATTTCCCGTTTCGGCTGATCGGCGTCTCGTCGAACGCGTTCATGTACCGTACGCATTCGAGCCCGGTGATGAATTGTTTTCGAATACGATTGTTTTTGATCGAATAGAATGGATTAATGGCGCAAATATACAACAACCGGTATCGACGCGACCGAACGTGACACGCGGTGACCGGTCGCGGCGTCGCGCTCTCCGCACATCGAATGCGTTCGACCGTCCGCCGGTTGTGAAAGCAATCCAGACACCTATCCCACTCGCCGTGATTGGGGCAGATATGCCACGCGACGACACCCTCGCCGGCGTCGATTCGCAACTCGCCGACACGGACCGCCTCGAGACTCACTACCTCGAGTCGGGCGGCACCGACCGCACCGAGCGCGAGGGCGAGACCGTCCTGTTCCTCCACGGAAACGTCTCCTCCTCGCGGTTCTTCGAGGACGTAATGGCCGACCTGCCGGCTCGCCACCGCGCGATCGCGCCCGACATGCGGGGCTACGGCGACTCCGAGACGAAACCGGTCGACGCGACGAACGGCCTCGGCGACTTCGCGGCCGACCTCCGCTCGTTCGTCGTCGACCGCGACCTCGAGACGCCGCTCGTGCTCGTCGGCTGGTCGAACGGCGGCGGGGTCGCGATGCGATACGCGATCGAACATCCCGAGGACGTCGCCGCGCTCGTGCTCGTCAACCCGGTCTCGCCGTACGGCTTCGGCGGGACGAAAGACGCGGAGGGCACGCCCTGTTTCGACGACTACGCGGGGTCCGGCGGCGGGATCGCCAACCGGGCGTTCGTCTCGAACCTCGCGGATCGCCTCCGCGAGACGGCGGACGAAGCCGCGCCCCGGAAGCTCCTGCGGACCTACTACGTCGACCCGACCCACGAGTTCGACGCGGAGCGCGAGGAGTCGTACCTGACCGGCATGCTCGATACGGCCACCGGCGACGAGAACTATCCCGGCTCGGCGACCGACAGCGACAACTGGCCGGGCACCGCGCCCGGCGAGACCGGCGTGAACAACGCCGTCTCGCCGAAGTACTGCCGGCTCGACATGATCTCCGAAATCGACCCTGAGGACAAGCCGCCGATCACCTGGCTCCGCGGCGACTCCGACCAGATCGTCTCGAACGCCTCCCTGTTCGATCCGGGCACGCTTGGCCGAATGGACGAACTGCCGGACTGGCCAGGCGAGGACGTCTTCCCGCCCCAGCCGATGGTCGATCAGACCCGCGCCGTCCTCGAGCGCTACGTCGATCGCGGCGGCAACTTCGAGGAGGTCGTCTTCGGCAACACCGGCCACACACCACACGTCGAAGTGCCTGGCGACTTTCTGGATCGACTCGAGGGCGTCCTCGACTGAGGGAACCCGCTCGTCTCTGCGCGGGGCCTGATCCGTGTCCGACCGGCGTTGCTCCGCGATGCGTCGGTGGCGTTTCGGACGCGAACGTGCGCGGTCGCTCTAAACCGGGTGCCGACGTGGGCTTGCTATTGCCCACAGATATGAGAGACAATTCGAATACTGTATTGATACTGGTACCTCTCGCAATCGTTACTCGAGGAGCCGAGACCGCTCGGTAAAGAGAGCGAATCGATCACGAGATTCCGGTAAGGCCGACCTCAGATCGAACGGAAACAGCCGTATTTTGCGTCCTGAAACGGCATATCGGTGAGAAGACGACACTCTCCTCGAAATTTGCTCCGGCTGATGGGATCGAGCCGATCGGCTCTCCGTCTCTCTGCGGACTCGATCTGAAATATCGTAGTACGACGCCGAGCGGCGCGATTCTGAGATATTCGGTCGTGTTCGTCCCCACTCAGTCTATTAGGCCAGGCCGTCGCTCCTCGCAACGACGACGCACCGGCTTCGGGATCTTCTCTCGGATTCGAATGATACTCCGTAGAATGGTAACTGGTGGCTCGGAAGCCGCACTACCGATCGGGCGGGCGGTGCGCGATCGCGACGCGGCTGACAGCGCCCCTCCTCGAGAGTGGAACTCGCAGCTCCGTTCTCCCGTCGGTCTCGTGCGATCCGAAACTAGTCGGTCGACTGCGTCGCGGCGGTTACGTCCGGCGCCGAACGTCGGCGGACTGCCGCGATGGCAAACAGGGCCATGATCGCGAACCCGAGCACACCGATCGCCAGCAGCGCCTGGCCGGTACCGAGCCGCGCGATCAGCGGTTCGGCCGCGATCGGCGAGACGAACATGCCCAGAAACATCGTCGTCGTGACGCCACTGAGGGCCCGACCGCGATACTGTTCGCTTACTCGTGCGGCGACCCAGTAGTTCAACGTCGGCGTGAGCAGGATGAGTCCGGCACCTGCGATGACGATCCCGACGACGATGATCCAGTACCGCTCGGTCGCGCCGGCGACGAGGAAGCCGATCCCGGCCGCGGCGAAGATGCCGGCGATGATCGCGATGGGGCTGAACCGCTCCCGAATGCGATCGAAGTTCAGCGACACGAGCCCGGCGACGAGCGAGACGGTCGCGATCGCGATTCCGGTCATCGTGCCGCCGACGGACGTGACGGTCTGCAGGTAAAACGGAATCTCGACGTTGATCTGATTGTATCCGATCATGCCAATGAACATGGTCAGGTAGACGCCGGCCAGGAACCCGAGCGGGAGTTCGTCGAGGATCTCCCGGAGTTCGGCGAGCGCGGGCAGCGAGGTGCCGTCGCTCGTCGCGCCGACATCGGGCTCGTCGACGAAGCGGACGACGAGCGGGACCATGAGCAGCGCGACGAGGTACGTGAGGAACACGGTCCGCCAGTTGAGGTCGGCCATGACGCCGCCGGCGACCATGGCGACCGCGGCCCCGAACGGCATCATCGCACCCTGCCAGCCCATCACGGTCTCCCGGCGCTTGCCCGTGAAGTAGTCCGCAATGAGCGTCGTAACGCTCACCATGATCCCGGCGACGGCGATTCCGAGGAAGACTCGGGTCCCGAGGATCAGGTACAGCGAATCGAGGAAGTACGCCGAGCTGGGACCGATCCCGTAAATGATCATCGAGACGATCAGGACGGGCTTTCGACCGTAGCGATCGACGAGCACGCCGATGATCGGCGCGAAGACGGCGATGATCAGGCCGGTCAGCGTACTGACGAGCTGGGCGAGGACGCCCGCGTTGGGTACCGACGAGAACGCCGCTTCGATCGCCGGCAACACGGGGTTAACGATTCCGCCCGAGAGCGCGGGTAACGTAGCCGCCAGCAGCAGCGTTCCGATCGTCGCCCAGGGCGTCGCGTTTCGGTCCGTCACGACGCTCCCACCCCGTTGGCCGTCGCCAGATCGATCGACCGCGATCGACGTGTCACTCGCTTCGCGGGTCGCTCCGAGCCGCGTTGGTGCCGATTCCCCTTTCTCGAACCGCTATTCGAGCCGATAGTACTCGATCTACGTCGCATATTTGTCATTATCGATCGCCTGTGTGTCTGGTACTCGAACCCAGCGTGTAGAAAAACAATGTACATTAACTATAGTAAAACATTGCGGTTCCGGTGAATCCGGCTGCCGAGAGCGGAGACGGCGATGGGACTCGGAGCGGCTTCCGACCGAAAAACGCTCATCGGTCGCCGCGGACAACTGTAATCGAACGCGGCCGTTCCTACACGTCCACGTCGAACGTTGCCCGAACGTCCCGCGAGGAGCGACCGACGAGAATCGTGTTCGTTCCCGTCGCGGCCGTCCAGCCGTCGTCCTCGTCGTAGTACGCGAAGTCGTCGCGATCGAGCGAGACGCGCACCGTCGTCTTCTCGCCGGGTTCGAGCGTCACGGCATCGAAGGCGACGAGTTCGCGGTCGGGACAGGCGACCGGCGCCGACGATTTCCGCGCGTACACCTGAACGACTTCTTTCCCGGGCCGCTCGCCGACGTTGCGGAGATCGACGGCGACCTCGAACCCGTCGTCGGTCTCGCTGACGGTCGCGTCGCCGTACTCGAACGTCGCGTACGACAGGCCGTGCCCGAAGGGAAACAGCGGCTCGACGTCGTGTTCGTCGAAGTACCGGTAGCCGACGAAGACACCCTCGTCGTACCGTGCCGACCCGTCCGTTCCGGGGAAGGCCGCCTCGTCCGCCGTCGGATAGTCCGCGGCCGAGCGACCGAACGTGACCGGGAGCCGACCGCTCGGATCGTCGTCGCCGAACAGGACTGCCGCGAGCGCCTCGCCGTCGGCCTGGCCGGGGTACCACGTTTCGAGGACGGCGTCGACCGCGTCGAGCCAGGGGAGTTCGACGGGGCCGCTGGTCCGGAGGACCACGACGGTCCGATCGGCGGCGTCGGCGACGGCCGAGATGAGCTCGTTCTGCTCGCCGGGGAGTTCGATGTGGTCTCGGTCTTTGAACTCCGTGGCGTCGTCCTGAGCGACGACCACCGCGCAGTCGGCGGCTTCGGCGGCTGCCACCGCGTCGTCGATGCTCGCGCCCGCGTCCGTGTCGCCGTCCGCGTCTGCAGCGGTCGGCTCGTCCTCGTCGTCGAAGAACGACGATTCGGCGATCGGGGACACGCCGCGTTCGAACGAGAGGTCGGCCGCCCGCTCGGCGAGCCCCTCGCGCGGACTAGTCTCGGTGACTGGCGATACCTCCGAGGAGCCGCCGCCGCCGAGTTTGGCGGCGTCGGCGTTCGGGCCGATCAGTGCGATCGAATCGGACTCGTCGAGGGGCAACGTGCCGTCGTTGGTCAGCATAACGGTCCCCTCGACCGCGATGTCGCGGGCCAGGCGGCGGTGTTCGGGCGTGTCGAGTTCGCCCTCGCGCGCGTCGGCTTCGCCCTCGGCCTCGAAGCGACCGACCGCCTCCATCACGCGCAGGAGCCGCTCGATCTTCTCGTCGAGAACCGACTCGTCGACCGCGCCGGACTCGACGGCCTCCCGAAGCGGCTCGCCGAAGTACGCCGGCACGTCCGGGAGGGGCGGCAGTTCGCCGTCCTCGTCGTCGGGCGCCTCCATCTCGTCGTCCGCTTCGCCCGGAAGGTACGCTTCGAGGTCGACGCCTGGCATCTCCAGATCGAGCCCGGCCAGCGCCGCGTCGACGGCGCTCCGGGTCCCCCACCAGTCGGAGACGACCAGGCCATCGAATCCCCACTCGTCTTTCAGCACGTTGGAGAGGAGATGCTCGTGATCGCTCATGTGAACGCCGTTGACCCGGTTGTACGCGGTCATCACCGACAGGACGTCGGCGTCCTCGACCGCCGCGCGGAACGCCGGCAGGTAGATCTCGCGCAGCGCCCGCTCGCTCACGTCGGCGCTCACCTCGTAGCGGTTCGTCTCCTGGTTGTTCGCGACGTAGTGTTTGACCGTGGCCGCGACGCCCTCGGACTGAATCCCTTCGATGGTCCCGACGCCCATTCGGCCGGCGAGGTGCGGATCTTCGCTGTAATACTCGAAATTCCGCCCGCTGTGGGGCGTTCGGATGATGTTTACTCCGGGGCCGAGCACGACGTCCTGATCGTGTGCGGCTGCTTCGCGACCGAGCGCGGCGCCGAACTCTCGGGCCAGATCCGGGTCCCACGAGGACGCGAGCGCGATCGACGAGGGGAACGCGGTCGCCTGCTCGCCCAGCGCTCGTACGCCGAGGGGACCGTCGACCATCGTCAGCGGCGGGACGCCGACCCGATCGTTGCCGGGCACGTAGCCCGTCGCCTTCTCGTCCGGATCGAGCGTTCCGTGGACGAGTTCGAGCTTCTCTTCGAGCGTGAGGTCGTCGACGAGTGACGTGCTGTCGGACTGCATTCTATCGCTCCTCCGTGTGACGCATACAGTACGTACGGAATTGACGCATGATTTATAATGCTACGTTCTCCGGGGAATATCTCCCTGTTCGCTCGTCGTTCGCGCCGCCCCGGCGGACCCAACCTATAAGCCACGTTCACGAGAACGTTGCAGTGATGGTACGACTAGCAGTACTCCGCTTCCGATCGAGCCGCGGACAGCGAACGGACGGCCAAGGGGGTGAGCGGCTGTGACCGCCGGCGACGAATCCGATCGCTCGACCGCGGGTACCGACGGCGATGGTCCGGAGGCGGCCGACGCGGAGTATGCGAAGTTCTGGGTGAACACCGAGGACGACGACTACGAACCGGTCGACGTTACGAACGTCAAAGAAGAGTGGGAAAACCTGACTATCTACCTCCCGGACGAACTCCGCGACGAGATCGAACTGGCCTTCCGGGAGACCAGCTACGAGTGTATGCGCGCGAAAAACTACGACCTCCAGAAACTGCGCGACTTCTACCCGCTGTTGATCGTCCTCGGACTCGAGAGCCTCGAAAGTATTGAAGGTGAGGATGTTACTGATATCCTCGCCTACAGCGCCGCCGAGTACGAGTTCGAGTAGGGGCGCTCGACGTTCGAAGCGCATCGATACGGAGCAGCGGGACACGGTACACCCTGAAACTGGAATACCGGACAAGCATTACAATTATATGAATGTAAACTGCGGGGCTGAGATCGTCGATCGCGAGACTATGGACGGCAATTCAGCGCTGAAATCGGCACGCGAGTATTGAATATAGTACTATCAGTACGTACTCTGAGTCGGTTGATACTCCACCGAATCCAGCCATTCGTCCGAATAGTATCATATACTATGCTATCTCGGAAACTATATAGTATCGATAGCGGATAATCGGTGAAGCCGACGGTCAAAATCGCTTTCTGGACCGTTTAACTTGCTAAAACACGTTCCGTGACGGAACCATGATCTCTCATTCACGAAAAGCCGCCCGCTCGTGTTCGAAGCCAGGAAAACGCTGTAAACGTCCTATTCGCTAATTTGTATCGACCGTTATTCGGGAACCGAACTCAACAGAGAGTATGGTGAATTCATATTTTTCCTGTCTTGTTCGCATGTCTCCCTATATTCAAGGGAGTTCATGTAGCACAACGGATCCCGGTTCTTATTATGCGGCTCACAAAAGTGCGCTCGAATGGTCGACGAGGGGACTCCGACGTACGAAGACCGCCAGGCGTCCATCGACGAACGGGTAGACGACCTCCTCGATCGCATGACGCTCGCGGAGAAAACTGGCCAGGTGACCGGCGCATTCTCGTCTGACGCTCGGGCCGACCCCTACGGCAGCCACGCGCTCAAAGACCTCGAGTCGCTCGTTCGCGAGCGCGCGATCGGGTGGGTCACGCCGTTCGCGACCGGCTTCTCGAAACACAACAGTCCGGCCGTGGTACCGCGCATCGCCAACCGCTTACAGCGGATCGCGCGCGAGGAAACCAGGCTCGGCATCCCGCTGCTCGTCCCGGTCGACGCGGTCCACGGCCACGCGAACGTGGCGGGGGCGACCGTCTTCCCGCACAACCTGGGCCTGGCGGCGACGTGGAGCCCGGATCTGGTCCGGCGGGCCGCCCGCGTGACGGCGACTGAGATGCGCGCAACCGGTGCGACGGTGAACTACTCGCCCAACACGGACGTCGCCAGGGAGCCGCGGTGGGGACGGACGTACGAGACGTACGGCGAGGCCGCCCGCCTCGTCGGCGAGCTGGCGAGGGCGGAAGTCGAAGGGTTACAGGGCGGCAGCGACGGCTCCGGGCTCGCTGATTCGACGGCGGTCGCGGCGACCGTCAAGCACTTCCCGGCCTACAGCGCCCCGCAGCGCGGGGAGGACGCTGCCCCGAACGACGTCTCGATGAGTACGCTCCACCGCGTGTTCGTCCCCCCGTTCGAGCGCGCGATCGACGCCGGTGCGGCCGCGGTGATGCCGTCGTACAGCGCCGTCGACGGTGAACCGATCCACGGCTCGCGGCGCTTCCTCACCGAACTCCTGCGCGATGACCTCGGCTTCGACGGGCTCACCCTCTCGGACTGGCACGGCGTCGCCTTCCTTCACCGCCGACACGGAACCGCGCCGTCGCTGCGGGACGCAGTCGACCAGGCGACGCGGGCGGGCCTCGACGTGGCCTCGATCGGCGGCCGGGAGTACGCGGATCTGCTGGTCGATCTGGTCGAGGAAGGGAGGGTTCCCGAGGCGCGGCTGGACGAGAGCGTCCGCCGAGTCCTCGAATGCAAGTTCCGACTTGGGCTGTTCGATGACCCGTACGTGGACCCGAACGAGGGCCAAGAGGTGGTCGGGAGGGACGCCCACCGCGAGCTATCGCTGCAGTGTGCGCGCGAATCGATCGTTCTCCTGCAGAACGACGGCGACGCCTTGCCGTTCGGCGACGACGTCGACGAGCTCCTGGTGACGGGTCCGAACGCCGCCTCCCTCGACGCCCTCTGTAGCGGCTGGACCGTCGCCGGCCTCTCGGAAGCCCACGGGACGACGGTCCGCGACGGCCTCGAAACGGTGACCGACGCGAGGACGACGGGGACGACGGTTACCTTCGAACCGGGTGCGTCGATCCGAGCGACGACGGACGCGGAGCTCGACGCGGCGGCCGCCGCCGCGGAAACCGCAGACGCGGCGGTCGTCGTCCTCGGCGAGACCTGGTACGTCCACGAGTTCGGGCCGGAGTCCGTGACCGGACCGACCGACGAGTTCCCGACGCGAAGCCAACTCGAACTTCCGCAGGCACAGACGCGACTGCTTGAACGCGTCGCCGACACGGGGACGCCGACCGTTCTGGTCGTCGTCGCCGGACGGCCCCTTGCGATCCCCGACGAGAGTCGGCTCGCCGACGCCGTTCTGACGGGGTTCTATCCGGGTTACGAGGGCGGCCGGGCAATCGCCGAGATCCTCGTCGGGGAGACGAACCCGTCCGGTAGACTGCCGATCTCGATGCCGAAATCCGTCGGTCACCTACCGACGGTCCACGATCACCGTCCGTCCCCGCGGCCGCTCGGCGAGGACAACCATCCGCCCGCGTACGATCCGCTGTTCGCGTTCGGGCACGGCCTGAGTTACACCGATTTCGAGTACGAATCGCTCACCTGCACCGCCGACCGCCTCGACCCCGACGACGACCTCGACGTGTCGGTGACCGTGGCGAATCGCGGCGACCGCACCGGCACTGAGGCCGTTCAACTGTACCTCCGCGACGTCGTTAGTTCCCGCGTGACGCCGGTCCGAGAACTGGTCGGCTTCGAACGGCTGACGATCGCGCCTGGCGAGCGGAAACGAGCGACGGTCACGCTCACACCCGCGGAGTTAGGCGTCACGCATCCGGACGGATCGACCGTCGTCGAACCGGGCCGGTTCGAGGTGATGAGCGGCGGGCTCTCGGGCGAGTTCACGGTCACGGAGTGAGCCGTGATGAGTTGCCGGGAGTAGCGACGCAACTCATACGACACTTACCAGAATCGAAAGTGTATGTATATTATGATAGGTTCGGATATCGAGCGGCGCTGTTCGATCCGGTTCGAGTCCGATCGACTGATCGATCAGATCAGACGATATCGAGGGTGTCTCTGTCCGCATCGGCGAGTTCGACCAGCGCGTCGGCCTCGAGGAGGTGACACTCGCCGGGAACCACGAGCAGATGGAGCGGATCGCCGAACTCGCGCTCGGCCAACTCGGTCATCGTTCCGGCCTCGACGTGCGGATCGGGACTGCCCGCGCGGGCGACGACGACGCCGACCAGGTCGGGGTACGCCTCGGCGAGCAGGTCCGCGCCGACGTCGGCGGTCATGTACTCCTCGCGGTCCGCCTTGATGTCGAGATAGACGACGGTGTGTAGCCCATCGGCCCGGTTCTCGTCGATCGTCTCGGTCACGCTCGCCGGAAGGCCGTCGGCGCCGTGTGCATAGGGAAACGGCAGCGTCGTCGCCTTCCCGAACCGATAGTTCTGCAGTCCTGTCAGGGAGCTGGTGGCGGTTTGGGCGGTGACGCCGTGGATCACTCGCGTCTCGATCCCGCGGTCGTGGGCCCGCAGCCGCAGGTCGACGTGGGTCGTCGAGATCATCGTGTCCCCGGCCGTCAGGAAGGCGACGTCCTCGTCTTCGGCCGCCGCGAGCATGTCGTCCGGCTCCTGTTCGACGCCGGCTCGATCTCGGACCTCGATTTCGACGTCGTGGTGAGACTCGAGGTCGTCGATCGTCGTCCCGATCAGTTTACTGGTGTAGAATTCGGCGTAGACGCGGTCGGCCGCGCGCAGGGCCGCCTGGCCCTCGACGGTGATCGACCGTTCGTCGTAGAGACCGAGGCCGATGAAGGTGAGCATGGTCGTTCGTAGTCCCAGCGTGCGGAATACGTTTTCGAGACGGCGTGGCCCTCGGCATCGGAGCGCGATCGCTGTCGTGAGCGCACGTCACAATCCGATGTGTGAGGTCGACGCGGGACCGTCGTCATCGTCATCTTCGTCCACGTTGCCGTCACCGTCGTCGATTCCGCCCTCGTGGACGAAGGTCGCGGCGTCGTCAGTGAGGTAGACAGTGTCGCCGTCGACGTCGATCTCGACCGTCGGCAGGGTCGTATCGGCCGCCTCGCCGTTATCGCAGTACCCCGAACAGGAGTCGAACATCGATCCGTGTTTCGGGCAGATGATCTTCCCGTCTCGTATCGCCGCACCTCGTCCCGCATCGAGGCGCTGAGATTCGTGGGTGCAGCGATTGATCCAGGCCTCGACGCCGTCCTCGCAGGGAACGAGGATCGCCTCGTCTTTCTCGCCGTACTGATCGCGGATCGTGAACAGCCACGACCGGTTCTCGCGGACCGTCTCGACGGTCGTCAGCCGCGCTCGCTCGCTCATCTCGACGAACGGTATGTACGCCCGGTGGAAAAACACTCCCGACGGCCAGCGAATTTCATATAGCACCTATCGATTTACTATGTGGACCGGTCCGCGAACGGGGGCGAAAACGTCAGCGTTACGGCGACCCGTCGGCCAGTTCGAGTATGGAAGTCCCGTGCGTCCGCGTCGCGCGTGAAGCGGGGGAACGGACGCGTACGACGCTCGCCGACGCAGATTTGATCGACGATGCGTACGAGATCACCGTCGAGGACGGCTGGCTCTACGTTCCCGTCACCGATCCCGACGCCGTTTCTGGGGCGCTCGACGACGATTTCGAGCTCGTCTCGCGGCCGGTCGACGAACGCGACAGCCAGACGATGCCCGCGGATCTGCTCGCGTTCGCCCCCTCCTACGAGCGGCTCGGGAAAGCCGCGCTTATCGACGAGGACGACCCCGAGCGCGCGCAGACGATCGCCGATGCCATCGTCGAGTCGGATCTCCCCGTCGGAACGGTGTTGAACAAGGCCTCGAAGGTCAAAGGCGAGACGCGCGTCCGGGACTGGGAGCTGCTCGCGGGCGCGGACACCGAAGTCGTCCACCGCGAGTACGGCTGTGAGTTCGCGCTCGATCTTGCCGCGGTGTACTTCTCGCCGCGGCTCGCGACCGAACGCCACCGCGTCGCCGAGCAGGTCCAATCCGGCGAGCGGGCGTTCGATATGTTCGCCGGCGTCGGCCCGTTCGTCGTCCCGTTCGCGAAACGCGGCGCGGAGTGCGTCGGCGTCGACATCAACGCGGACGCGATCGAGTACCTTCGGGAGAACGCCCGCCGAAACGGAGTCGAGGACCGCGTAACCGCGATCCGCGGCGACGTCCGCGACGTCGCGTCCGACTACGAGAATTGGGCCGACCAGCTCGTGATGAATCTCCCCCACAGCGCCGACGAGTTCCTCGAGTCGGCCGTCACAGCGGCCGGCGACGACTGCGTGGTCCACTACTACGACATTCAGCACGAGGACGATCCGTTCGGACCAGGCGAGCGCGCGATCCGTGCGGCCGCCGAACCCGAGTACGAAGTCACCGTCGAGACTCGCCACACGGTCCGCTCCTATGCGCCCCACGAGCTGAACGTCTGTCTGGACGTGCGACTCGAGCGGTAGGAAGGAGGAGAGCCCGACCCACGATGGTCCGTCACACAACCGAATCGATTCGCAATCCTTATGGCTGCCATCGGTCTTACGAGTAAATGCACACAGCGCCGGTGTAGCTCAGACTGGCAGAGCGAATCCTTCGTAAGGATTAGGTCGAGGGTTCAAATCCCTCCACCGGCTTAAACCCTCAGGTTCAAAGCTTCTACCTGCAGGTATCGATTCTTCCGGAAGTTGTGCTTCTTCCAGTAACCTGAATCCGAGGTTCAAAGCCCATTCTACCAGCGGCCAGAACGGGGGTGTTGCAGCGTGAGTTTCGCCACCGACGGGACCGGCCCGTTCTGCGGAGCGCTCAGCTGCACCGACGGTGCCGACGTCGTCATCGACCACCCGAAGCACGGCGAACGACTGGCCTGCAACAAGTGCGCGACGGGCTACGTGGTGATCCGCCGTGTCTGATCCGGACGTCCATCCGGAGGATGCCCTCGAGGTCGCCCAGCGAGCGCTAGCCGAAGTTCAGGACCTCAAGGAACGCGTCGCCGAGTTCGAGGCTGGCGAAGGCTCCACCGACGAGGCTGTCGAGTACGACGATCGCGACAGCGCCGTCATCGAGCACCTCGAGCCGGGCGAACCGGTCAAGATCGTCGAGCTTCGCCGACTGTACCGACGCCACACCGACATCCGGTCCGATACCACGCTGAAAAAGCGCATTCAGGGACTGGTCGCCGGCCCCGATTTCGATATCGCCGGCGTCGGTGAGATCTGCTACGACCCAGACGGTGATCGTGCATGAGCGACGAGTACGCCGAAGCCCGCCGTGCCGACGAAGCGCTCGACGAGGACGGCGCGAACCAGATGGCGTTCCGGAAGCTCATCTACGGGTTCGCCGGCGACGACGTCGACCCAGCCGAGTGCGGTCCCGTCGAGGCAGCCGAGCGTGCTGTCGATCGCGTCACCACTCTCGAGGAGGAGAACGAGCAGCTTCGGCAGCGCGTGGTCGAGTTCCGCGACCAGGTTAACAAGATGAACCGAGCAGCGGAGTTCTATCAGGACGTTGCCCGGAAGACCGCGGCGAAGCGAGATCGACAGGCCGCGATCGTCCTCAAACACGCGGCGAGAGTCACCAGCGGAGCAACTGGTCGCGAAGAGTACGACGGCAACCGCATTCAGGACGTCCTCGAGGCTGCCGACGTGGAGATCCATCGGACGAACACCTACGACGTCATGGAGAAGGCCGAGGAGTTAGTCGGCGACAAGAACGTCTGCCGGTTCGAGAAAGAGCCACGCTCGAGTTCGAGGAACACGCGGCTGATCGTGAAGTCGCCGACTGAACTCCCGGAGTCGGTCGCCGGCGTCCGGATCCACGAAGGGGTGTTGTCTGGGTGAACACCTGTTGCGGAGGTGTTGCGGTTACACAACACCTCATGAGGGGGCCGCCGCCCCCAGGACCGTCCTGAGTACAAGGACGGTTGTACTGGGAGAAAATCCCCTGAAGTAATTCAAGAAAGCAAATGTCGATTAGTCATCGGTACGCTCGCACATCGCTCGCATCGCTCGCATTCGAACGACGCAACACCTCTCGATCGGTGTTGTGTAGTCTACACACCTCCACAACACCGGTCCAACGGAGGTGGATCGCGTAATGTCGGCCGCAAAAGACGCTGCAAACGCGGAACTCGTGGAGGACTTCCAGGAGTTCTTCCGTGGCTACTACGACGAGGAGATCCGCACGCTCGCCCAACACTACCCGAACGAGCAACGTTCCCTCGAGGTCGACTGGGAGGACCTCTTCCGGTTCGATCCCGATCTCGCGGATGACTACCTCGCTCAACCGGAGCAGTTCCAGCGGTACGCCGAAGAGGCGCTCCGGATGTACGATCTCCCGATCGACGTCTCGCTCGGGCAGGCACACGTCCGCGTGTACAATCTGAACGAGACCGACTCGTACTACCCGGGTTGGTTCTCGCCGACGAAGCGTCACAGCAAGGAACCGTATCTCACGATCGAGGGGCAGGTCGAGAAGGCGACCGACGTCGATCCGAAGATCGAGGAAGCGGCCTTCGAGTGCCAGCTCTGTGGCACGCTCAACCGGGTCCCGCAGTCTGGTACGGCCGATGACTTCCAAGAACCCCACGAGTGCTCGGGCTGTGAACGGCAGGGACCGTTCCACATCAACTTCGATCAGTCGGAGTTCGTCGACGCCCAGCTGCTCCGGCTGGCCGAGCCACCCGAGGTCGTCCGAGGCGGCGAGGGGACGAAGATCGACATCACCCTCGAGGACGACCTCACCGATCAGGCCGAGCCCGGCGATCGCGTCGACGTCACCGGTCGCCTCCGACTCAAGCAGGACGGCTCGAACAACAAGAAGAGCAACCGGTTCAAGCCCTACCTCGAGGGCCACCACATCGATATCTCCGATACAAACTTCGAGGACCTCGAGATCACCGAGGAAGACAAACAGCAGATCGAAGCGATCGTAAACGGCGAGTACGGCCCGTTGTTCGAGGCCATCCTCGGCAGCATCGCACCCGACCTGACTGGCGAGAAGTACGACCTCATCAAGGAGGGACTCTTCCTGATGCTGATCGGCGGCGCGACCGTCGAACTCGACAACGGTCGCGAGGTCCGGGGCGTCTTCCACATGCTGCTGATCGGCGACGCCTCGACCGGGAAGTCGACGCTCCTCCGGGAGGCGAATCTGATCGCCCCGCGGTCGGTCTTCGCGAACGGCAAGGGTGCAACCGAGGCAGGGATGACCGCGACGGCGAAACAGGACGACTGGGCAGACGGCGAGTGGACGCTCGACGCCGGCGCACTCGTCCAGGCGAACAACGGCCTTGCATCTATCGACGAGATCGACAAGGTTCGCGAAGACGTCCAAGACTCGATGCACGGCGCGATGGCGGACATGAAAGTCGACGTCAACAAGGCTGGGATCAACTCGACGCTCCCCGCGGAGACGTCGGTGTTCGCTGGCGGCAACCCGAAGCACGACCGCTGGGACAACTACGTCGCCGACAGTGAGCAGATCGACCTGAGCGAGACGCTGCTCTCTCGGTTCGCGCTCATCTTCAAACTGCAGGACATCCCGGACGAAGAGACGGACCGAGAGAAGGCCGAACACGTCCTCGAGACGAAAGAGAGCGCGAAAGCGAAACGGGCCGGCGAGGGAACCGACACCGATGACGACGACCGCGTCATCGACCACGGTCTCCTCCGGAAGTACGTCGCCTACGCCCGCCAACTGCCCGACCCGCGGTTCCGAACTGAAGAGGATCGGAATAAGCTCCGCGATGCGTACGTCCGAATGCGAGCCGTCAATGGCTACGACGAGGACGCACCCGTCCCGATCACGCTGCGGAAGCTGCAGGACATGCACCGACTGGCCGAAGCGAGCGCTCGAGCTCGTCTCTCGCAGTGGATCGAAGAGGAGGACATCCAACGCGCGAAGCGGCTGGTCGGCGAGTCGCTGCAGGACTACGGGATGAACGAAGACGGCGAGTTCGACGCCGACATCGTCGAGGCGAACACCTCGAAACCTCAGCGCGACCGGGTCAAGAACGTCGAAGCAGTCATTCGGGAACTGCAGGCCGGCAAAACTGGCGGCGTCCCCTATGAAGACATCTTCGAGGAACTCGAAGAGGTGGGGATCTCGAAGGAAAAAGCGAAACACGAGATCGAGAAGCTAAAACAGAAGGGCGACGCCTACGAGCCGAAGACCAACAAGGAGGTGCGGGTGACGTAGATGGCCCGATCATCTACCACCCAGACGGAAGCAGAACGGCGCAAGCGCACGAAGGAAGTCTACGGAGCGCTCATCCGCGCCGTCGATCACAACAGTGGTCGCAAACAGCCCCCGCTCGCGAAGAAGACATCGGTCATCGGAACGCTCCACGCCGCCGGCCACGGCCGTTACGGCCTCGAGGAACTCCATAAAGCGATCACAGCCGCCTGTCGCAACGGCGATCTCTTCCGGGCCGAGGACGACCAGGGCGATCTCCGACTGGGGATCAACGACGCCGAGAAACTGGATAAGAAGAATCGAACGTACTTCTCGAGAGTCGACGAGCCGCAGCGGCGTAGTGATGTGGTCGGGATCGCGAACAAACGCGTCCAGAAGCTTCGGGGTGTTTGGGATGACCGGTAACGCCTCGAGCGATACTGAACGCGAGAATCCGTTTGCAGACCGAGGCACGAACGACGTTGAACGAGTGACGTGCCAGCACGAAGACGGATGCAAAGCGCCCGCGAATCTGTGGGCGACGTGGCCGGAGGACCGTGAACTTGCGGAGGACGGGACGCCCGTCTGCGACACTCACGCTGACGAACTTGACCGGTCAGATGAACCGGTCCTGTTTACGACGATGACCGGCTCGGAGCGGTATGTTCTCACGGACACTGATCGGTCGGTCTCACAGTCTGAGAACTCTACGCGAAGCGAAGGGGGTGACGACTCGTGACGACCGGCTACGTGGTGAACCTCGAGAACGGTCACAACGGCTACTGCGTCGAGAGCCTCATCGGCGTCACCTACTGCGGTGAAGCGTTCGATCCCACGACCGTCGAACGCGAACTCTATGCGGTCGATCGCGGCCACGACCATCCGCACAACACGCTCTGCTTCGACTGCTCGAAGGTCGACTCACGAACAGTCCGGGGCGCAGTCCGAGGTGTGCTCAAGGGATGAGCGTCTTCGAAGATACCCTCGAGCTCTGGCGGAACGCCCTCGAGGACGACGACGTCGCGACCGTCGACGGCCCGACCTCGATCAAGACACTCCTCGAGGCCCGCGACCGCTTCGAGCAGCTGGGCAACGAGCCTCACGATGGCGTCCTCGTCATCTCGATCGACATGGCCCGTGAGATCCCGCGGGGCTGGGTCGAGGTTGAGGCGCACTCTCTGAATCCCGGCGGCCATGAGGATTTCCGGCCGTTCGACGACAAGATGGTCACGGTCATCGACGGGGCCGAACGGAGTGCGTTCATCTGCCGATCCGACGCCATCCGGCTGGACATGACTGTCCTCGAGCCCGACGGCGTCGTCGCGATCGACTTCGAAGCTACCGAACACCATGCCTGAACAACTCCCGACAGAGATCCACGACTGCACGGCAGCGACGAAACTCGTCTGGATCGTCCTTGAGCGCATGGAACCGACCACGGCACAGGCGATCGCCGACGCGACCGATCTCACTGTCCGGACCGTCCGCGACTCGTTGACCGAACTCGAGCAGCGAGACGTCGCCGGCCACGTGCTCCAGTACGACGATCTCCGAAAGAAGCACTACCGGACGGTCGATGTGAAACTACCCGAAAAATAGGACTGCTTTTCCAGTCTTTAAGCGCGACACTCACTATACCTGATAGCAAGCCCAAACTGGGGACGCCATCGGGGCGGGTGAACCGGGGGCCACCAGCGGAGAGTGTCTTCTTATGCACGGTACACACGCCTTCTGTCCAGAGTCCGGTGCGTCGCTCTCGGAGGATACAATCGTCACCGAGGACGGCCAAGAACTCCGCTACTCGACCGGCGACAACGCCTACGGCGACGACTCGTACATCCTCACCACCGGCTCGCGATGCTCGAGCAAGATCGCGCTGATGAGTCGCTTTCGGGAGTGCCACGAACGGCACTTCGGAACGCGGTGGATCGACGAGGACCGCGTCGCCCAGCTGTACCGACGCGTCGCCACCCACCTTCGGAAGCTCAAAGCAGAGGCCAACGGCGAATCCAGCACTCGCGACGAGTGGGTCTGGTTCGCGCTGGCCGAGCGCCTCGATCGGGAGGATGAGCCTACCGACTGGATGCACGCCCACGCCGATCAGGTCTGTCCGAACTGCGGTGGCCAATTGCAGTGGTATGACGCGCTCCGGGGTTCGCTCCCGAAGTGCGTGAACGACTGCTACGGCGACGGCCGCTTCGTCGGTGGCGAGATCTGCGACCGCGTCGCGACAGTCTACAACCGGGCGTTCGGCGGCGACATCGGCGAGGGCGTCAAACCGACCGAACTCGAGGTCGTCCCATGACCGGCCAGCCAATCGACGAGGGCATCCCGGTCGAGGTCCGCTTCGCCGGGCGTCGCCTCGAGGGCGTCGTCGACGAAGTCCGCTGGACGCCGACGTTCAACGATCCGCACTCGGAGATCGTCGTCGACGCCGACGGCACCATGATCACGACCGGTCGGGCTTCTATCCAACCCCGATGACGTCCGACGTCGCCCCTGCCCCGTCGGACTGAGGGCCCTACCATCGCTTCCGCTGACACACCTCGTTTCGGGGCGGGCACCATCCCGCGATTACTCAGCGTCCACGGGCCGTCCCGACCCGCGCCGGGATCAGGCCGGGAAGGCCTCTCAGAACACGCGACCCGGCGCACCCCCTTTTCATACTGATAAACCATGCTCGAAGCACTACCAGACGACGTCGTCTACTACGGCGGCGTCGCGATCGTGTCGCTGCTGGTACTCGCCCGACACTATGTCGGTGAGCACTACTTCAACGACCGGGCCCGTTTCTGGGGTCCGCTCCGGCGACACGCTATCCCGATCCTGCATCGCCTGTTCCAACGCCACGACGAGAACCTCTACGCTGAGACCGAGGTCGGCATCAACGAGGTCGTCGACATCGTCGACCGCTCACCCGAGGACATCCTCGAGGACTTCGCGGAGGCTGGCTACGAACCCCAGCCACTGGCCTCTTTCGCGACAGATTGGAAGGGCCGACCGGAGGTCGCGAGCTGGGCGCGCTATGAGGGACCGAAGCCGTTCCGTGGCGCCCCGAATTTCTTCCGGCCTCGCCAGGTCCACGTCCGACTGTTCGAAGCTGACGACGGGACTGTCATCACCGCCCATGAAGAGGCAACGTCGTGGCGTCCGGACCAGTGGCGAGATCACTACCGCGGCGAGACGATGGACGTCGAGACCGGTGTCGTGATGGTGGCGTTCGATCTCGGTCTCGATCACGTCATCGAGGAGTTCACCGACCCGATCGAGGTCTGATAGATGCCATGTCTGTTGAACCAATCTGTACCGAATCGATGGATCGAGCGAGAATCGAACTTATCTGCCTGTGGTGGGCACTGATGCCGCACGAAGACAACGACGCCATCCCGAAGATCGTTGCGCTGATTCTCGTCGGCCTCTGGTCGGCGATCACGCTGTCGCTCACACTCGAAGGCGTTGCGGCAGTGGCTCCGCCCTACTACGGCGTATTCACGGCACTGGTATTCCTCCTAGTTGGCCGGCTCTGGAACATCGAGGTCGAACGGCTCCTACCGACGGGCAAGTGATCCTGGTGGTCTTGTTCACTCTAACTCGTCGACGACTGTGAGGGCCAAGAGATGTTCTTGGCGCCGACATCCTACTGTGGACGGGGCGCCTGGTGACTGGATCCGTTCTCGTCTACTGCTGCGACTCGAGTACTGGCAGTGACCAACCCCATGGAACCCCCCGTTTCTAAATCAACCTCATGAGCAACGAAGACGATCTGATCGGCAAACCAATCGACGATGTCCCCGAACGCGATCCAGATAGCTACTGCAACGCTCGTCGCACAGAGAAACGCAGTAGCGAGAGCGTCTTCGTCGGCTACTGCTCGCGGACATCAGGCTGGGGGACCGATACGGATCACGGCCGCTGTAAGACCCATGGCGGTAACGGCGGCGCCCCCTCCGGCGAGGATAATGGCGCGTACAAACATGGCCTCTACTCTGAGGACCTCAACGAAGATGACATCGAACGGCTGGAGGCCCTCGACGATGTTGAGGATCTTGATAAACTCGAGCACCTGGTTGACTTCGAGCTGGTCCGATTCCTGCGGGCCGAAGGACTCCTCGAGGATCCATCACTCGATCCCCAATACATCTGCCGTATCTGCGGATGGGAGTTCCCGTCGCCGGAGATTGGGATCTGCCCTAACTGCGAAGAGCCCATCGAGGATCCGATTGAGTCCTATCGCGAGCTGCACCTGAACGACGGTCCACTCGCACAACGGGCAAAGACGATCGCCCACTTGGTCGATACGAAGTCGAAGGTCAAGCACCGCCGCGACAAGATCGAGAAAGGCGAGAAGATTCGCAGCGAACACTCAGGGTCGATTGATGGCGAGCGCACCCTCGGCGACAAGGAGAAAGAGATGGCCCTCGAGTTCCTGAAAAAGCGACACGAGCGCGCTGCGGAGGCATCCAGAGATGAGTAGCGCACAGGAGCCGGCGATCGAGGATCAAGAGTTCGTTCCGCCTGATGATCTCGATGGTACGGCTGGCCTGGACGACCAGGCCGAGTGGCTCGTTGACGTCACCAGCGACCTCGAGCGCAAGCGTGAGATCCTCAACCCGTTCGAGACGGGCGATTGGCTTGCGTTCGCGAACGAGCTGACGATGAACTACATGGCCGAGGAGATGGAAGACGACCCTTACCATCTTCTTGGCGACCACCACGAACTCTGGCTCAAGGAGTTCGACGGTGGCGACCGGATCCTGCTGTGCCACCGCGACGGGCTGAAGACAACGATCACGCTCACCTATCTCATCGCTTGCCTTGAGTACAAGGACGGCTACCGCGGGATCTGGGCGATGAACAACCAGGATTCGGTCCAGAAGAAGGCCGATACCGAGTTCTGGAAGATGGTCGAGCGGAACTCGTGGCTCGTCAACCTGAACGCGCCGCCGCAGAAGGAGACCATCCAGTCGAAGATCTTCGCGAATGGGTCGATCCTCAACGCCGGCTGGCTCGGCGGCGGGATCGAGGGCGACCGTGCCCACCTCTTGATCCTCGACGACATCATCAAGGAGAAAGGCGACGGCGACACGGAGGACGTCCTCGACTGGATCGAGGCCGTTTGTGTTCCAATGGTCAAAGACCACGGCCGAACAGTCGTCATCGGGACCAGAAAACGGTCCGACGACATCTACAACCACTTCCGGACGCTTGAGGGGTACGAGTTCAACGAGTACCCCGCGGTCTTGGACTACTGGGATCAGCAGTTCCGCGAGGATGACGACTGGGACGATCGCCGGCCTGACGAAGACCTTTACACCAAGGTCGAGGATCCATGGAACGAGGGCGAGACGCTCCGAGTCCTCTGGCCAGAGGCCCGCGGACCTGGGTGGCTCCAAAAGAAGCGGTCGAAGATGGCCGACCACCGCTTCTGGCGGGAGTACTGCCTGGTCATCATGGGCGCGTCGGGCAACCTGATCGACGCGAAGGACGTCCGGAAGCCAGCCGGCGAGGGCGGCTGTTCGATCTCGGATCGTGACCCGCCGCCGAAGTACCGCGCCGGGCCTGGCGAGGCGATCATCCTCGGCCACGACCCGGCAAACTCGCCGACCGGCGACGATGCCGCGTTCTCGGTGTGGCTGCTCCAACGCGACGGTCGACGTCGTCTTCTGGACGCTTACTCCGAGCAGGGGATGAAGCCCAGCGAGGTCAAACACCAGCTTCTCGAGTACGACCGGCGGTATGACCCGGCACTGATCGTGATCGAGGACAACGGGATGCAGTCCTACGTCGCCGAGGACGCGATCGAGTTCGACGCCCAGCTAGCCGCGAAGGTCACCGGCCTGGCGACGACCGGGAAGAAACACAGCTGGGAGAACGGCATCCCGCGTATCCGGACGCTCGTCGATAACGGCTACATCCTCTTCCACCGCGGTCACCGCCCGACCGAGGACTTCATCACGGCGATGCAGTCACTCGAGCGCCGTGATGGGAAGCTCCACGGCCACACGCCGGACCTGATTGCATCCTGGTACATGGCCGAGAAGGGCTTCCGCCGCCTCGAGGAGATCGGCGCGCTCGACGACGTTGACGATCGCAACGTGGGCGACGAAGAGGGCAGTGAAGACGACGAGAGCGGCAGCAGTGGCGTGAGCTACCTTTAATATGAGTGACAAACCATGAGTAGCGACGATACTGGCGAGACACAGATCGAACTCTCAGTCGATACGCTCGGCAACGGGAAGACGATGGACAAGGTCCGCGAGACGACCCAGTTGGACGAGCGGCGGATCTCGGTCGACGCCGGCCTCGGGATCCAGCCGCCGTACGACCCCGAGACGCTAGCGGCTTTTCAAGAAATAAATGAGACTCACCAAGCGTGTATCAGGAAGAAATCCCGGTACGAGGTCGGCTACGGCTTCGAGATCGTCCCGCACCCACAGGCCGACGACCCGGATCCAGACAGCGAGGAACACGACGCTGTCAAAACGCTCTGGCACGGCGCTACCTCAAGGTGGCAGATCGGTCCTGAGGGGACGGCCGCCTCGACACCAGAGGAGGTCCTCGAACTCGCTCGGCAGGACTACCACGGCGTCGGCTGGGCCGCACTCGAGATCCTCGTCGAGGGCGACGGCACGCCGATCGGCCTGGCGCACGTCCCGGCGACGACGGTCCGAGTCCGGAAGACATCCAAGACGATCAGGACCGAAGACGGCGAGGAGAAGGAGGTCATCGAGAAGGGCCACGGCTATCTGCAGGTCAGGCAGGGCCGGCGACGGTACTTCGGCGAGGCCGGCGATCGCTACGGTGACGACAAGCTCTTCGTCGACAAGGAGACTGGCGAGGTCGCGTCGAGTGCCGCCGAGCTCAAGAACGGCCCCGCGAACGAACTCATCTTCATCCCGAACCCCAGCCCGCTCTCGCTGTACTACGGGATCCCCGACTGGGTCGCTGCCATGCAGACGATGGGGGCCGACCAGGCAGCCAAAGAGTGGAACCACGATCTCTTCGACCACCACGGCATCCCGTACTACGTCGTCCAGGTCACGGGCGGCACGCTTACTGAGGACTCGAAAGACGAACTTCGGGATCTGATGGACAACCTCAAGGGGACTCGCTATCGGACAGCGATCCTCGAGGTCGAGGAGTTCGAGCAGGAGCATGACCTCACCGGCGAAGATGACAACGATCTCGATATCGAACTGGTGCCGGTCGGCTCTCGAGAGGACCTCGACATGGAGTTCCAGAAGTTCCGCGAACGGAACGAGCATGAAATCGCGAAGGTACATTCCGTACCACCGATTCTTATCAACGTCACAGACACGGCGAACCGAAGCAATTCAAAAGAACAGGTTCGCGAGTTCGCTGAGGACGTTATCGCCCCTGAGCAGAAGAAGTTTGAGAGCCGTCTCTACCAGATCCTTCACCAAACGGCACTCGGTGTCGATGACTGGACGATTCGATTTGAGCTCCGTGGAGCTGATCGCCCGGAACGCGATGCACGTATCGCGAACAACCGGATCCGCGCGGCCCAAGGCGCGATGACTGTAGACGAAGCGCGCTCCGAACTCGGACTGGATCCTATGCCCGACGGACACGATGTCGCCGGCGACACATTGCTTGCGAACCTCGGGGCCGGTGGGAACGACGGTCTGCCTGGCGAGGAGTTTGCGCTTGAGGAGCAACTCCCACCTGAGGAGAACAAGATCGGCGAGCGCAACTGGGCCGACGTCGAGGAAGATCTCGCGACGAAGGAGATCGAACAGATGCAGTTCTCAAGCTCGAACCTGGACGAGGGGCTGTACGACTTCGATGAGCAGGAACTCTACCTCTCGTTCAAACGCGACGAGGGTACGTCTTCGCTCTACGCCTACGTCGACGTCCCGGCGGCGGAGTGGTCAGGGCTGACCAGCGCCTCGAGCGCTGGCGGCTACCACTACGACAACATCCGCCTCAAGTATCCGTATGTTGAGATAACTAATTTTCACGACAGGTTGCCGGAGGGGCCGGCGCCTGATCCGGATGAGGAGCCGGACGACATCTCGATGTAACGCGGATCGCCGATGACCCAGGGAGCGACCCGACTCCCCTGTGCGAGGCTTGACCGGGCATTCTGACATGACCAACAAGGATCAAGAGCGCGGCGAGAAGCGTGGCGTCCTTTCCACCGGTCGAGCCCGGAAACTCAAGGACGCCGACGCGGACGCCGCCGACGATGACGAGGACTGACACATGCCGCCCGTAAGTAAAGCCGGAGGATCGGCCTTCCGCAAGGACGTCGAGTTCGTCGCGAAGGACGACGACGAGCAGATCGCGGCCGGCATCGTGATGGTGCCGGACGCGGTCGACCTCCAGAACGACTTCGCTCGCGAGGAGACCATCCGCGGGTTCGCCGACCAGTTCGAGGCGTTCGTCGAGGCTGGCGAGGCCGGCGGCGGTATCATGCACGCCGTCTTCCCCGATGGCTGGATGGGCCTCGAGCGCAACGAGGTCCTCGACGAGGCCGAGGAGATTGGCGGCCAGACCGTCGGCGCCGGCGCGTGGGTCCAGGAGTGGCGGATCAACAACGCCGACCTCTGGGAGTTGATCGCCGACGGGATCCTCGAGGGCTACTCGATCGGCGCGATCCAGGTCGACTGGAACGGCCCGTTCGATCAGGACGAGGTCGACGACGTCGCCGTCCCGGACGACCTTAGCGAGGACGCGCTCGTCTGGGAGCTCACCGACGGAATCATCCGCGAGGTGAGTGCCGTCGACATCCCGGCGGTCCCCGACGCGCAGATCCTCGAGACGAAGGCCGACGCCGAGAAGCGCCTTGGTGACTACCTCGGCGATCCGGAAGGGTTCCTCGAGGAGGCTCAGCAGCGCGGCCACTCGGAGGCCGAAGCCGAACGGCTGTGGGACGTCCTCAACGAGGCAGTCTCCGTCGACGGCTCGACCGAGCCAGGTGAGAAGAGCATCTTCCACCGGATCGGCAAGGCCGCGGTCGACACGTTCCTCGGCGCCGACGACGCCGGGGCCAACGTCGCCGACACATCTGACGCGGATCCGCGGAAGGACCGCGAGACCGCCAAGGAGGGTCGGACGCTCTCGCAGTCAAACCGGGACTCACTGTTCGCGACGATCGACGCCTCGCTGGACGTCCTTGAGGACGCCGGCGTCGACCACAGCATCGAGCGGTTCACCGACCGCGACGACTTCGCCTTCGACCTCAGTGAGCACCAGGCGCGCCCGTGGCCAGATCCCGATGAGGACGAGCCCGACGATGAAGACGAGGACAGTGCAGGAACCGACGGACCGCCTTTTGAATCCGCCACCGGCGGCGATACGCCGGACGACTCTACTGACATGAGTAACGAAGACGATCCGATGGCCGACGCCCCCGAATGGGCGAAGGCCCTCAACGACCGCATCGACGACCTCGAGAGCGAGGAGAAAGACGCCGGCGCCGAAACGGACGATCCGATGGCAGACGCACCCGAGTGGGCGAAGACCCTCGACGAACGCGTCAACGAGATCGAGGAGAAGGCCCTCGATGACGGCGACGCCGAAGACAAGCCCGAGTGGGCGAAGAAACTCGAGGCACGCATCGACTCGATCTCCGAGCAGACTGGTACCGACACACAGCAGCTCGGCAAGGGCGCTGACGAAGAGACCGATAAAGGCAGCGGCTTCACGCTGGACCCGCGGAAGGCGCGAGGTAACTAACGATGACGCAGACTATCAACGGTACCCGGACGCAGAACGAAAAGGCACTCGAGAAGCTCGACACCACGGACATGGCCGGCGGCGTCCTGCCGCGGGACCTCTTCGAAGAGTGGTACCAGAAGGTCGTCGACTCGGCGACCATGCTCGAGGGGGCCCGCACGGAGGACCTCCCGCGGCCGCAGATGGACCTGCCCCGGATCAGCGTCGGCGAGCGCATGCGCCGCGCCTCGGCGGAGAACTCCGGCGGTGACGGGCAGGGCGAGGTCAACACCGATGCGGTCAGCCTGGACGTCGAGAAGGGCACGCTCGCATACGACCTCTCTCGAGAGTCCGTCGACGACACGCTCGACAACGTCGACGAGATCGTCCTGGACATGCTGGCCCGGCAGTTCGCGGTCGACACCCAGGACCTCGGGATCAACGGCGACGAGTCCAGTGCTGACGCGTTCCTCAACCAGAACGATGGCTGGCTGAAGATCCTCTCGAACTCCGCCGACACTGCCACCTACGACCATACGGATGACAACGGCAACGCCCAGCCGGTCAACACGAGTCTCTTCGACCAGGCGATCCAGGCGATGCCGAACAAGTACCTGCGCTCGGACCGGTTCGAGCCCGTGTTCTACATGAACGAGAACAAGGTTCAGCAGTACCGGATGGCGCTGACCGAGCGGGAGGACCCGCTGGGATCGGCCGTCATCTTCGGCGACGAGGACATCACGCCGTTCTCGTACGACGTCGTCGGCGTCGCTGCGTGGCCCGAGGACACGGCGGTGTTCACGCACCCGCAGAACTTCGTCTACGGCCTCTACGACGAGGTCGAGATCAACGTTCTCACGAACACGGACAAGGTCGCCGAGAACGACCTCTTCGCTCGCTACTTCATGCGGGTTCGCGACGACTTCGCGATCGAGGACGAAGAGGCGGCAGTCCACGTCTCGGGCATCCAGGTCTAAGGAGGACTGTAGATGACAACCACTAACGAGAAGGTCCGTGAGTCGTACGAGGAGCACCGTATCGTCCGTCGGCTGTCGGCGGATCCGTCGACCGCAAACCTCGAAGGCGGCGAGATTTGGTACAACACGACGGCCGACGAGTACCGCGGCTACGAAGCCGGAACAGGAATCGTCTCGGTCGGAACCACGGCTGTCTGAGGTGACCGTACATGCCAACAGTACGCTACACTGGTGACGGTGGCCGCTATCGGACCGGCGGCGTGACCTTCGAACCTGGCGATGAAGCTGAGGTCGCCCTAGGACTAGCCAAGCACCTGGTCGAGGACGTCGGCAGCTTCGAGCACGTTGACGCCGATGCCGAAGACGAGGACGACGCCAGCGACGAAGCAGAAGCCGAGAGCGAGGAAGCGGACGCCGATCCCGAGACGAAGGACTCGATCGTCACCGCCCCTGGCGAGTTCACCATCGACGAGATCGAAGCCGAGCTCGAGACCGGCGAGTGGGACGATCACCTCGAAACGCTTCGAGAGAACGAAGAGAACGGCAAGGATCGTGCCGGCGTCTACGACGCTCTCGGCGTCCGCCGTGCTGAAATCGAGGGATGACAATGACCGAGACGTACTCCCTCACGATCTACGACGAGACGCCTCTCTCGACAGAGACGTTCGAAGCATTGCCTGAGAACATCACAACTGAGAGCGCCGAGAACGGCGAACGGATCCTCGTCCACGATGACAGTCCGGACGACATCCGCCTCGAGGTATTCGTCCCGGAGGGAACGGCGTACACCCTCCGCAAGGAGGTCTAACCCATGCCCGCCTGGAACGACAGTACCGCGCTCGCCGACTCGCAAACGTTCGCGGCTGGTGAGACGGCCACTGCCTCGATCGCGGGCTACCACACGCCGGCGATCTGCGTCAACCTCGAGAGCCTCGAAGGCAACGCCGACGACACGCTGACGGTCGAGATCGTCGGCGACGTTGGTACCTACGAGGTCGACGAGCGGACGCTTTCGGCGACCGGGAGCTACATCGTCGACGTCCCGCAGGCTGATCAGGTGCGGCTGACGAGCGCGAATGGGACGACGCTGAGCGCCGAAGCGCGGAACAACCCGAGGTAACTTCTCATGTCCACGGGATACTGTACCGTCGAGGATGTCCGCCGCGTCATGCAGGAATCCGACCTCTCTGCAGCGCTCGCGTCGGAGAACAACAAGATCGTCGTTGACGCGATCGACTCGATCTCGACCACGGTCGAGAAGGCGACCAAGTGCCACTGGTACGCCGAGAGCGCGCCGTCGGAGGACGACCATGGCCTGGTCCCGACGGGACCGAAGACTCGAGACGATGAGGAGTCGATCCCGACTGGCGGGGCTCACCTTGTGGGTGAGCCGGCGACGCCGAAGACGTGGCAAGGCTCGTACACGCGGCTCGAGTTGGCCCGTCGCGACGCCGAGTCGATCTCAGAGTTACTCGTCCGGACGCCGGACGGCTACGTCGACTGGACGATCGAGTACGAGGGCGGCTTGTGGCCCGATGCTCTCGGCGCCGACTACTATCTTCGGATCAACAACGGCGGCGTCTCGCACCTCTATCTCGACAGTGAGAACCTTCTCAATGAAGATGACGAGCCGTTGCTCGATTCGTTCTCGAACGCCGTCTACGTCAGCTTCAGTTATGGCCACCCCGAACTGCCGCAGAACGTCCGGCGCGGCGTCGCGCTGCTGGCCGCGAGCGAGTTGGTCATCGACGATGAGTTCGTGACGTCGATCCCCGACAACGGTCAGTTCGTCAGCCTCGAGACGAAGTCCGAGCGCTGGGGGCGACAGGGCATTCAGAAGCTCGAGCCGTACATCGAAGACGCTGCTCTCCTCGACGAGTATCGATGAGCGCGAACGACACGGCGGCCAGCGCCACGTTCTCGATCGAGGGACCACCGCCGGCTCTCGACGAAGCCGAGTCTAAACTGGTCGGCCAGCAGAACCCGGTCGTCTACCAGGCGGTCCGAGTCTCGCATGGCACGCTCCGCTCGTACGCCGGCCGCACGGACTACGACGCCGAGTCGATCATCGATTCATTCGCCGGCGTCGAGGTCGACCGATCGGATGGCGAACTGACGGTTACGTGGCGCTGGGAGCATGACGCCGCCGTGTTCTTCAACAACGGCACGAGCGACCACACAATCGACGGCGATCCCGTCCTTGTCTTTCGATTTGACCAAGACAAGTATCCATACCTGGCGGAGATGTTCCCCGACGGGACTGCGTTTCTCCCCGATGCTGATGTCTCCGGCCTCCCGCAGTCGCGGTTCGTGCAGGCCGGTCTCGAGTGGCTGCGACAGGAGGTGAGCTAAGAGATGGTACAAGACGAAGTAACGTGGATCCTCGAGACGATCAAGGCGAACTGGCCGGCCGCCTGGCCGACCAACGCCGACGGTGACCCGGTGCAGGCCCGGATCAACCGCGACGAGCCGCGGGTCCTCGAGACCGGCGAGCGGACGAAAAGGCGAGAGCTCACGGAGTGGAACGCGATCGCCGCCTCGCTGGGCGACCGGACGATGGAGGCGGTCGGAACGGAGTACGACCATCGCGTCGAGACGACCGTGTCGATCCGCTTTGAGGGGATGACGTCTCAGTCCGGCGAGTGGGGGCATATTGATTCGACGGACCACTTCGAGCAGTTGGTCCGTTACGCGCAGCACGCGATCGCAGTCGAGCGCTCCTACCCGACCGTCGACGACGTCGACGGCGACCCGATCGGCTCGGTCGCCTACCACACGATCAGTCCACCGGAGAACGAGACCGACCTGAGCGACGACGACATGGACTACTTCCGGCGGGACTGGGAGCACCGCTTCATCGGCTACGCAAACCAACCATGATCCGATACGACACCACTGACGGAGGTACAGCATGACGGGCGCTGGTGCGGCGACGCTGGCGTTCGCCAAAGAGCAGACGTTCATGGGCGACCTCGTCGACAGCGACTCCGACGGGACGCCCGAGTACTGGAAGTTCGGCCGAGATCCGACGGTCACCGATCTCGAACTCGATCGGGCGCTCTCGAACATGTCCGAGGGCGACCAGGCCGAGTACGTCGAGAGCATCGCCGGCAACCTCGAGGGCGCGTTCGGCGTCGAGGCGGTCGTCTCGAGCGACGTCCACAGCGACGTCGAGGACCTCGTCTTCAACAACGCCGACGGGACCGGGTTCACGCCTGGCCGTGCAGCGAGCGGTCGCGTCTACACCGGGATCGACTACCTCGACGGCACGGCCGAACGCGAACTGGTCGGGTGTGTGCCACTCGACTACTCGGTCAGCTACCAGCAGGGCGAGACGGTCACCTACTCGTTGTCGATGGGCTACGCCGACGAGAACCTCAACACGTCGATCACGCCCTCGTCGATCAACGGTGTCACCGACGGGACGTCGGCGGCGTGGCACGGCGTCGACCTCACTATCGACGGGACGACCGTCGCCAAGCTCCAGGAGGCCGAACTGTCGATCTCGAACATCAGCCGCTTCCAGCGCGGTGCGAGTCACATCGCCGAGGACGCCGTCCTCGCACGGCCCGAGACGGAACTCACCGTCGACGCGATCTTCACCGGCCCGTCGCGCACGGAGCTCGCCTACGGCAGCGCTGGCGCGACCACGACCGCGGCCCGGATGAACAGTGTCTCGGGTGCGCTTGACATCGCCGTCGACGGGGCGTCCGTCTCGACGTACAACCTCGCGAAGCTCAAACCGACCATGCACTCCTGGTCCGACCTCATCACCGACGGAGACACGGACACGACCGACTCGACGACGTTCAACGTCACCGGCGGCGTAACTGTCAACTAAACCATGCCTCTCCGCACTGAAACTTCCAACTTCGACGACGAAGAGCAGCGACTACAAGACGAAATCGACGAACTCGACGCAGTCATCGATCAACTGCGGGCCAAGGAAGATGTCGACGAGAGCGTCGCGCAGACTCTCCTCGAACGCCTTCAGACCCTTCAGATGCATCTGGAAGGGGTTCGGTGGGCCCGCGACGAAGCGTTCGACGCCGAGTATGCGCCGGCGTGGGACGAGGACGTCGATGAGGTCACGTTTGGGGGACTCACCGGCGGCGAGTTCGGGCGCCTGCAGGACGACATCGACGGCGCCGGCACCGGCGCGGCGCGAATCTATCAGGTCGAGATGGGGACCGAAGAGGCGCCGTACTTCGACGACTCGATGGACAAAGACCAACGCATCGCGACGGTCTCTAATCTGCCGGTCCACTACCTCATGTGGGCCGAATCGCAGATCGACGAGCTGACCGGAATAGGGGGAAACGGGCAGATGAGCTACGACGACTTACTCGCGGAGATGTAGATCCAGGCGACGTTTCTGCTGGCGTCGAGGCCGACTTCTTGATCGGCGTCGCCGGCGCCTGCGGTATCCCACCGGATGTGGCACGCGAGTGTTCGGTCCGCGACCTCGAGGCGATCGCCACGGTTGCGACAGTGATCCACCCTACCCGGTTCGGCGATGAGTAACGTTATCCCGATCCGACAGGAATCGTCACGGACATGAACCGCCGACACTACCTCGCGATGGCTGTCCCACTGCTTGCCGGCTGCTCCTCGGCGGCGTCGGAGACCGATCCGGACCCGGACACCGTCGCCGACGTGGCCCTCGAGTCGGAGGACCTCCGTGCCGAAGATGCCGATGTCTCGCTCGAGATCGCGTACTCCGCGCGGATCGACCGCGAACTCTCCCCTGGCGACCAGGCGACGCTCGCCGACGACGGGGAGAAGTGGCTGATCGTTCGGATGGACGTCACCAACACCGGCGACGTCAAGCGCGATCTGGAAGTGGCGCAGTACGTCGTTACGGCGGCCGGCGAGACGTATGAGGTCGTCCACTTCGATGAGCACTTCCTCCGCGGGATGGCGCCCGGCGCCGGCGAGACGGTTACCGGCTGGGTCGCCTTCTCGATTCCTGAGGATATGACGGAGGCAACGCTGACGGCCGCCCAGGATCTTCAGGACCGGCTCGACGTGACGTTCACCCGCGACACGTCGCTTTCCGCGGCGTTCCCTGACGAGTAGCGCGCACACCACACCCCGATTTTCATGACAGAATTTAGCACCGAGGCAGCCCTGTCCTTCTCGAAATCGTCGCTGAAAAGCGCCAGCAAACAACTCGAGCGTGAGTTGGATGGCGTCAGCGTCGATCTCAGGACAGGTGGCTCGACGACCAGGCGTACAGGCAATCGAACAGGCGGCGTTGCATCAACGGCTACCACTGCCATCGGGACGAAGCTCTCCGGCGTATCGGGCTCGCTCGAGGAGACGATCGAACTCGATCAGGAACGGAACACGCTCCTCTCGGAGATTCTCGAGGCGACTGAGCGTGGCGCTGCGAGCAGTGGCGGTGATGGCCTGGCCAGCCTCCTCCCGGCGGCTGGCCTCGCCGGCGGTATCTCGAGTCTGCTCAGCGGCCTCTCGGTTAGTGGCGCGCTGTCCCTTGCAGCGGCGGAAGTCCTCGCCGTGTCGGGTACGCTCGGCCTCGCAGCGTCAGCCGTCCTCGCCGTCACCGGAACCATCGACATGGATCCGAAGTCGATCATCACAACGACTGGGACGATCACACTCGGGATTGCCAGTCTACTGGCGATCACGGGGGCCCTCACTCTGAGCGCCCCTGCGATCATCGCGGTGACTGGCGTACTTGCGGTCGCCGCGTCAGCCGTCCTCGCCGTCACCGGAACCATCGACCTCAACGCATCCGACGTCCTTGCTGTTAGCGGGGTGTTTACTGTCGCAGCGGCGGCGGCACTGGCGGTCACCGGCACGCTCTCACTCCCCGCTGCAGCCGTCCTCGCCGTCGTAGGGACCGTAGCCGTTGCCGCGAGCGAGGTCATTGATGTCACGGACGAGGCCTCGTACGATCCGAGAACATCGAAGACGTCGGCATCGACGCCCGCGGCACAGCAAGCGGGACCCAACCTCAGCGAGATCGAGGGCGTGGACGAGGTCGACATCGACAACAACCGCGCGCTGACCCCCAGCGAGACCGATTCGTTCATCAATTCGATAGATTCGGATTCGGACAGCAGCGGCGGTCAGGACCAGTCGCAGCCGTCCAGCAGTGGTAATCAGGAGACAGAGCCGGCGCAGCCGTCCAACGGCGGCAATCAGAACCAGGCCCGACAGCAGACCAGCCGCCCGGCGCAGATCACCTACTCGCCGACGATCAACGCCGACCTCGACAGCCTCGAGCGGAAGATCGACCGTGAGATCCGCGATCTGAGGCGGAAGGTCAAGAACCTCGAACGGGATCTGACACGATGACGTGGATCAAACCGCAGGTCACGATCCAGAACGCACAGATCGGCGACCAAACAGTCGACGGGACGTTCGTGTTTCCGTCGGACATCGTGGTCGAGTTCGAGACGCGGACCGAGGAGTTCTTCCAGAGCGACGGGACGATCTCGATCATCGCGGACACCGTCCTCGATATGATTGCCGAGCAGACAGACACCGACGTCGGCGACGGGATCCGACAGGAACTCTCGTTCGACATCGGCGGGGGTATCCACGCCGTCACACTCGACTTCCGTGGCTACACCGGCTCGCCCCACCAGTGGGGCGCGACCGGCAACGGCGGTGACGCGACCGACGCGACCGGCGAGGACCTACACGCGCAGATGGCCGTCTTCGATCGCTATCTGAACGCCGCACGGATCGACAGCACGAATCCGGCGATCCTCGAGGTCGGCGAATACAGCGCAGAGGGGCGATACGGCCCGCTCCAGGTCGTCCCCGAGAACCCGAACATGAGATTCGACAGTACCGAGCAGAGCAGCGTCTACGAGGGGAGCGTGACGTGGGTCGAGACGATCGACCTGCAGCAGGCGATCGACGGTAGCAAACAGACAGAGGGCTAACGCATGGGAGACCTACAACTCTACACGCTCGTCGTCCCGCAGGACTCGCAGTCGGGACTGTCAGCACAGCTGCAGCAGCAACTCGCGACGGCCGGGATCCTCGGTCAGGACGGCGGCATCGTCGAGCAGCTCTCGAGCGAGCCTGGCGACCAGACAATCACCGGGCTCTACCGGGCCCGCTACGCGGGGAAGATGGCTGACGAACTCGAGGAGTTGGCCCAGGCGTCGGGCTTCGATGAGATCCCGCTGGCCGGCCTTGACGAGGCGACGTCCAAGGATGGATACTACGCGATCCAGGACGCCGACGTCGAGCAGGTACAGCCGCACACGACGGAGGTCCAGCGCTTCGACCTCTCGCTGACGAAGAAGGGCACGCGCAACGATCACTGGCGGGCCCTGGAGACGAACCGGCGGCAACTCGACCACGAGTTCGGGAACTCGACGAGTCCGGTCCGCGTCGGCGTCCCGGCGATCGCATCGAAGGTCCAGTGGTACAACCCCGAGGACCAGGCCCGTGCACCGGCGTCCTCGATCGAGACGCGCAGCGCCGAGCTCGGTGACGTCGAGATCTACGACGTCGACGATGGCGAAGCCGCGGTCGGGACCAGCACGCCGACGCTGCTCTACGAGATCGCGTACACCGACGAGGAACTGGCCGACTGCCGGGTCTACGACACGCTCGGCCACGGCTCGAAACTCGATGCGAACGGCGACCTGCAGTGGCAGAAACTGTTCTCGACGCAGCACGACTTCGACGCCCCGATCGTGATGGACAACGGCCGAATCCGGCTGCGTCTCGACGAGCCCAACGGGACGCTCGAGGCCGAGGAGTGGGACGCGACGAACGAGGTCTGGTCGACGGTCGGCCTCGAGGCCGATCAGCCGTCGACGGTCGAGTTGTTCGACGTCGATCTTACCGGCGTCGCGATGGTCCGGGACCAGGCCCAGCTGACATTCGACGTCGACGGCGAGCTGTTTGCCCTGGACGCGATCGTCAACCGCGGCTACGACGACGTCCAGTTCACGATCCCCGAGAACGAGAACGGACCGATCGACCCGGACCTCGAGGACTGGTTGTCGCCGATCGCTTCGACGTTGGTCGTGGATCCGAACGCGTCGAAAGGGCTGGTCGCGCGTAACGAGGTGCGTCGATAGATGGCGACGTATGTCTTCGACACACCAGGCGAACATACCTGGACCGTCCCCGAGGAGGGGACGTCAATGACAATCGAGGCATACGGTGCCGGCGGCGGTCATAGCCGCGGCGGGGCCGGCGGCTATGCAGTCGGGGATCGCGATGACCTCATTGGAGAGACGATCACGATCAACGTCGGGGGTGCGGGTGAGCAAAATGCCGGCGGGATTAACGGCGGTGCGCGTGGGGGCCGCTGTAGCGATGATCCGTCCCAAAATGGATATGGTGGGGGTGGAGCCTCCGACGTCCGCTATGGAGGCAGTACACTCGACGATCGAATCATAGTCGCTGGCGGGGGTGGAGGCGCACCATACACCGACTCCTACCAGGGCGGGGATGGTGGCGGTCTCCAAGGCGAAGACGGCGAAGAGCATTATGACATCGGTTATGGCGGCGGCGGGACGCAAACCTCGGGCGGAAGCGGGGCCGGTGGCTATGGACAAGAAAGTGGCGTGGACGGCTCGTTCGGTGCCGGAGGCCGCGCTGGCGATTCCGATCAAATCTATGACGGCGCTGGCGGCGGGGGCGGCGGTTGGTATGGGGGTGGAGGGGGTGCTGCCTCGCTCAACGATTCCGCTGTCGGTGGAGGGGGAGGGTCCTCCTACATCAGCGACGTGACCGACGCCTCGACAACAATCGGCGGGGGCGCATCTCCGGACACCGACGGGCAAGTCGTCATCACGATCACCGTCGACCCACCGACTAACGTCTCTGCCCAGCAAGCAGGAGATAGCTCGGTCGATCTCAGTTGGGATGCAGAGATCAATGCCGACGAGTACCGCATCTACCGTGCGACGTCGACGGGTAGTTCGCTGAGCGATTACTCCCAGGTCGGATCGACGACCTCGGCGTCGTACACAGACACTGGCCTTATCAATGGCCGATCGTACTACTATCGCGTCACGACCGTTGGAGGCAGTTCAGAGTCCGATCCGTCGGATGAAGCCTCCGCGACAACTGCCCTCCCTACCCCCACGGTCGATGTCGTCGAGACGGCGTTCCGCGAAGTGACCGTCGATTACGCTGACAGCGACGACAACCCCGATGGGAATCTCACGCTCGAACGCCAGGTCAACAGCATGACGACGATCGAGACGAGCAGTCCAGGCGACCACCAGTACATCGATACGGATATCCTCGACGGCGTGACTCACGAGTATACCGTTAGACGGGATACAGGCGACGCGACGAGGTCTGTCTCCGAGTCGGTGCTAACAGAACTTCCAGCGGTCGAGAGTCTTAGCGTCGAGTCAGTCGACGGGCGGTACGTGACGCTCTCGTGGACCGACCCCAGCAACAACGCCGACGGCTACCGACTGCTGCTCCAGCGGCCGGCGGACAGTAGCTACTCACAGGACGGCAGTGATTTCGATCCCGTCGTCGAAGGCGAAACGAAGACAGTGACGACGACCGAGTTGCTCGACGGTCAGGAGTACTCAGCGACTGTCGAAACCTACACGGCTGAAACCAGCACGAGGGAAGATCAATAATGAAAAAATTAAATAAAATACAGGCAGCATACTGATACATGAGTCACCAGTGCCCTGAGTGCGGTGACACCTTCGAATCTGAAAAGGGTAGGAACCTCCACCATTATCACAAACATGGCTCATCCCTTGTTACTGATACTATTGTTTGCGCAAACTGTGGAGATGAGTTCGAATACTATAGCGGCAATTCTAACGGAGTATTTTGCTCGAGGTCGTGTCTACAGGAGGACGATATCGGTCGGTGCGAAACGTCGTGTGATTACTGCGGCGACCAATTCGAATACTATCCAAGTTCGGAACCCGGTAACTACTGTTCGGCCTCCTGCAAAGCAAAGGATAAAACAGGGAAAGACGCCCCGAATTGGGGCGGGGGTGCGGTGAAGAAAACATGCGTGATCTGTAGTAATCAGTTCAGCGCCAAACGGTCCGTTAGCGACCGTCGTAAGACCTGCTCGAAGTCTTGTCTCGGTATTTTAAATTCGGATCAGTTGTCGGGCAAGAACCACCCGCGGTGGAAGGGTGGGAGTGTGGGAATTGCATACGGCCGTACATGGACGACGGTGCGAGGAGAAGTGAAGGGAGACGTTTGCCAGATGCCAGGGTGTGAGAAAACAGAGACAGAAAGCGGGAGAGCTCTCCACGTCCACCATCAAATCCCTGTCCGCTACTTCGATAACCCGGATGACGCACACTTCGAGAAGAACCTCATTACATTGTGCGCCGAGCATCATGTCGGAGAGGCTGGACTTGAGAATCGGGATTCTAAGCCGATACGACCACCACTGAAGCAGGAGGTGAATGCGCAGTGACGGTCTCCTTCACGACCGATTTGCCCGATGCCAGCGGCCTCTTGCTCGACGCCTCGAATCCCGAGTCGCTGACCGCGACGTGGGAAGACGCGCTCAACAACGGCGAGTACCGAATCGAGTTGCGCGACGACGATCCCGACGGCGACCATCCACCCTACCAGCACGAAGCGACTGTCGGCTACCAGACCTTCGAGTACGTCATCGACGGCATCCTCGGCGGCGAGCAGTATTCCGTCCGGATCCGATCGCAGACTGACCATAAGACCGGCTCATGGCTGAGCGCCGAGGAAATCACTAAACTCCTGGGCTCGGATAGTGTTTCGGTCGACAGCGTCTCCACAACCTCCGTCACGCTAAGCTGGACTATCAACAACGACTTCCGCGGATCGCATCAACTCTATCGGCGTCGGACCGACTACGACTACGACGTCAACGAATGGCGCCTCGTCGAGTCATTCGTCGACGATGCAGCCTCAGGGGTCGATGAGACTGCACAGCCCGATCGCGAGTACGAGTACCTTCTCCGAACTCGAACACAGTGGCAGTACGCAGATAGTCCGGAGACCGTTACGGCCACGACGGACAGTGTCGGCCTCAAGGACCGCGCCGTCCCGCCGCGGGGCTGGTACGCCGAGGCCAATCATCCTTCCGGAACGACGCTCACGCCGCAGATCCTCGACGATGCAACCCTTCTGCCGCGGCTGAACGCGCTCCCAGAGGCACGGATCCCGATCCCGAAAGGCGAGACCTATCTCGACGCGGATCTCGAGGGCGCCGCCATGCGTGTCTGGAAGGACGGCGATCGTCGCCCGGTCGGCGAGATCGAGGAGGTCTCGGTCGCTCCCGGCCGCGACGAACTGGTCGGCATCGGGGGCACGCAACTCGAGCGTCGCGTCCAGGAGGACGTCATCGCCGAGCCGGCGCACGACCTCGCCGAGCGGCTGGTCGAGGAGTACACCGACTACGCCGCGCACGTCGACCCACCCGAGAGCGAGGTGACCCAAGCGCTGGCACAGAACCCTGCCAGTGCCGACGAGTGGCACAACGTCACGGAGTTCACCCCTCTCGACGAGATCCCGATCGGCGTGACCGACGCTGGCGAGATCACCATCCAGGACTCGAACGTCCTGCTGAACATCAGCAACGAGACGCTCTACGAGTCGGGGACTGGGTCCCCAATATCGTCGCCTGACCACATCGGCCAGAATTACCTTACCTATCAGAACAGAGACGATTACGACGAATTCGGCCCCTTCGAGATCGACTACCAGATCAGCGGCGCCGACCTCCGGATCGCAGCCTACCTCGAAACCGAGTCGGATCCGGCAGCGCTCGAGGCGGCACTGATCGATCACGAGACCGACGCTGAGATCGGCCGGATCACGCTTGTCGATACCACGACCGAGAGCGGGCTGCTCTGGTACACGAGCGACGGGAGCGATAGCAGCAATTTGTTCGACAACATCGGGACGGAGCCGTGGACCGACGGCGACGTCGGGCCCGGGACCTACCGCCTTCGGATCGACGTCGCGTTCGAGTTTGAGGGCGCGGTCGACGTCTCCGGCGTCTCGATCCACGACACGCAATACGTCTACGAGTGGGACAACGACGTCGACAACGAGGGCGGGATCGACTACCCCCAGACCAAGCCCGACTTCGAGAGTGTCGTCCTCGACGCCTACCAGGCCGTCCTCTCGGTCCGCGGCGGCGACCTCGACATCGACATCGACGATACTGGCGGCCAGCAGTCGGTCGGCCTCTCGAACGACGGCCTCACCTTCGTCCGCGAGTCCAACTCGGCGACCGTCAGCGCTGAGTTCGCGGACCTCACCGGCGAACTGTTCGTCGAGCTTGGCCTCTCCCGGTACGGCGACGCCGGCACGGGGGCGATCCCCCGCTACGGCACCGAGGGCCAGACCGTCGACAGCTACGAGTTGACGGCACTGCTCGACGACACGCCGATCATCCTCAACCGCAACTTCGATGGCGACCTCAAAGACATCCTCGCGACGATCGCCGAGGACTCCGACTCGCTGTACGAAGTCCGACAGGACGGCGACCAGACGGTCGTCGAGTGGGCCCAGCCTGGCCAGCGGACGGCCGGTTCCGATCCGGCGGTCCAGCCCGACTACGAGGTCACAAAAGAGTCCCGGCGGATCCTCAAGGCGATCGTTAAGGGCGGCCGGGCGCGCGTCGAAGACGAGTCGATCGTTGCCGAGTCCGGAACGGCGGTCGTTCTCGAGGAGACCGACGTCATCGCCGGGACCGAGCGGGTTCGCAGCGCCGACAACGGCACGCAGTACCGCCCCAACCTCGACTACCAGCTGCGGACCGGCGCCGGCGAGCTGGACATCCCCGAGGCTGGCGGGATCGACGCCGGCGAGGAGCTGGTGGTCGACTACGATTACAACGTCTCCGGGTCGTACGAGCATCCCGACTTCGACGGCGACCCGCGGACCGAGATCGTCGAGGACATCCCCCAGGCCTCGAGCGAGCGGGCCTGCACACAGGCTTCTCGCGCCCTCGTCGACGAGCTGAGTGAGCCGCGCTACGAGGCCGACGTGACGATCCCTGCCGGTGAGGAGATCAGCGGGCTGATCGAGACGCTCGACCTCGAGGACATCCCCGGCGATGCGATGGTAGTCTACGACGTCAAGGAAAGTCCCGACGGGTTGCAGTTGCGTCTGGGGAGTCGAAATCGTGTGGACGAGACCGTCCAACGTATGCAGTCCCGGTTAGAGGCGACAAGCGAGCGGGTCTAACTACAGTACAGTGCCTTGCTACTACTTAGACGACCAATAAAAGAAAACCGCGGAAATTAGGGGGCCGGACGTGTGTCCGGTGATTCTACAGCTTAGTTGTCGCGGCGCAGGGCCAGCAGCGCAGCGGCGAGCAGCGCGACAGCAGCGACGCTGACACCGAAGCCGGGGGTGCCGTCTTCGCCGTCATCGCCGTCGGAGCCGCTGTCGTCCGAGCCACTGTCGTCGGAGCCACTGTCGTCCGAGCCGCTGTCGTCGGAGCCACTGTCGTCGGAACCGGAGTCGTCACCGGTGTCGTCAGTGGACTCTTCTTCGACGGTCAGCGTGCCGGAGTCGGAAGCGTCGTTCGCGTGGACGTTCCAGACGAGGTCACCAGCTTCGCTGGTGTCGAACTCGTAGCTGTCGGTGAATTCCTGACCGGCTTCGAGTTCGAGCTCGTCACTCACAACAGTGTCATCGTTGACGTCGATGTGGTAGTCGACGGTCTCGGTGGCGTCGCCGTTGTTGGTGACGGTCACGTCGAGCGTCGCGTCTTCGTCGACGTTGACGGCCGAGGGTGCGTCACCGGAGACGTCGATGGCGACCACAGGCTCGTCAGCTGCCGTGAGGTTGACATCCGTGAGTTCGTCGTTCACGGAGGAATCATAGCGATCCTCGACGTAGAGGTCGAAGGTGGAGCCAGGGGTCTCCTCGCTGAGGTCGAACTCAGCGGCGAACTGGTGGTTGCCGTCGTCGCCAGCGGTGACGACTGCGTCAGCCACCTGAACGAAGCCGCCCTGATCGGTCGGCGAGTCGGCTTCAGCGCTGAGTTCCGTACCGGGTGCGACCGTGGTCGTACCGGTTGCGGTTGCGTCTTCAGCAGCAGGGAGCGACTCAATCGCGTCCCACTCGACTTCACGGTCCTCGATCGAGATCGTGGACTCGTGGCCGAATGTCTCATCTTCATCGTCAACGTAGGTGTTCGCCTGCGTGACGTTGAACGAGAAGTCGTAGGTCTCGCCCGTCTCTAGCTCCTTAGCACCCTCAGGGACGTCGACTTTGAGGATGAGGTCGCCACTGTACTCATCGACAGTGATGCCGGTGAGTTCAAGCGACTCGTCATCGTCGTTCTCAGTAAGAGTGCTCGAGTTCCAGGCCGTAGCGGTGCCGATGGGGCCCGAGTTCTGTTCGGTGAGTTCCACGAAGATACCCTCGCTGGTAAGGGCACCCTCGAGGGAACTGCCATCGTTCGCGATGTCTTCGATAAGTCCCTCTGCACCGAAGTCTTCGACGCTGACGATGAGGTGGTCACCTTCGGCGATCGTGTTCGTTTCAGTGACCGTGGTGTCCTCAAAGTCGTCGACGGTCTCCAGAGTGTCAGATTCCGGTGCGGTGCTAGTCGTCACGTCACCGATTTCCGCGCGGTCCTGAACGACTAGTCGATCTCGGTCGTGTTCGTTGGCGAGATCGTAATCGTCAGAAGAGCTCGAGTCAAGCTCGTCACCGATCGACAGGTCCCAGTTGTAGCTGGGGAGCGGGTCCTCAGGGTCGAACCCGTCGGCGGTGTAGACGCTCGTGTCGCTCTCAGCGATCTCAGCGTCGGAATCCTCGTGGACGCTCCACGGGTTATCGTGCACGTCGTGCGTGTCGAACTGAACGACGACTTCTTCTTCTTCGACGTTCGTCAGCTCGGCGTGCGTAGCGTATCCGTACTCAGTGCCACCGAAGGTAATAACGGGGGTGCTGCCCTCTGCAACATCAACGGTGATGTTGGCGATCTCGCCCTGGGTGGTCTGCTCAACGTCAGTGAAGGCGTAGTCGAGGCGAGAATCAGTTACCTCGACTGTTGCAGTGTCGGATGCGGCCGAATCCGTCACATCGAAGGTGAGGTTGTATTCACCAGCGTCGAGGTCAGCATTGCTGAAGTCGGCGGTCAGTTCCGTCGAGTCGCCGTCCTCAATGGCGACATCTAGCGCAACCGTACCGTCGTTGGTCTCGCTGTCAGCGAAGAGTCGCTCAAGCTCACTCGTTTCGAGATTATCAGAGGTGACGTTCACCCACTGGGCGTCACGCTCGGACTCGAAGGTAATAGGAACAGCTTCGTCGTCTGAGCTGACGGTGTCACGCGTGAATTCGACGTTGAGATTCTCGGATTCAACCCAGAATTCTGTGTCGTTCCAGGTGTTCCCGTCCGTCTGAATGTGGTATGGTTCACCGGTTTCGAAGTCATCAGCGTTGACCTCGAAAGTACCCATATTATCATCGCCGACCTTGACAGTCGTCACGTAGTTATCGCTGCCAGAGAGTCCGGAGTGGATCTCAAACCCGGACTGGTCGGTGAACTCGCCGACAGTTACCTCTTGACCTAGCCAGAGATCGTCTCCGTCTAATCCACCATCTCCATCAGGAGAGGTGTACACTACGTCATTAGTTGCACTTGCCGGTTGCTTTGCTGCCACACCGCCCGCGAATGCCGCGGACATTGCGACAACGGACATGACCATCAGCGCGGCCAGGACGACTGCACGTCCCTTTTCGCGGTAGGTCGTTTCGCTTGTCATGTATTGTATGTATGTTGTCTGTGTATTTTGCGCGCAATTCACTGGAAGGCGACTACCAGCATCCGTTCGACACATCGTCGCGTAACTACCAGCCTCCCGGGTTAGGGGTACTCAGCAGTCGTCCAAGACACGGCATAAGTCTTGTGATCTTATAAGTCCAAGAACATATATATCGAATTGGATTAAGAAACGCCGATGAACGTCTCTACTGCCGATTTGCAAGGAATCATATGGAATCTAATCTTTCATCGCCGTAAGAGTAATACGGATATAGACCCAAGCTAATTATGTGGGAGGAATCCCCACGTAACACCCATTTACTGGGCGTTTCGCACTGTACGGGGGCTAGCTACCGGGTAGGGACCGTAGCTTTTCTCCCCGCAGTGCGATTTTAATGCCAGTCAGACGGAGATCTTCTCTCACACCTTTCTCAACAGAGTTCTCTCTATTGTGGTCTATGTCCAATCGACTATGCCGACATTATTATTTCCATTACCTATCTCTAACAGCAATAATTAAATAAAACTGTATTATAGGACATCCTGTAATATGTCGAACCAATCAGGTAGCTCAAACAGGATAAATTCAAGTACAATTTCGCGTCGAACCGCCCTCAAATCAATCGGTGCAGGCTCTGTTGCGTTCGCTGGACTTACGTCGACAGCTGTTGCAGCCACATCTAAGGGAGAATTTGAGTTCCACCTATACCTGCGAAACGGTACCGACCATGAATACCAAATGGCTGATAACGAAATCCGGTGGGCTCTGTGGGATGCCTTTGAACACATCTATCAGGTGTCTCAGGACTACGATACGTCATATAGCGCAATTCGAATTATTCTCCATGACGATGTGAATGTAGAATTAGACGATAGCGGCGACGCTAGTGACTTTTACGACAACAGTGATGGCGTACTCGAACAATGGCATGATAACTTTGAGGACTACACTGACGCTGATAAAGGGAATCACCTCCTACTTGATGAACGGCACGAATACTCGGATGCCGCACGAGTTACTGAAATTGGTAGTGACTACGAACCTGCGTTTGAGCAACGGCGGTCTGCAGTGATTGGCGTCGGTGGTAATCCGGAGATCGCGAGAGGCCTGGCGGTGATGGAAGCACTCCACAACCTCATCGACTCGGAGTCAGTCAGCGAGGTTCAGGACATGATTGATAGTGGTGGCCACATGCACGAGCATGATCTTGGAACGCTTCAGTTTGGTCCAGATTACGATGGTGAAGTCACTCCAATGGCATGTCTCTATACTGGCGGTGAAGGGAGTGAGGTCTGGGAGAAGTACAACGAAGGCCGGGACGTGACCTATCATGTTGAGCACGGTCAGTGCAGTGTTGATCGTGACTACTGGAATGGCGAATACACCGTAATTCCATCTGAGTGTACGATTGACGCAGTGAAGTATACCCGAGACGCACTCTACAGCCTGTAACGCGTCCGTCCGGCGGCTATTTTTCGTATTGATCTTGAGTGAGTGGTGTGATACTGACCAAGACATCGCTCTTCATGGCAACTTCTCTGGAGAAGGACTCAATCGTCGACCCCCTTGGGTACACAGATTACTCGGGGCCGACGGAAATCGATTTGTGTGAGTAGACTATATTAGCCTTCAGAGCCGGAATTTCGGCATGGTTTCAGACGAACCCTTGTGGGGTTGAAGCTCCTACGACCCGTACCACGAATACTACACTGAGTTCCGTTTCAGACGAACCTTGTGGAGTTGAAGCCGCCACGTCCCTCGAGAACCGTCCGATCAGGCTGTTTCAGACGAACCCTTGTGGGGTTGAAGCGTCTGGTTCGCGCCGGTCGCGTACTACAGCGTGGTTTCAGACGAACCCTTGTTGGGTTGAAGCTACCTTTGCCTCCGGGAGCCACGCGACACGCGCCGGTTTCAGACGAACCCTTGTAGGGTCCTCGAGCAATACCGTGACGTTCGAGGGAACGGTAGAGTGTTTCAGATGAATCTTTGTAGGGTCGAAACATGCTTGATCTGCAGTGCGAGCGCACGTCTCAATTTTGATTCACAAAGGCCATCAAAATTAGCCCCAATTACAGCACCTACATTCTCAGCTAATGTTGGCCGGATCCGGGAGTCTCGATCAGTCGTCTGTGGACTTCCAACTGACCGATAGAACAGTTGTATTCACAGGTCCTCTTTCGCGGCGGCTTCATATGGTAACCGCAGTCACTGAATACCGAAGACTGGATGATAGGGCTGTTCGCGGGCATCCAGAATCAGATAAGTCGAGGCTCCCGCTGTAACCTTGTGTTCCCATGTGCTTGGATCAGTATTGACCTGCGCACCCGGATGCGAAAAAATTTCGTTCACATCAACATCGTCAGTAAGCAAGTTGTCCTGTTCTCGATCAGTGAGGCATGCAACAACATCCTCGTAGCCCTCGATTTCGTTGATCATATGTTCGTTCTCCAACGCGGACATCGAAGCTTTGTCGATGGCAACAGCGAGCTGCTCATCGCCAGGCTCCAGTGGTCCCTCGAACAGAGATATATAAAAATCGGATATTGTTTCGGAAACCATTGTCGACTCATCTATCGTGCCGTCGTCATCCGCGTGCTGTCGAAGGATGCGTCCAGTCTGTCGAAGGAGAGGAAGTACGTCGCCGCCGTCGCCGCCGTGGATCACCAGCGAGGGGATTCCAGCTCCGTTCTCTGGATTGCTGAGCCGCCAGACAATCACATCACCCGTTGTAGTGCCGAACGAACGGTTGCATCGGCCACCGGACTGGACAATATTAGGGATCGGGGCATAGTCGCGAAACACAGTGTCGAAGCTAACGTCAACACCGGCTTCAACGATACTCGTAGAGACGAGGATAACTGAAATGTCACAACTGAGTAGCGGATCGGGATTATCCGAATCGCCTGCCCCATCATCGTAAAGGGCATCAATAATCAGCGAGCGGTCATCTGGCCGGATATCTCCAGAGAGATACGCATAAACGGTGTCGGAATCATACCTATTTACGGAATCAAGGGCAAACTGTCGAAGTTCGGTGGGTGATGGCAGATCTCCAGATTGTGTTACGTATTCGTGGATTATCTGCCCTAATTCAACAGGACTGCCTGTATCTGACATTTCTGTTGGCACTACGTGCCGGTAGAGGTTTTTTGCGCTTTCCCGTGTGTTACAGACAGCAAGAACATCCTTGCTATCAGTAGCTGCCGCAGCTATGCGGTTCCCTGCAGTTGAGTACTCAATAGTTGCAGCGTCGTCCCCCCACTCTGCTTGGACGCTGTCATCAATCCGATAGGTGACCCGCGGGTTTTCAGCAAGGAAATCAGTATACTTCTCAGTGTTGTCCGTCAGTTCCCGTGTTTCGAGTGTCTGTGATCCATATTTGACGAGTCCTGGCTGGGTAGCTGTCATAAGGATGACTGTGGCCTCGTACGTGTCGACAAGCAACTCGACGAGTTTGGGGACTATCTGCCACCAGTTCTCGGGAATTGCTTGTGGTTCATCGATCACGACGACAGCTTTATCGAGTGACGGAACGCGAGTCGCCTGTCTTGCGGTGGGGGCTGTTAGCGACTCGAAGAGTTGGACGGTCGTGGTGAGAGTGAGACCGCTCAGCCACGACTCCGCATGGAGGGCGCCCGGGGAACGCCCGATGTCGGCGTCAGTGTATTCATCGCTGATCCCAGTGTAGGTGTCTGTGAGGTGATGATGTAACGTGAACGACGAACTGTAGGGACTGACACCAAATACGGACTGGATCTCTCTTGCAACCTGATCAAGGATACTCGTGTAGGGGAGGACGTACACTAGCTGACTCTCGCTAATATCGGCAGCGCGGAGGCCAGCCGATATTCCAGCATATGTTTTACCGAATCCAGTTGGTAGCGTTATTAGACCTACATCGTCGGAGTCGACGAGATCTTCGACGTTCGTTGTGGCCTCTTCTCGAGCTTGATCTCGGAGCTCATTGAGGTCTGCCAATATTCCTTCCTCATCATCGAGATCGTTGACGTGGTCGATCAGCTTACTCCGATCAGGAAGGCTTCCACCAAGGTCGCCATCCTTGAGCCCGCTTGCCGCTGTCTGATCGGCGAATTTGAGCGCCGTCCAGAGTATTATCACGTCTACATAGTAGTCATCTCTGGGAGAGCCATTGCCCATCCGGGCGAAATACATGAGATGGTCGTGTGCCCCATCGATGGGGTCCATGCGACAGTCAGACCACTCACGGAAATCATCCCACGATCCTTCTCCGTCGGTCGCAGCACGAATAATTCGGTCAGCCCTCTCCGGCACTTCGTCGCCGATGTTATCGAACTGCTCGCGAACTCGCTCGTATTTCTCCTGTATTCCACAGGTGGTTCGTCCGTAGTTCTCTGCCATCGTAGAGGGTTCTGGAGGAGACTGTGTATCGTGATGGCCCGCAACCACGAGTGTGGCCACTTCAGCCGCGTGATCACTGATCTCGTCATGGGATTCGAGCAGGCAGTATAGAGTAACGAGGGCACTCGGGAAGGCGTGATATCGGTACTCCTTGGATCGCTGGAAAGACTGATCGCGGAGGTATTTCTGCACCCAGCGGCTCAGCTTAGCGAAGTCGTGAGTGAGGCCGATCACTTCTGCGACAGTCGCTGCCGACGTCCCGTCAGCCAGCGTTTGCCCATAACATGCTTCCACCATCCGGTCTGCAACTAACCGGAGATGTCCGCCATCGTCGAATCGCCCTTCTTTGCCGATGAGGAGTGTTGGCTCGTCGGTTCTGGTCTTGGCTGGATGAGAAATGTACTGGTCGAAAGACATGCTTCGTGTGTCAGTAGAAGACGACAGTGTGTTCGCCGACCACGTGTGTCCGGGAGTCGTCTACAGGGAGGGAACCGTCACCGATCGCATACGTGATATTCCCGAATTCGGTCGTGCGCCGGCCACTATCGGTCGCTTCCATGTAGAGCGGTGCCCGCTCGCGCTTGACCGTAACACCTGGTCTGGGGACGACCGCAGAGTCGTCGTATGTGGCGGAGTCGACAGTGTCCGTAGCAGCCGGTTCGACTGAATGGGTCTCGACCGCTCTGATATCGGCGATGCATTCGGAGAGGCCGAGCGACGGCGAGTAGTGGTACCGCGACTTCTCAAGCCGTTCTAACAGCTCGTCGTGAATATCGTTGTCGTCAAGGGCCACGTAGACACGGTACACCGGATCGACGAGCATCTCGTAGGTGTCACGCTGACGATCGTACTCCACGTAGGACTCAGGTGTCAGCATCTCTGCCCCATGGTGCCAGCTCTTCTCGTGCGGAAGGTACTGGATAGCGTCGTCGGCCTTCGTGTTGACAGTTGTAATCCCCATCGTGTAGGTATGGGGCAGATTCTTTGGGACGACAGCGAGTGCAGAGGATTCTGGCGAGAACAGGTCGTAGTAGCTGTTCCGCGGCATTCCCATAATACCTGCGAGCAGACCGGCGACAGTGGTCCGTGGCGGAACACGATAACTGGGCTTGGCGCTGTTGTTTCCAACCTTCCGGAAGTGAGCGAAGTCGGCGGCTACGTCAAACCCGATACAGGTATCAGGAATAAACGCCGAATCTGATGACGCATTCGCCTGGTCGGCTGACGCGGTATCGTCGCCAGCGGCTTCATAGTCAGTAAGGTCTTGCTGCGTCATGATTGACTGATGACAGAGCGCATCAGTTCGTGTACCGCTCGTACACGTCGTATGTGTCGATCGCCTCGGAGCTGAGGGCGTCCTCGAGGGCGGCGTAGAACGCCTCACGGTCGCCCGTCTCCCCCTCAGGGAGCACAAAGTCGACTGCACTGTCGGTTGTGACGTGGACGGTCTTGATTCGGGCCTCGTTATCGGCGAGAGCAGTCACGAGTTCTGAAACATCGAGATGGAAGTCGTCTGTGCCTCGGATCTCGTCCTCTGGTAGGTCACTGGCCACGTCGATTCGGTCGTTGAGCCGGCCGATCTCGAAGCCGTCCTGTTCGTACTCGACGCGGACATAGAGGCGAGGTTGCTGGCCCGCCTTCGACCGTGTGACGGTCTGGTTCTTGAGTGCCCGCCAGCAGAGGGTGTCAAGGCGCTCGACGTCCGTCTCTGTGAGTCGGGTATCCTCGGCAGCGTTGTCGTTGATTCGTCCGCCGAATCCAATGACACCATAGCTGATACGGTTGTCCGTGGCGAACGTACCCTGATCTTTCTTGCTGCCATCATCGTTTTCGTTGGCGATGACGGTAGCGAGCTGCTTGGACTCGGTATTGCGGGCGACCTCGTGATAGCTCCGTCCATGGTTGAACTGCACCGGTCCCTCGAACTGGTCGGGGAGATCGTCGGCGAGATCTGTATCGATCGAGATCGTCGCCCCAAAGTATCGGACGTCGGCGGCAGTTTTGACGAACGCCTTGAGAAGTTCCTCGGGTTCTGCATCTTCGGTGCTGACACCCATCTCTTCCTCGACGTCATCGTACATCTCTTCGCGAGTCAGCACGTCGTCGTTCGGATTCGCGATCAGGACAGCATGGCCGTCCTCTGCAAGTTGGTCGCGGAGATACCGCTTAAGCCGTACATCGGTGACAACGCATTGCCCAGTGACTGGGTCGATACGCGGTTCGTTATCGGCGGTGAGTGGGTCGCCGTTGGGGTTGGTGTCCTTGGCGTCGATGACGAACGCGATTTCGGAGCGGTTCTGGATTGTGTCGTTGGTGTCGTCAGTCATTGTTGATGTCGTGTGTGATGGTTAATTACTTGGCAGCCTGTGCCTCGTTCGCTGCTTCCTCGTCTAGATCCTCGTCTTCGAGTGTGGTGTCGTTCTTTCCGTAGGTGAGCCCGAGACCGTAGTGCATCCGGAGGTCGTCGGTCGAGAGCGACCACTCCTCTGGTGGCCGTCGATGCACAATGTCGTTCAGTCGCTCGATGTAGCGGTCGTTCATCAGCATTCCTGCGCTCTCGGAGTTGTCCGAGTAGTGTGCGTTCTTCTCCAGCACCTTACTGAGGGTGGCGGTGAATCGGCGACGCGTCATTGCGTCGATAGAGTGCTGACGAATAACGGTACGAGAAATGCCTTTTCGGCTTTGATACGCGGCCACGCGACCAACCAGTGCGCCGAGGAGAAACGCTGCACGCCGCTCCTCATCCTCGGCGAGGGCGGGATGGCTGTCGATGAACTGTTCGAGTCGATCGTCTCTGTCGCTGAAGTCAGTTGTCTGAGTCATAGTTTCCTCGCTGATCGGGATTGTTCGAGGGTCATCTGACGATGCATTTCCGAGGATACCCGCGCGAGCGAGGGCTTGCATCTGGACATATTGGCGGGTGAGTAACGACTCGGGCAGTTCGTTCCCCTCTTCGAACGCATTCCGCTGCTCGCTGATCAGTCGGGGCACGTACTGCTTGAGGAGCCAGTCCGGATCGATATGGCCGTCAGAAGCGAGTGAGGTACTCGTTGCCTCCGCACGGATGTCTGTCGTCCCATGGTCGTCCTTGTCCTCATCTGTACTCTGGTGGCGGAAGGTACTCTGAAAATAGCCGCCAGTGAGGACACCGGTAATGACCACCGTATTGTTCTCGGGGCGCAGGTACTTGCTGCCCTGGTCTTCGTCTCCGTTATCGGCTAGTCGACCGTATGGCGGCGAAGGATACAGGGGTGGCCCGCCGCTCTGATCGGGCGTGAGAAGGCTGCCCCGCAGCACCTCGGTCTGTTCCTCCTGGATAGCGCGAATCCGTTTCGGATCAACGCACGGCTCTTCCTCGATGAACTTGCGCTTGTTCCCTGGCGTGTAGCTCGCCACGTAGTGGATCTGAAGATCGTCGTACAGCGGATTGATCGGATTGGTAGCAGCATCTTCGACGACGCTGACTGCTGCTCCGCTGTTGTCGGCGGCGTCCATTGCCAACTCATACAGCGCAACCGCCTGCTCGACCGTTGGATTGGGGACGTACGGGACATAGTATGCTGTCGTATCTTCGCCGAGGATCTGCACGAAATTCTCGAGCAACAGAGTACCGGAAAGGACTGCAAAGGTCGCATCGAGTGTGAGTGGTCGGTTCCGCCAGCTCTCATCAGGATCGAGATTTGGGAACGCTTCTGCCATCTTCCCTTGATACCGTTGGAGTGGAGAGTCACTCATTCCGAATACCTCTCCATCCTCGCCGGTCACTAGACCCCGTGACTCACCGGTCGAGTCCTTGGCTTCGGAGTACTCCCGCATCTGCTTCGCAATCCACCGCTGGCGAGTCGCTTCATTGACCACATCGACTTCTCCAGGGTAGACGTACCCGTCTGTCTCAGGGAGCCTCAACTTGAGCGAAACCACACCACTAAACTCGTCCCCAAACGTGTTCTGAACGAACTCCTCGGCGTCGACGAGCTGGTCAATGAGATCATTGTCGTCTCCGATTGTAGCCAACTGCTCCAGCACCCATCCGTCGGGGTGCTCGTCGGCTACGTCTACAACTGGATCTGACTGAGCCCACGAACTGAACATCTTCTCAAGATACCCCGGACATTTGCTGGCATCTTTCTCCGACGCGTCATGAGCGATGGACATATTATGTCCTGAGGTCCGGCTCGGTTGACGACTGAAGCCGACGCGGAGCATCTTTTCACGGTCGAGAGACTCCGCGACGAACATGGTGTCGCCCGTTCCCCCATCGGTCTCGGTAGCGGTGCCGAATGAGGGTTCATCGCCAGTCAAATCCACGAGAACACTGATGAGACCGACCTCTTGGTCGTAGTAGTCTTGGCGTGACTCGTGGGTCATATGTTCGATGTGTCGCTCGGAAGCGGGAACATAGTACGCTCGCACCGCGTTCAGCGTGTGAAGCTTCCCGTAGAGGTACGCCACATCGTACAACGACGCCATGGAACGATCGAGGAGAATCTCTTCGATGGCCTCTCGATCTCGGTCAGCGTCGAGTGCCACTCTTGTCATGCTTCGTCCATCTGCTTGTTGAGGAAGCCGAAGCCGAGTGGCGTCCGGCGGCCGATGCCGACATCCAGAGCGAGGTTCAGGTGGCGGCGGTGGTGATCATCGCGGATGCGATAGGGGAACCGCCACTTTGAGACCAGTACTGTCCACTCGACACCGCCCGAGAGCTGAATATCGAGCCAGTATTTCTTGATCATCTCGTACTCCTCGAACAGTGGCTCGTCGACCTCTTTCGGCCCCGGATCACCATTCGGCATGAATCGGTCGTGGTTGCGCTGGAGTTGCGTTTCCACGTAGTCGAAGAAGGCTTCCATCCCGTGTTCCGGTCGCCAGAACGTCTCGTCGTCATGCTTATCGGGATTGTCGAGGTACTGTGGCGGAGTAACGGCGTACACACCGGTTGCTGTCTCGAGGGTTCCCTCAGTGCCTGGTGGCCCGACATCTGGGTCAAGCGGCCGGACATCAGTGATATGAAACGGCATCGACCCTGCATGGATCTCCGGATTCTCAAGGAGATCAGCGGTGATGGTCGCTAGCTGATCTTCCCGCGGTGAGGAGACGAGCAACTGTCGTTCGTCGCCTTCATCGAGGTCGCCCCAGGGGAACGGATTAGAGAATGTGAATCCGGGCGTTTCCGCTCCATGTTCGTCGTACTCTGTATCACGGAGCGCATCCCAGATCCGTGCTCGAAGACGGCCGTGGTATTCTGGATCGTAGGCAGCATCCATCTCGGCCGTCAAATCGATGATCACTCGCATTTTGTGGCGGATGTTGATAACCTAACGCAGGAAATAAAAATGTAGTGAAACAAGCAAACATCCGAACAGACCTCTCGGCCAGTAGCGTAATTTCATCCACAGGTTCTGTTAGACCACGGATTTCGAATCTATACTGTTCACGCGATCGGCGGTCTTAGTTGTCCGTCAACCCCCCAAGGTTAGCAGGCTATTGAAGGTCGACGGAAATCGATTTGTATGAGTGGACTCTAGGACTGCTCACAGCCGACATTCCGGCATGGTTTCAGACGAACCCTTGTAGGGTCGAAGCAACAGACAAGAGACGATGGGCGACAACCACAGCGTTTCAGACGAACCCTTGTAGGGTCGAAGCAATGAGCCGACCCCGGTGCGGGCGATCACCAGACCGTTTCAGACGAACCCTTGTAGGGTCGAAGCTGGACGACGTCGATCCCGTCGTCGAACGTCAGCGTGTTTCAGACGAACCCTTGTAGGGTCGAAGCCTCGGGCTCGGCATCTTCGGGTCGGACGAATCGGGTTTCAGACGAACCCTTGTAGGGTCGAAGCACTTCGTCGCCGCCGTCGGTGACCGAGAGCGAACCGTTTCAGACGAACCCTTGTAGGGTCGAAGCAGC